>JAFIHI010000107.1 GCA_017848755.1 Nakamurella sp. | reverse complement strand
GCTGTGCGCCGACCGCGGCGGCCCACCGCAGCGCCCTGCGTCCGGTGGCGGTCCGGAAAGGACGTGGATGTCGCCGTGAGCCGGCGTCGCCGCGCCCATTACCATCGACCGAGGGCTTCAGCGCCCGTATCGGCCGTGCGACGCGACGTGTGTAGAGGTGGGCGACCCGATGAGCAATCCGGTGGTGCTGGTCTTCAGCAACAGGGCCGACGTCCGGGAATCGGTGATCCTCGCGATCGGACGCCGCCCCGCCCATGATGTGGGCCGCATCGATTTCCTCGAATGCTCGACGGTGGCCGAGGTGTTGATGGCCGTGGACGACAACAAGGCGGATGTGCTGGTCCTGGATGCGGAGGCGCAACCGGCCGGCGGCATGGGCATCAGCCGGCAGGTGCACCTGGAGGCCGCGATCGTGCCGCCGGTGATCCTGCTGGTGCGCCGCGAGGACGATCGGTGGCTCGCGACGTGGGCCAAGGCCGACGAGGTGCTGATGTACCCGCTCGACCCCGTGACGGCGGCGGAGAGCGTGGCGGCCGTGCTGCGCCGCCGCGGTGCGGCGCACGCGGCGTCCCCTGCGGCTCCGTGACCCGGGCGATCGTGGCCGAATCCGAGGGGCCGGAGCCCACCTGGCCCGGTGTGCTGTCGGGCCTGCTCGCGGGATCGGACCTCACCGCCGGCCAGACCGCGTGGGTGATGGACGAGGTGATGACCGGTCGCGCCACGTCCGCCCAGATCGCCGCTTTCGCGATCGCATTGCGGGCGAAGGGTGAAACGCCCGCGGAGCTCGCCGGGCTCGTGTCCGGCATGTTGGCGCACGCGAATCGCCTCGAGATCGCCGATCGCTCCGTCGATATCGTCGGCACCGGCGGGGACAGGGCGAACACCGTCAACATCTCCTCAATGGCAGCGGTGGTCGCGGCGGCTGCCGGTGCGACCGTCGTCAAGCACGGCAACCGCGCGGCCTCGTCGAAGTGCGGTGCGGCGGATCTGCTCGAGGGACTCGGAATTGCGATCGCCCTACCCCCGGAAGCGGTGGCAGCGTGCGTCGGAGAGGTCGGCATCGGGTTCTGTTTCGCGCCGGTCTTCCACCCGTCGTTCCGGCACACCGCCTCGGCGCGCCGGGAAATAGGTGTGCCCACCGTTTTCAACTTCCTTGGCCCGCTCACCAATCCGGCCCAGCCGGCGGCGGGGGCCATCGGCTGCGGCGATGCGCGCATGGCGCCCGTCATGGCCCAGGTGTTCGCCGACCGCGGCGCCGACGTCCTGCTGTTCCGGGGCGATGACGGTATCGACGAGCTGACCACGACCACGACCAGCACGGTGTGGGCGGTGCGTGGCGGGTCGGTGACGCGCACCGTGGTCGACCCGTCAGATCTCGGTATCGCACGCGCCCCCGCCGAGGCGCTCCGGGGTGGCGACGTGGCCGTCAACGTGGACGTCGCCAGGCAGGTGTTCGCGGGCGACCCGGGGCCGGTCGCCGACGCCGTCGCGCTGAACGCAGCGGCCGCACTCGCGGCTCATGCGGGGTTGTCCGGCGATGTGACGGCAGACCTGGGATCCGGCTTGGCCCGCGCGCAGCAGGCGATGCGGTCCGGCGCGGTCGCCGGCCTCGTCACGCGCTGGACCGAGGTCACCGCTCGCCTGGCCGCCGCCGCTGACGCATGATGACGGGCAGCGCCGCCGGCGCGGTTACCGCCCTTTCGATTCCCGGTCAGGCCTGCATGCCGATGGAGAACGCGTCCTCGCTGTCCCGCCTGGCGTAGGAGCGGAACGCGATGTGCGTGATGGTGCTCGTCACGCCGGGCACCTTCGAGATGTGCTCCGGAATGATCTCCGCGATGCCCTCGTGGTCGGCGGCGGTCACGATCGCGATGAGGTCGACGTCCCCCGCGCAGGAGTAGACGGACTGGACTCCCGGCAGGTCCGCGATCGCTTGGGCTGCCTCGCTGATCCGGGCGGCTTCGACGTCGATGAGCACGATCGCGGTGACCATGGCTCTCCCTCGCTGTGTCTCGTGTCGGGCTCGGAGGGTGCGCGACGCGAGCGACCCGCCCGGCTGCGATGCTATCGCGCGGCGTGCGGGCCGTTCCGGGGGCGCCCGGGTGCTCAAGGCGGCGGTCCGGGCGCGGATCGAGCCCCGGGATCATGCGATGAGCTGCGCCGCCGCGCGCGCGGTCGACGCAGCAGCCGTGAACGCCTCCCAGCGACCGGCGCCGTGGGCAGGCTGCGACCAGCCGCTGGTGGCCCGCACCAGACGCACGTCGGGTTGCTCGACGAACGCGAGGATCGTCAGGGACTCCTCCGCCGTCGCGGCAGGTAAGGCGCCTCCGTTCGGCAACACGGTCTCCGCGCCCCGCGCGAGCGACGCGGCCAGCGCCACCGGATTCGTGCCACGCCTCGCGCTGCCGGCCGCCGCCAGCCGGCCATGCCGGATCACCGCCAGCTCCCACCCCGCGGCCCCGTCCGGCCGCGCCACCACGAGCTCCGCGATCGACGTGAACGCGCGCAGCCGCTGTGTGCCCGCCAGGCTGGTGACCAGCGCTGCGAGTTCGTCGCGGGCCGACGCCGCTTCGAGGTACCGCTCCGCGCCCGCCAGACGCTCGATCCGCAGCCGCAGGTCGTCCAGCAACGACGTCGAATCGCCGCCCAGCAGCGCGACGACCGACGCGACATGACGCGCGTACTCGTCAGCCGATTCGTGGCCGGCGCACGGAGCGCCGCACCGGCCGAGTTCGTACAGCGCGCAGGGAGTTCGGCGCGGTCTGAGCGGCAGTCGGCCGCTGCACCGCCGGAGCGGGGCGGCCGCCTGGATGGCGTCCACCGCGGCCTGGGCCGATCGACGGGAGGTGATCGGTCCGAGCGCGGGCGTGCCGGCCGCGGGAGGCGACGCCGTCACCGTCAGTCTTGGGAACGTCTCCTCGGTCAACCAGATCCAGTACGTCTTGTCGGGGTTGCGCGAACGACGGTTGTATCGCGGCTGGTGCGCCGCGATCAGGCGCTGCTCGCGAATGGCCGCCTCCAATCGCGTCGCGCACACGACGTGGTCGACGCGCTGCGCCAGCAGCACCATCTCTTTGATCCGCCCGCGTGTTTCCGCCGCGGTGAAGTACGAACGGACCCGGGCGCGCAGATTTCCGGACGTGCCCACGTAGAGGACGGCGCCATCCGCGTCGCGGAACAGGTAGACACCGGGTGCGGCGGGCACGCCGTCCGCCAGGTGACGCTTGCGTCGCCGAGCCGGGTCCACGGCGCGTTCGGCGTGCACCAGGTCCGGCAGCGTGATCACGCCGAGTGGGCCGAGGCGTTCCAGCAGCGCGTGCAGCACGTCCACGGTGGCCCGCGCGTCGGTCAGCGCGCGGTGGTCGGGCGCCACGCGCGCCCCCAGCAGCGGAGCGAGCACGCCCAGTCGGACGCTCGGCACCTCCGCGCGGCTGAACACTGACCGGGCGAGCCGAACCGTGTCGACCACGGCGGGGTTCGGCCAGGGCGCCTCCAGCCGTGTGCATGCGGCACGCAGGAACCCGATGTCGAACCGCGCGTTGTGCGCCACCAGTACGCATCCGCGGGCGAACTCCAAGAAGGCGGGCAGCACCGACTCGATCCGCGGCGCCGCGCCGACCATCATGTCGGTGATCCCGGTGAGCATGGTGATCTGCGGCGGAATGCCCCGACCCGGATTTACCAGGGTGGCGAACTCGCCGAGCACCTCGCCGCCGCGAACCTTGACGGCGCCGATCTCCGTGATCGCGTCAGCCGCCGACGAGCCGCCGGTCGTCTCCAGGTCGACGACGACGAACGTGACGTCCCTGAGCGCCGGGTCGAGATCGCTCAGCGACTGCTGCAACGGGTCCGCCGCGCGGGAAGGCGCCATGCCCAGCAGGGTAGAGGCGCTCCCCGACAGTGCCCT
>JAFIHI010000106.1 GCA_017848755.1 Nakamurella sp. | reverse complement strand
CTCACCGTCGGCGGCGGGGTGCGCACTGTCGAGGACATCGACGCATTGCTGCGCGCCGGTGCGGACAAGGTCTCGGTGAACTCCGCCGCCGTGACGCGGCCCGCGTTCCTGTCCGAGGCGGCCGCCCGATTCGGGTCGCAGTGCGTCGTGGTGGCCATCGACGCGCGCCGGGTCACCACCCCGCAGGCGCACTGCCCGTCCGGTTTCGAGGTCACCACGCACGGCGGGCGGCAGGGCACGGGCATCGACGCGGTGGACTGGGCGCGGCACGCGCAGCAGGCGGGAGCGGGCGAGATCCTGCTCACCTCGATGGACGCCGACGGCACCGAGGCCGGATTCGACACCGAGATGATCACCGCCGTGCGCGCCGCGGTGACGGTGCCGCTGATCGCGTCCGGCGGGGCGGGACAGCTGTCACATTTCGTGAAGGCGGTGGCCGCCGGGGCCGACGCGGTGCTCGCCGCATCGGTCTTCCACTTCGGGCGCATCGCCATCGCCGACGTCAAAGACGCGCTCGCCGCGGGCGGTTATCCGGTCCGCCGCACGACTCCGTCCGGAGCACGACTGTGAACGGGGTGTCCGCGGCGAGCGACGGGGCCCGGCCCGAGAACATCGTCATACCCGAAAACCGGGAGTTGCCGATCGAGGACCTCACGTTCAATGCGGCCGGCCTGATCCCCGTCGTCGCCCAGCAGTTCGACACCCGGGAAGTCCTGATGCTCGCGTGGATGGACGCCGAAGCCGTGCGGCGGACATTGAGAACCGGCGCGGCCACGTACTTCTCGCGGTCCAGGCAGCAGTACTGGGTCAAGGGGGAGACGTCCGGGCACCGGCAGCAGGTGATCGAGATGCGCTACGACTGCGATGCGGACGCGCTGCTGCTGCTCGTCGACCAGACCGGCGCCGCCTGCCACACCGGCACGCACAGCTGCTTCGAGGGGCGCGTGCTGCGGGCGGCAGAATAGCGATCATGCCCTCCGATCTGCCGCCGCTCGGCGCCACCGTGCCCGGCCGCGACACCTTCCGCGAGCTCGCCCGCGACCGGCGGGTGATCCCGGTCACCCGCCGGCTGCTCGCCGACGCGCTCACGCCAGTCAGCCTGTACGCGACGCTCGCCGCCGACCGGTCTGGCACGTTCCTGCTCGAATCGGCGGAACACGGCCGATCCTGGTCGCGGTGGTCGTTCGTCGGCGTCGCCAGCGGCGCAGCCATCAGCGAGGCGGACGGCGAGGTCGCCTGGCTCGGATCGGTGCCCGCCGGGCTGCCGACCAGCGGCGACCCACTCCAGGCGGTCGCCGAAACCCTGCGCGCCCTGCACACCGAACCGCTCGACGGACTGCCGCCACTCACCGGCGGTTTGGTCGGTTATCTCGGATATGACGTTGTTCGCAGGCTGGAGCGGATCGGGGACGGCCAGGCCGACGAACTGCGCGTTCCGGAGCTGGTGATGCTGCTGGCGACGGACCTCGCGGCGCTGGACCACCACGAGGGCACGGTGACGCTGATCGCCAACGCCATCAACTACGACGGCACCGACGAGCGCGTGGACGCCGCCTACGACGACGCGGTCCGGCGGCTGGACGCCATGGCCTCCGCGTTGGCGAGCCCCGTCGCGCTGCCGGCCGCGAGCTTCGAGGCGGCCGAGCCGCGCTACCGGCGGCGCACCACGGCTGTGGATTACCAGGCGGCGGTGCGCGCGGCGCAGGAGCACATCCGGGCGGGGGACGCGTTCCAGATCGTCGTCTCGCAGCGGTTCGATGCGGATCTGGTGCCGGGTGGCGCGGGGTTGGGCAGTGCGGAATCGGACGGTGCGAGGTCGGCCGCCGGTGCGGACGCTGTCGGACCGGACGCTGCGGCGCCGCCGTGGACCCAGACGCTGCGCGTGTACCGGGTGCTGCGCGCCACGAACCCCAGCCCGTACATGTACCTGCTGCATCTGCCGACGCCCTCCGGTGAGCCGATGTGGATCGTCGGCTCGTCGCCCGAGGCATTGGTGACGGTGCGAGACGGCGCGGTGACCATGCACCCCATCGCCGGCACCCGCCCGCGCGGCGCCACGGACGAGGACGATGCCCTGCTCGCGAAGGACCTGCTGGCCGACGAGAAGGAACGCAGCGAGCACGTGATGCTGGTCGACCTCGGGCGCAACGACCTCGGCCGGGTGTGCCGGCCGGGCAGCGTGGCGGTCACCGACTTCTTCACGATCGAGCGCTACTCGCATGTGATGCACATTGTCTCGACCGTGACGGGCCGGCTCGCCCCGGGGCGGAGTGCGCTCGACGCCGTCACGTCCTGCTTCCCCGCTGGGACCCTGTCGGGCGCGCCGAAACCGCGTGCGCTGCAGATCATTCGCGCGCTGGAGCCGGCGCGCCGCGGGCCGTACGGGGGGATCGTCGGCTATCTGGACTTCGCCGGCGACGCGGACACGGCGATTGCGATCCGCACCGCGGTGCTGCGCGGCGGCACTGCGTACGTCCAGGCGGGGGCGGGGATCGTCGCCGATTCGGTGCCGGAGTCCGAGGATCTCGAGTGCCGGAACAAGGCCGCGGCGGTGCTCGGCGCCGTCGCTGCGGCCGCGACCTGGCAGGCGGTCACATGACCGCGGCGCGACCGCCGGCGCCGGGCGCTTCGAGCTCTGCCGGTGCTTCCGGTGCGCGCCCGTCGCGACCCCGGTTACGGCACAGGCTCGCCGCGCCCGTGGCGGCGCTGGCCGGGGCGAGCTGCCTCGTCGGCGCGGCCGCGATGCCGTGGTGGACGCGCCACTATCGCGACCCGCTCACCGGTCCGGTGAGCGCCGCGCTGCGCGGCTCGGCGCTGGTGCCGGCCCTAGTACCCATCGCGCTCGTGGTCGTCGCCGGCCTGGGGGCGGCACTGCTGACGCGCGGCGTCCCGCGCCGCATCATCGGCGCGGCGGTCGCTCTCGCGGGCCTGGCTGTGATGGCGCTGTCGGTGGCGGCGGCCGCCCAGCCCGACGCGGACCGGTTCGCCGCCGAGCTCAAGAGGCCGGCGGACGCGGTCGGCGCGGCCGCGCAGAACATCGGCGGACCGCTGCTGGCCCTTCTCGGCGGCGCGCTCGCGGCGCTGGCCGGGCTGGTGATCGTGATCGCGCGCAGTCCGGTGGCGAGGCGCGCGTCGGCATACGAGTCGCCGGCCGCCCGGCGGGCGCGGGCGCGGATGACGGCGCGGCCCGAGTCCGCGGCGGCCGACGGCGCGGAGCTGTGGCGTGCCCTGGACGCCGGGATCGACCCCACCGCCGCGGACCCGGACGACATCAACCGCCCGTAGCCGGCCACCACGCGGACCGTGCGCGGCACCGCACCCGGTCATTGGGGTGCCCGTGGGCCGGATACCATGAGCTTGCTCGACGGGCCGGTCCACGGCACGCCCGACGTGGCCATCCTCATCGCATGGTCGCGTCGGTCCGCTCGCGGTGCCCGGTCCCCGCTACGGCTGATGAGGTGACCATCGGGTGAGTGTGCTTGACAGCATCCTCGACGGCGTTCGCGAGGATCTCGCGGCGCGCGAGGCAGCCACGCCACTTGCCGAGATCAAGGCCCGCGCGCAGGATGCGCCGCCGCCGCGGAGTGCGCTGGCAGCGCTCAAGGCGCCCGGTGTCGGCGTCATCGCCGAGGTCAAACGGCGCAGTCCGAGCCGGGGAGCCCTCGCCGCGATCGCCGATCCGGCGAAGCTCGCGGCGACGTACGCCGACGGCGGTGCGCGGGCGATCTCCGTCCTCACCGAACGGCGCCGATTCGACGGCAGCCTGGCCGATCTCGCGGCGGTGCGCGCCGCGGTGGACGTGCCCGTATTGCGTAAGGACTTCGTGGTCAGCCCCTACCAGGTGCACGAGGCGCGGGCGTACGGCGCAGACCTGGTCCTCTTGATCGTGGCGGCGCTGGAACAGAACGTGCTGCTGGGCCTTCTGGAGCGGGTGGAATCGCTCGGCATGACGGCCCTCGTGGAGGTGCATACCGAAGCAGAGGCGACGCGCGCACTGGACGCCGGGGCCAGCGTGATCGGTATCAACGCACGGAATCTCTCCACCTTCGAGGTCGACCGCGACGCGTTCGCGCGGATCGCGCCGGGACTTCCCAGCGGGATCGTCACCGTCGCCGAATCCGGGGTGCGCGGACCGGCCGACCTGCTCGCCTACGCCGGTGCCGGGGCGGACGCGGTCCTGGTCGGAGAGGGCCTGGTGACCAGCAGGGACCCGCGGACCGCCGTCGCCGATCTGGTGACCGCCGGATCGCACCCCGCCTGTCCGCGGCCGGCGGACTGATCCGGTGGTGGACTCGCACCCCGGACTGCCGCGAGCGTCCGATGGCCTGGGCGGTACCACGCACGACCCGGACGCGCGCGGATATTTCGGCACCATGGGCGGTCGGTGGCTGCCGGAGGCCCTGGTCGCGGCGCTCGACGAGGTCGCCGCAGACTACGACAAGGCCAGGAGAGATCCCGAGTTCCTCGCCGAACTGGACCGGCTTGCGACGACCTACGCCGGCCGTCCGAGCCCGCTCACCGACGCGCGCCGGCTCTCCGCGCACGTCGGCGGGGCACGGCTGCTGCTCAAGCGCGAGGATCTCAACCACACCGGCAGCCATAAGATCAACAACGTGCTGGGGCAGGCGCTGCTCACCGCGCGCGCAGGGAAGACCCGCGTCATTGCGGAGACCGGGGCCGGCCAGCACGGCGTCGCCACCGCGACGGCCGCAGCCCTGTTCGGGCTGAGATGCACCGTCTACATGGGCGCCGTCGATGTCCAGCGTCAGGCCCTCAACGTGGCCCGGATGCGGCTGCTCGGCGCCGAGGTCGTGTCCGTCACGGACGGCTCCGCGACGCTCAAAGACGCGATCAACGAGGCGTTCCGGGACTGGGTCACCAACGTCGCGGACACGATGTACGTATTCGGCACCGCCGCCGGCCCGCACCCGTATCCGCTAATGGTGCGGGATTTCCAACGAATCATCGGACTCGAGTCCCGGCAGCAGGTGCTGGACCTCACTGGCACCTTGCCGGACGCTGTGGTCGCGTGCGTCGGTGGCGGTTCGAACGCCATCGGCTCGTTCCATGCCTATCTAGACGACCCGTCCGTCCGGCTCGTCGGCTGCGAGGCGGGCGGCGACGGCATCGCCACCGGGCGCCACGCCTCGACCATCTCCGGCGGCACGATCGGTGTGCTGCACGGCGCCCGCTCCTATCTGCTGCAGGACGCCGACGGTCAGATCATCGAATCCCATTCCATCTCGGCCGGTCTCGACTACCCGGGGGTGGGACCGGAGCATTCCCACCTCGCAGAGATCGGCCGCGCCGAGTATCGGTCGATCACCGATGCGGCCGCGATGGACGCCTTCGCGCTGCTGTCGCGCACCGAGGGCATCATTCCGGCGATCGAGTCGGCGCACGCCGTCGCCGGCGCGCTGGACGTGGCACGCGAGATCGGCCCGAACGGAACCGTCGTCATCACCGTCTCCGGGCGTGGCGACAAGGACATGGAGACCGCGATGGCCTACTTCGGACTCGGTGACGGCGCCGCTAAGCCCCCGGGCACGGACCGATGAGCACCGCGAAAGACCCGTTGGCGGAACTGTTCTCGCGTACGCGGGCGGGCGGTCGCGCCGCGCTGATCGGATACCTGCCCGCCGGTTACCCCGATATCCCTGGCAGCGCAGCCCTTCTCGACACCATCGTCGACTCCGGTTGCGACGCCGTGGAAGTCGGCCTGCCGTTCTCCGACCCGGTGCTCGACGGGCCGGTGATCTGCTCCGCGCAACGGGCGTCGCTCGCCGCCGGCTGGCGCACCCGGGACACGTTCGCGCTCATCGAACGCGTGGCCGCCCGCGGTGCGGTTCCCATCGTCATGAGCTACGTAAACCCCTTGCTCGCCTACGGTCTCGACGCGTTCGCCCGCGACCTGTCGGCGGCCGGCGGTGCCGGCGTCATCACCCCGGACCTCATCGTGGACGAGGCCGCCGAATGGCGCGCGGCGACCGATGCGCACGGCATCGACCCGATCTTCCTGGTCGCGCCGTCGTCGCCGGCCGACCGGATCGCGCTCACGACGGCGGCGTGCCGCGGATTCGTGTACGCCGCCTCGGTGATGGGTACGACCGGTGCGCGCGACGCGGTGTCGCACGACGCCCCCGATCTCGTCGCGCGCTGCCGGCAGCACACCGATCTCCCCATCGGCGTGGGCCTCGGCGTACGCACCCGCGCACAGGCGGCCGAGATCGCGTCTTTCGCGGACGCCGTCATCGTCGGATCGGCGCTGGTCACGGCCGCCGACGGCGGTCAGGCGCGGCTGGGCGCGCTGGTGGCCGAACTCGCCGCCGGAGTGCGGGAGCCGTCCACCAGGCGGGAGGCCCGAGTATGACGCCGTTCTCGACCGCGGCATCGTTCGTGGGATCGGTGCCCTTCGCCGCAGGCATTCCGTCCCCACCGCGTGGCGTGTGGGAGGTCGGGCCGGTGCCGCTGCGGGCGTATGCGATCTGCATCATCGCCGGCATCGTCGTCGCCGCACTCTGGGGCAACCGCCGGTTGGTGGCGCGCGGCGGCCGACCCGGCGCGATCACCGACCTCGCGGTGTGGATGGTGCCGTTCGGCCTGGTCGGCGGACGGCTCTACCACGTGATCACCGATCCGGAGCTGTACTTCGGTAATCCGAGCGTCCCCGGCCAGAATTGGAACCCGTGGGGCGCGTTCGCCATCTGGAACGGCGGGCTCGGCATCTGGGGCGCGATCGCGCTCGGCGGGCTCGGGGCGTATATCGGCGCGCGCAGGTACGGGATCCCGTTCGGTGCTATCGCGGACGCGCTGGCGCCGGCCATCGTGCTCGCCCAGGCGATCGGCCGGCTCGGCAACTACTTCAATCAGGAGCTGTTCGGCGCGCCGACGTCGGCGCCGTGGGCGCTCGAAGTATTCCTGCGCACCCCGGGCGGCGTCGCGGGCACGGCCGCGGACTGCGGCAGCGGCGAGTTCCCGACGGAATGGATCAAGGCCGATCCGACCGTGCTCTGCGGCACCTACCACCCCACCTTCCTGTACGAGATCGTCTGGAACGTCGGTGTCGCGCTCCTCGTCGTGTGGGCGGATCGTCGGTTCCGGCTCGGGCCTGGCCGCGCGTTCGCGCTGTACGTCGCCGGATACACGGCGGGCCGCGGATGGATCGAGATGCTGCGGATCGACCACGCGAACCACATCCTCGGACTGCGACTCAACGTGTTCGTCTCGGTCGCCGTCTTCCTCGCGGCCGTGATCTACCTGGTGGTGACGCGGTCGCTGCGCCGGGAGGATCCGGCCACTGTGTGGGGGATCGTGCCCGGCCGCCCCGGACGGCGGCACGAGTCCGCCGGCGGCACGATCGCCCCTGACATCCCGGCCGATGATGACGACGATGACGACGAGACCGCCTTGGACGGCGACCTCGACGATCCCGAGTCGGGCCGTGCGCGAGGCCGGGAATCCGATCGCGACTCCGATCGGGCCTGATCACCCTCTCGGAATCGTTCAAGAAGCGGCGAGTAAACTCCCCGCGTGACTGGCGTCGCCAGCACCACGACCGCGCCCACAGCCCTGTTGGCGTCCCCGACCGGAAGGGTCAATCCATGAGTCGCCGCGCCAAGATCGTTTGCACGCTCGGTCCTGCGACATCCAGCGCGGACGCCATCGCCGAACTGATCGCCGCGGGCATGGACGTCGCCCGGATGAACTTCTCCCACGGCGATCATGCCGATCACAAGATCGTCTACGACCGGGTGCGCGCCGCATCCGAGGGCGTCGGCCGGCCGATCGGCATCCTCGGTGACCTGCAAGGCCCGAAGATCCGGCTCGGCCGCTTCGCGGAGGGCCCGGTCCGCTGGGCGACCGGCGAGAAGGTGGCGATCACGGTTGACGACGTCCTCGGCGATCACGATCGCGTCTCGACCACGTATCAGGGCCTCGCCCGCGACGCCCGGAAGGGGGACCGGCTGCTCGTCGACGACGGCAAGGTCGGCCTTGTCGTCGACGAGGTGCGCGGCAACGATGTCCTCTGCACGGTGACCGAAGGCGGTGAGGTGTCCAACAACAAGGGCCTCTCCTTGCCGGGCATGAACATCTCGGTTCCAGCGATGAGCGAGAAAGACATCGAGGACCTGAAGTTCGCGCTCGGTCTCGGCGTCGATTTCATCGCGCTGTCGTTCGTGCGATCGGCTGGCGATATCGACCTGGTGCACGCGGTGATGGATGAGGTTGGCGCACCGCACGTGCCCGTCATCGCGAAACTCGAGAAGCCCGAGGCGGTAGCCAATCTCGAAGCGATTGTGGACGCATTCGACGGCATCATGGTCGCCCGCGGCGACCTCGGCGTGGAACTGCCGCTGGAGCAGGTCCCGCTCGTACAGAAGCGCGCCGTGCAGATCGCGCGGGAGAATGCAAAGCCCGTCATCGTCGCCACCCAGATGCTCGACTCGATGATCGAACACTCCCGGCCCACTCGTGCGGAGGCCTCCGACGTGGCCAACGCCGTCCTGGACGGTGCGGATGCCGTCATGCTGTCCGGTGAAACATCCGTCGGCAAGTACCCGGCCCTGTCCGTCACGACCATGGCGCGCATCATCCAGGCCGTCGAGGACGAATCCGTCGCCGTCCCGCCGCTCACCCATGTGCCGCAGACGAAACGCGGCGTCCTGTCGTATGCCGCGCGGGATATCGGCGAACGCCTGCGGGCGGCGGCCCTGGTCGCCTTCACGCAGACCGGTGACACCGTTCGCCGGCTGGCCCGGCTGCACACACCGCTTCCGCTGCTCGCGTTCACGCCGGTTCCGGCGACCTATCGGCAGATGTCCCTCACCTGGGGGGCGCAGGCCTTCTCGGTCCCTCCGGTGGAAACCACCGACCAGATGATCCGACAGGTGGACAGCGCGGTGGTGCAGGTGCCGGGATATTCGGTCGGCGACCGAGTGGTCATCGTCGCGGGCTCGCCGCCGAACACCTCCGGGTCGACGAACCTGATCCGCGTGCATCGCCTCGGCGCCGACGACATCTGACCCCTCCTAGCCCCCGGGCGGTAGACGGCCGGGCGCTGCCGGCCGATACCGTAATGCCCGTGACAGACGTGCTGAGGGATATCGACGGCGTCCCCCGCGGCCAGGCCGTGCTCGATGCGCTGGTGCGCATCCTGGACCTGGAACGCTTGGAAGACAACCTGTTTCGTGGTTCGTCGCCGGAGGTCGCGCCGGTCCGGGTGTTCGGCGGTCAGGTCGCCGCGCAGTCTCTGACGGCGGCTGGGCGCACCGTCCCAGCGGATCGGCGGGTGCATTCGCTGCACGGCTACTTCATGCGCGCGGGAGATTCCAGGGCGCCCATCGTCTACGAGGTCGACCGCACCCGGGACGGGCGATCGTTTTCCACCCGGCGGGTGACGGCGATCCAGCACGGGCAGCCGATCTTCGCCATGTCCGCATCCTTTCAGATCGACGAGCCCGGGGTGGACCATGCCCTGCCGATGCCGCCGGCTCCGCGACCCGAGACCCTCGCCGGTTACGCCGAGCAGCTTGCGCCCTACCGCGATCAGATAGTGGTGTGGGCGACCCTGCCGCGCCCGTTCGAGGTGCGCTACGCCACCGACACGCCCTGGGCAGCGCGGGCGCGCGGGCCGCAGCCCGGTGAGGCGACGAAGGTGTGGTTCCGCGCCGACGGCGCACTGCCCCCCGACCCGCTGCTGCACGTGTGCTTGCTCGCGTATATGTCGGACCTCACGCTGCTGGACTCCGCGCTTATCAGTCACGGGATCGCGGCGGGTATCGACCGCATCCAGCTCGCCTCGCTGGACCACGCCATGTGGTTCCACCGGCCCATCACCATGGACGATTGGGTGCTGTACCAGACGTCATCACCGAGTGCTTCTGGGGCGCGTGGGCTGTGCACTGGCCATTTCTTCAGCGCCGACGGCCAGATGCTCGCCACGGTCGTCCAGGAGGGGCTGATGCGGCTGCGTTAGCGGCCGGCCGGCTCGTCGGTTGCCGTGTGTGCCGCGGCTGCCGCTGTGGCCGCGGTTTCGGGTATGACGTTGTTCGCGGCCGCGCGCATGGCGTCCAGCAGCGCGTCGATATGGCGTTCCTCCGTGCTCGGGGTCCCGACCGCCACGCGTAGCAGCGTTCGGCCGTCGACCGACGTGTGCGAGAGGTACGCAGCGCCGGAGTCGTTGATCGCGTGCATCAGCGCGAGCGTCGCGGTGTTGTCCGCGTCCAGTCCGGCGCCGGTCGTCAGGTGCAGGCACACCAGGGACAGCTGCCGGTGGGTCACGGTGAATCGCGCGTCTTTCTGCAGCCCGGCGAGGAGCCGGTCCACCAGCGAAACTCCAGTGCGGATGTGCGCGGCGAGCCCGGCCGATCCGTAGTGCCGCAGCACGGCCCACAGTTTCAGTGCCCGGAACCGGCGGCCCAGTTGGATGTGCCAGTCGCGGTAGTCGATCACGGTGCCCGCGTCCGACTGCCGCGTGCGGAGGTACTCCGGTGTCTGCGACATCGCACCGATCAGCGCCGCGGAGTCGGCCACGTACAGCGCATCGCAGTCGAACGTGGTCAGCAGCCACTTGTGCGGGTTGGTCGCGTAGGAATCCGCGAGCTCGAGCCCCGCGTTTGTGAGGCCCCGGTACTCGGGCGCGACGGCCGCGACACCGGCCCACGCCGCGTCGACGTGCACCCACGCCCGGTGCTGCGCGGCGACCGCCGCGATCTCCGCCGTCGGATCGACGGCGCCGGTACCGGTGGTGCCCACCGCGGAGACGACCATGGTCGGCACTAGGCCGGCCGCATGGTCGGCGGTCATCGCGGCGGCCAGGGCCGCGACGTCCATCGGGCCGCCAGGGGAGACGGTCGGGATCAGCCGCAACTGCTGCGACCCGACTCCGGCGATCGCCACTGCCTTCGCCACAGATGAGTGCGCTTCGGTCGAGCAATACACCGTGTACTGGCCGCGCAGGCCGTCGACGCGCGCCTGCCCGTGGCTCGCTCGGTGCAGCGCCGCCACCGACACCGTCAACACCGCGGTCGACGCCGTGTCGTTGATGACGCCACCGCCGGCACCGCCGGAACGGAAACGCTGCGGCAGGTCGAGGAGCTCGGCCAGCCAGTCCATCACGCGGGTCTCCACCTCGGTCGCCGCCGGGCTGGTGGCCCAGACCATGCCCTGCACACCCAGGCCGGACGAGAGCAGATCGCCCAGGATGGCGGGCCCGGACGTGTTCGCCGGGAAGTACGCGAAGAACGACGGATGCTGCCAGTGCGTCAGTCCGGGCAGCACGATGCGGTCGAGATCGGCGAGCAGTGCCTCGACGCCCTCGCCACCGGCCGGCGGGTCGAGCGGCAGGGCGGAGGCGATGTCGCCGGGATGCACGGCCGACCGGACCGGGAACTCCTCGACGTGCCGGTAGTAGTCGGCGATCCAGTCGACGACCGCGTGGCCCTGCCGCCGGAACTCGTCCGGATCGAGATGCGCTGCATTCACGGGTCAACCGTAACGACCCTGGCTGCTATCCGACGGTCGCCCCCTGGTCCGCCAGCGCGACTCGCAGCACCAGCGCGACCTCGGCGCCGATCGCGCCGTCCACCAGATCCAGCATCCGGCCCGCGAAACCCGGGCCGTGGCCGGTGTCTTCCGCGCCGCCGAGGTGATGCGCGATCTCGTGCAGCACCACCATCTCCCGCAGCGCCCACCCGGTTCCGTGGGTCGGCACGGGCACCGCGATCACCGCCCCCGTTACCTCGTAGTGCGCCCGCGCGGCGCCGCGCCGCTCCCGCACGAGCACGGGGCGCACCGCTTCCGGCCACCGCTCCCGAACCCACGGCAGCGCGAGAACCGCATCGACATACCGCTGGACAGAAGGAATGTCGCCGAACCGGCGCTCCGGCGAAAGGGTGAGCCGTGACCCCGCGATCTCGACCACCGGATAGTGCGCCGCTCGGTCGAGGATCCGGGCGACCTGGTCCTCGGCCGCGTACACGGCTGAGCGCTGCCGGTCGCGGGCCCGCACGCTCACGGTTCCGCGCCGGCGCGGCCGATCTGCCCGCGCCCGCCGCCGATCTCGCGCTCCGTGCCCAGACGCGCGGCCCGGCCTGCCCGATCGCCGGCCCGGCTCGCGTGCCGGGAGTGCCCCGCCGACGCCGCGGAGCCCCGCCAGGACCCCCGCGCCGTCGAATTCGCGCGATAGTGATCGGCCACCTCCAGATCGCGCGCGCGCAACGCGAGCGCCACGCCCGTCGCGGACTCGCCGCGGTTCGCCCCGGCTTCGGTTTCCCGCCGGAAAGCCTCTCGCTGGATCGCTTCCGCCGTCGCCGCTTCCCGCGCCTCGCGCAGCCGCGTGCCGATGCGCGCCGCGAACGCGCGCTGGAAACTGAGCCGCGCCGTGATCGGGCTGACTGCGCCGATCTCCCAGCGCCGCCGCGTCGCGGAATAACGCTCCACCCGCTCCGCCGCGTACGCCCCGGACTTGATGAACTCGTCCGAGGCCCGCACCATCTGCACGATCAGCGACGCGTACAGCGCGTGCGTCGCATCCAGGTCGGAGTCGAACCCGTAGGCGAAGACCCGCGTCGAGTTCCGCGCCACATCGCAGGTCAGCCCGTTCGCCCGGGCGATCGCCAGGAACAACTCCACATAGGTGCGCAGACCCCGTTTTCCGGCCTCGCCGATCACGATCTCGCGCTGGGTCGGCGTCGCCCGCCGCTCCCGGTGCACCGTGTGCGCCCGGGCCACCGCCAGATCGATCGACGCGGACGTCGCGATGCGCTGCGCCGCCTCCATATAGGCATCGGCCTCGTGCGAGTTGTCCGTCGATTCGGCCTTGCGCAGCAGGGCGGCGATCCGGCCGAGCGTCCTATCCGTCATGCCGGCATCGTGCCATCCTCCTCCGACACCGTGCTGCCGGTACGTTTCGCACGCATGTACGGCACGGCGATCACGGCCGGAACCACGCAGATCGCGGCGGTCAACGCGAAGCCCGCCGAGAAACCGAACAGATCCGCCAGCGCTCCCGCCACGATCGGCCCGATCATCGTCCCGACATCACCCGTCACCTGATAGGTCGCGATCACCGAACCGCGCCGCCCCCGCGCCACGTCGCCGAGGATCGCACTCGGCCCCACTGCCTGTGCCGCCGCGCCGATGCCGAGCAGCGCCATCGCCCCGACCAGCAACCACAGGACAGGCGGGGCGGCCAATGCCGCCATCCCACAGGCGCCGGCCGTGCCACCGATCACGACCACGCCCAGCCGCCCTCGCCGGTCACTCCACCGGCCCAGCGGCAGCAGCACCGCCGCGTTCACCGCCGCGGCGATGGCCAGCGCGTATCCGCTCCACGCCTCGCTGAGCAGCAGCGCCTCCGTCACGAACAGCGGCACCAGCGCGCTCCGCGTGGCCACCGACCAGCCCTCGGTCAGGCTACCCAGCAGAGCGACTCGGAAATGCGGCAGGCGCAACGCTTCTCGAACGCCTTCGGCCGGATCATCGTCATACTCGGTGGTTCGCGCCGCCCGCGGGACGTGCGGGAGCGCGCTGAAGGCGACCACGGCGGCGACCCCCAGCGTTCCTGCGTAGAAGAAGAACGGCGTGCGCAGGCTGATCGCCGTCAGCGGCCCGCCGATCACCGGCCCCAGCACGCCGCCGAGCAGGAACGACCCGGACCACACGCTCATGGCGCGTCCGCGCACCTCGGACGGGATCCGGTTCGCCATCACCGACGCCGCCGCCACCGAGAACATCGCCGAACCGATACCGCCCGCCCCCCGCAGCAGCAGGAGCTCGAGGTAATTGCGGCTCAAGCCCGCCAACCCGCTGGACACCGCCACGATCACCAGCCCGGTCCCGAGCACCAGCCGTGCGCCCAGCCGGTCGACGAGCCTGCCGACCCCGAACGCCGAGGCCATCCGCATCGCCGCGAACATGCTGATCACCAGGCCCGCCGCGGTCACCCCCACGCCGAAATCACGCGCGAAGACGGGCAGGGCGGGCGCCACAATCCCGAACCCGACGGCCACGCACACCGCGATCACCGACAGCACCCAGACGATGCCCGGAAGCCGCTGCCGCGGCCCGACCGGGCTTGCGGGGCTCGTGTCGCCGTCGATGCTCACGGCTTGAATCTTGCCGGTCGAGTATGACGACGTTCCGGGCCGGGGGGATCGGACCTCCATGGCCACGGCGGCACGATTCGCGCGGGCGGTGCCCCCGGTGAGACTCGAACTCACACTGGACGGGTTTTGAATCCGTTGCCTCTGCCAATTGGGCTACGGGGGCTCACGCGCGGGATCGGCGCCCACCGTGATGATGCTACCGGCACGTTCGGACGCGGGGTGACGCGGCGGTCGGCACGTGCGGCGGGCCTGCGGCGGCTCGTGGCGCGGCGCCCGAGCGTTGCGGGCGCGTACATCGCGTTCCTACGGACCGCCCGGGACTGGTCACCTTGTGTCACCGTTCGAATCCTTGGCGAGTCTGGTAATGCGCGATCGCGGCCCATCGGGTAACAATCAGTACCGCAAACACGGCGTAAAGCAAGGGTGTCCTTGCGTGCTGTGTTTAGATCAGACCGGTCACTGGCACGACGATCAGCGGAGCGGAGGGACGCACGTGCGCAAACGCCTGCTGGCGATCGTCATGCCGATCATGTTCGCTGCCTTGATTGCCCTATGCGGTGGCGGCGCGGCATTCGCTTCACCAGCCGCATCACCGGCGACCGCGCATCCGAGCGCGGCGAGGGCGTCCAGCGAACCGGCGTCACACCTGGTCGCGGACGGGTCGGGCGACGCGGCGGCGCCGTCCAGCTCGTCCGGTGCGCAGGGCGAAACGATTTCCGGGACGCTGATGGCCCCGATCGGCGAGGGCGGCGCCCGCGAACCGATCGAAGGCGTGACAATCACCGTCTCGCAAGACGGGAAGGAGATCGGCTCGGCGACCAGCGGGAAGGACGGCAAGTGGCAGATCCCGGTGCCGCACGCGGGTACCTATCAGGTGACGCTCGATGTCAAGACGTTGCCGAACACGGTGCAACTGCAGACGGCCGGAAAGGAGACGCTGCAGGGCCTGGTGGTGCAGCCCGGTTTTTCGAAGGTCGCCATCTTCCCGCTGGTGAAGCAGGGTGAGGGCACCGGTGCCACCGGCGGCGGTGGTGGTTCCGGGCAGTTGGAGTACCTGATCTCGATCTTCATCACGGGCCTGCGATTCGGCCTGATCATCGCGATGACGGCCGTGGGGCTCTCGCTGATCTTCGGGACCACGCGCCTCATCAACTTCGCGCACGGTGAGTTGGTGACGCTCGGGGCCGTCGTCGCATTCGCCTTCGGGACCTCGCCGTTGCAGTGGCCGTTCGTGATCGCCATCGTGCTCGCCGTCATCGCCGTGGCCGTGCTGTCGGGGCTGCTGGAGTTCGTCCTGTGGCGGCCGCTCCGCAAGCGAGGCAGCGGGCTGATCCAGATGTTCATCATCTCGATCGGGCTCTCGCTCCTGCTACGGAACGGCATCCAATTCTTCTTCGGCCCGGATCGCCAGCAATTCAAACAGGCCACCGCGCAGACGCAGCTCACCTGGGGACCGTTCTCCGCCACGCCGATGGACCTGATCACCATCGTGGTCTCCATCGCGATATTGGTGGCTGTCGCGGTGATGCTGCAACGCACGCGCATGGGCAAGGCCATGCGCGCGCTGGCCGACAACCGTGACCTCGCGGAGGCGTCCGGGATCAATGTCGATCGCGTCATCCTGCAGGTTTGGGTGATCGGCGGCGGACTCGCGGCGGTGGGCGGCGTCCTGTTCGGACTGACCTCGGCGGTCTCGTTCGACATGGGCTTCCGGCTGCTGCTGCTGATGTTCGCCGGGATCATCCTGGGCGGTCTCGGCAGCGCGTACGGCGCCATGCTGGGCAGCATCGTGGTGGGCCTGGTCGCCCAGTACTCGACGGTGTGGTTCCCACCCGAATTGCAGAACGCCTGGGCCATGCTGGTGCTCGTCGTGGTGCTACTGGTGCGGCCTCAGGGGATCCTCGGACGCCTTCAGAGAGCGGGATAGGGCCGGCCATGGACTGGGGTGGAATCTTCTCCTCGGCGCTGAGCGACATGCTCGGCCCGTCCGCGGCTATCTACGCGCTCGCCGCCGTCGGCCTGAACCTGCACTTCGGATACACTGGCCTGCTGAATTTCGGCCAGGTGGCCTTCATGTTGGTCGGCTCGTACGGCGTAGGGGTGAGCGTCGCCAAGTACGGTCTTCCGCTGAGCGTGAGCGTGCTGGTCGCGATCCTCGTCTCGGTGGCGCTCGCGTTGCTGCTGGGGATCCCGACCCTTCGATTGCGCGGGGACTATCTGGCCATCGCCACCATCGCCGTGGGGGAGATCCTCCGTCTCTTCGTCAACTCCAGCTACTTCGAGCCGTTGACCGGTGGCTCCCTCGGCCTCACCGATCCCGCGCTCGCGGGGTCCGGCCCGCAGCGGTTGCCGAACCAGGGGTTCACCCAGCTGAGCCCGTTCGTCGGCGGGAAGACTTACAACTTCGGCCCGTTCCACTACCTGGGTTCG
>JAFIHI010000105.1 GCA_017848755.1 Nakamurella sp. | reverse complement strand
GCGCCCGCCCGAGTCGGTATCGGCGGTGCTCGCCGACACCGCGGTCGCCGACATACCCGGCGTGCAACAGGGTTTGCAGGATCGCGAACGCGGCACTCTTTGACACGCCCACGGTTTCGCCGATCTCGGTCACGCTGAGCCCACCGTCGGCGGACGGTTCGGCCAGCGTTTCGAGCATGTGCAGCGCGCGCGCGACGCTGTGGACCTTGTACCTTTCGGCCGGCTCCGTTGTGTCGGCTGGCATCGGCGTCATCCTTCCGAGGTCCGCGAAATCTGCTGCGAGGCCGTAAGTACGGCAGTGCTCAATCCTGCGTGCTCACGCCGAAATCCGCCATTTCAAGCCTTGCCCGAACCTTCCCTGCGTTATACACTACCGCACAGTGTTCTGTCCAACCGAACAGGGGATGCCATGTCTGGGAGTGACCATCGGGGGCAGTCGCTGCCCGACAAGGCGAAAGTCTTGATCCCGGGCGGCGTCAACAGCGGCCAGCGGCTGGTGCCCGGCCTGGAAGATCTGGTGGTTACGTCGACGAAGGGCGGAACCTTCACCGACGCAGACGGGCACGTGTTCACCGACTTCCACGCGGCTTTCGGGCCCCCGCTTCTAGGACACAACGACCCAGATGTGGTCGCCGCCATCGTTGACGCCGCGCACCAGACTGACCTCGCCGGCGTCGGAGTTACCGCGGGTGAGGTTCGGTTGGCCGAGCAACTCGTCGAACTGGTGCCTTCCATCGAGAAGGTTCTGCTCACGTCGACCGGGTCGGAGGCGACCTACCACGCCCTGCGTGTTGCGCGGGCCGTGACCGGGCGGCGGTTCATCGTGAAGTTCCAGGGCTGCTACCACGGATGGCACGATGCCGTCAGCCTGAACGTCATCTCGGCGCCCGACCGGATCGGCCAACCGGATCCGATCTCGGCAGGTTCACTTCCCGACACCACTGCTGCCACACTCGTTCTCGAGTTCAACGACGTGGCGGGATTGCTCGCGTTGTTCGCCGAACGGGGTAACGAAATCGCCGCGGTGATTCTCGAGCCCATCCCGCACAACATCGGCGCGGTGCTCCCGACGCAGGAGTTCCTGACCGCCGTCCGTAGCGAATGCACCCGGCACGGCGCGATATTGGTGTTCGACGAGGTCATCACCGGCTTCCGGCACGCGCTCGGCGGATACCAGTCGATCTGTGGTGTGAGACCGGATCTCACGACCCTGGGCAAGGCGATGGGCAACGGAGTGCCCATCGGCGCCCTGGGCGGCCGCGCGGACATCATGGATAACTTCTCGTCCAGGCCCGGCGGGCCGGCGTTCTTTGCCGGGACCTACAACGGCCATCCGCTAGTGGTGTCGGCTGCGCTCGCCACGATCGAGAAATTGCGTACCGAACCGGTTCACGAGCACATCTTCCGACTCGGAGATCGAGCGCGGGCAGGCCTCGCTGAGATCTGCCGTCGGCTGGATGTGCCGGCGGTGGTGACGGGGTACGGATCGGTGTTCGTCACGTACTTCATGCCAGGAGACGAGCCACGCAACTACTCGGATCTGCTGCCGAACGACGCCGACATGTTCGTTGGCTACCGGCGGAACCTGTTGCAGGACGGCTTTTTCGAGCTGCCGCTCAATCTGAAGCGCAGCCATATCAGCTACGCCCACACCGATGACGACATCGACAGATACCTGCAGGCGGCCGAAAGGGCGATAGCCGCCGCCGCCACGAACCGCGTCACGGCACGGAACGCCTCCACTATGGGCGGCATTTCCACAGACGCAATAACGCGTTAACGCGGTCATCGACCGTGGACTACCTCGGCATTTCTCACCGCTAGGAAGGACCAACCATGCGACACGGCAAGGCCCTCATCGCAACCCTGCTCAGCGCCGCTATGGTGCTGGCCGCCTGCTCGTCGGGCGGTTCCGGGGGCAGTGCGACAACATCGGGCAATTCGAGTTCATCTGGCACGGCAAACCAGAACGGTTCAACAGCTCCATCGGGCGGCGGTAGTGATACGGCTGCCTCAACGTCCAGCGAGACTCCCGTTTCCGGCGGAAGTATCACGGTCGGCGAAGCAGGGGGGATCCCGCAACTCAATCCCGCGATCCGCACCTTCGCGGCGGAGGAGATCCTGTTTCCACTGTTGTGGAACGGCCTCACGAAGACCGATCAGGACGGTAAGGTGGTACCCGATCTTGCCACGTCCTGGAAGGCTTCCGATGACCAAAAGACGTGGACGTTCACTCTGCGTGACGGCGTGACGTTTTCCGATGGCACTCCGTTCACCGCGCAGGATGTCGTGAACACGTTCGAGTACTACCTCAAGCCTACGACGGCGACCCAGGAAGCCAACAAGATCGCAACGATAGAGTCCGTGAAGGCGACCGAAACAAACACCGTCACCTTCACGCTCAAAGCACCCAACGCGTTGTTCCCCAGCGCCATCGTGTGGGTCAAGATGCTGAAGACGTCCGCGCTGGCCACCATCGATAAGGATCCGATTGGCACCGGCCCGTTCGTCGTCAAGGATTTCGTGCCGAGCGACCACCTGACCCTGGTGCGGAACGATAAGTACTTCGGCGGTCCTGCACCTCTAGACCAGATCAAGATCGTTGCAACCAACGATGCGGCGTCCGCGTCCAGTTCGCTGGCATCAGGCAACCTGGATATTTTATGGGCCTTGCCGCTCAGCAATGTGGAGCAGTACAAAAGCAGTGACAAGATCTCGATTGTCCTGCCGAAGACGCCCAGTCAGTGGCCGTCCTGGGAGGTCGACACCACCTCGCCGCCGTTCAACAATGTCAAGGCCCGCCAGGCGCTGGCCTATGCGGTGGACCGGCAGCAAGTTCTGGACGCGGCGCATTTCGGACAGGGCGTCATCTCCCCCACCAACAACCCGCTGGGAACGAATAACCCGTGGTTCTCCGCCGATGGATTGACCGACTACTCCTACAACCTCGACAAGGCCAAACAATTGTTCGCCGAGGCTGGCGTCAAGGCAGGCGACACGCTGACCTGGTGGGGCATCGCCGGGTCGTACCCGGAGTGGAAAACCTCCGGGCAGATACTGCAGGCAAGCCTCCGGCAGATCGGTATCAACCTGAAGATCGAGAACAATGACATCGCAACCTGGGTCGCCAAGTTCTACCCTGCTGGCAAGTCCTATCCAGGGCTGATTGTCCCCAACTTCCAGTCGACACCGGTGGAGCCCGCGTTCTCCATCAACTTCTTGCTCAAGGGGCGCTGCGAGTGCAACTGGGATGATGCCAACTTCGCCGCGGCCTACAACAAAGCACTGGCTGAGCCAGACGCCGACAAACGCAAGTCCGACTGGGCGGATGTGCAGAAGATCGTCAACGAGCAAGTTCCGGTGATTGTGCCTCTACAATCCAATGTGGCAACGGCGGTGTCCAAGAAGATCACCGGTGTGTGGGTTGAAGGCGGCGGGCAATTGCATCTGGAATCCGCGTCCCTCACCAACAAGTAACGATATGGTTCGGATGATCTTGCGGAGGCTTGCGGTCAGCATCGCCATGCTGGCCGCGGTCTCCGCACTCATCTTCGTGGTGCTCCGCCTGCTGCCGGGGGACCCCGTGATCACGCGTCTCGGCGCGACCCCGGGAATCAGCCCGGCGGCAATTGCGGAGTTGCGAAAAGATGCCGGACTTGACGACCCGATCTGGGTGCAGTACGCCCGCTGGGTCGGCGGAATGTTGCACGGCGATTTCGGGCGATCGTATTTCAACCAGTATTCAGTGACGCAGTTGATCGGTCAGCGGCTTCCAACCACAATCGAACTGACATTCCTATCGATGCTTCTTGCAGTTGTATTGGCGGTTCCGGGAGCATTGCTTGCGGTTCGCAGGCCAGGTGGGGTAGTCGACCGGTTGTTGACAACGATCTCCAGCGCGGGCATGGCGCTCCCGAGCTTTATTGTCGGCGTGCTACTCATTGTGATCTTCGCAGTCAAGTGGGGCGTGCTGCCGTCTACCGGGTTCGTTCCGCTCGGACAATCACTAGGTGGAAACCTGAAGACGATGATCCTTCCGTCGCTGACTTTGGCAATCGCGGCGGCGCCGCTCCTGCTTCGATTCCTACGCGCGTCGCTGCTGGAAGTCTTGGCCGCTCCGTTCATCCGCACCGCCCGCGGCAAGGGAGCGTCGGGGCCACGAGTGCTACTTGCCCACGCTCTGCGTAACTCCTTGACGCCGGCGGTGACGATGCTCGGCCTCATCATCGGTTACACGTTGGGCGGAACCGTGATCATCGAGAACGTGTTCGGGCTACCCGGATTGGGTGCTCTCGCGGTGGATTCCGTGTCGAAACGTGATTACGCGGTCTTGCAGTCCTGCGTGCTACTGATCAGCGCGATGTTCATCCTGACGACGCTTCTGGTGGATATCGTCACCGGCGTGCTGGATCCGCGATTGCGAACAGGTCGGCGACATGGCTGATATTGCTGTACAGACTCTGGCCGTCGCGCCGGCACGCCGGCGGCGGGATCTCGTGGCGGTGGGCGCAGTCGTCGTTCTCGCGGTGATTATCGCGGGATGCATGCTCGCACCGTGGCTCGCCCCGTACGACCCGACGGTGCTGTCTTCCGCCAGGTTTGCCGGTCCCGGCTGGGCGCACCTGTTAGGCACCGACGAATTGGGCCGAGATTTGCTTTCCCGCATTATGTTTGCTGGTCGGACCACCATCGGCATCGCCGGGGGCGCGGCGCTTGTGGCGATGCTTCTTGGGCTCGTGTGGGGGTTGGGTGCGGCATTCGCCCGGGGGCTGGTGGACGACATCCTCATGCGTCTGGCCGATGTGACGATGGCCGTGCCGCAAATGCTGTTGGCGCTGGTCTTCGTGGCGGGCTTCGGCGCGACGCCGGTGAAGCTATCGGTGATCGTCGGTGTGCTGCTGACGCCCGTGACCGCCCGCATGATTCGATCGGCGGTCCTCGCGGAGAAGGCGAGCGACTACTACATGTCGGCCGTCGCCAGCGGGATGGGCAGCATCCGCCTCGTACTCACCGAAATCCTGCCGAACGTTTGGGCTTCGGTCGGCGTGCAGGCAGCCATCAACGTGGCGAATGCAGTGATTCTCGAGGCATCGTTGAGCTTCATAGGGTTGGGTATCCAGGATCCGGACATCTCCTGGGGGTTGCTGGTGCAATGGGGGTATCAGAACCTCAGCCAGTCACTCGGTTACGTGTCCTTCCCCGCTCTGGCGATTCTCGTCACCATCCTCATGCTGAACCTGTTGGCTGACCAGCTCGGCCGCACCGACACCAGGCGGCAGTCGTGACAACGCAACGATTGCCGTCGGCGGGGGCCGACGCAGTGCTTGAAGTGAAAGACCTAGTCGTACGGTTCGGACATATCGATGCCGTGCGCGGCATCTCGTTCTCCCTGCGAGCCGGTGAACGGGTGGGCTTGGTGGGTGAATCCGGTTCCGGCAAATCAGTGACGGCGCTGTCGATGATGCGGCTGACCGAGCGTGCGACGACCTTGGGGCGGATCACGCTGGGTGGAACCGACCTGCTGAAGCTCTCGGAGCGCCGGATGCGCGCGGTCCGGGGTGCCCGGATCGCGATGGTGTACCAGGACCCGATGTCCTCGCTGAATCCCGTGCACACCATCGGTCGGCAGATCGTCGAGGCCATCACGATTCATCAGAGGGTCGGTCGTAGGGAGGCTCGCGATCGCGCAGTGGCGTTACTCACCGAGGTCGGGGTCAAGCGCCCTGTCGAGCGATTGGACGCCTACCCCCACCAGTTCTCCGGCGGCATGCGGCAGCGGGTCGTGATCGCCATGGCGCTGGCCGGGAATCCGGACGTGCTCGTCGCCGACGAGCCCACCACTGCGTTGGACGTGACGACGCAGGCCAGGATCATGGAGTTGCTCGAAACGATTTCCGGCGAGCACGGGACAGCGGTGCTGCTGATCACCCACGACCTCGGCGTGGCTGCGGGGTTCTGCGAAAAGATCCACGTCATGCAGCGCGGCGTGATCGTCGAAAGCGCGCCGGTCGACGAACTGTACCGACAGCCGACGCACCCGTACACCAAAGGCTTGCTCGGCGCTGTCGTGGATCTCGAGACCGATTTCACCAAGCCGATTCCCACTATGCCGGAGGGCGACGACACTGCGGATGCCAGCGCCGATCGGTCACCTGCGATCGTGACGGACCGCATCGCAGGGGAGCCTGCGCCGGACGCCACCGATCTGATCCGCGTCGAGTCCCTGGTCAAATCGTTCACCCTGGGCCGGGACACGATCCGCGCCGTCGACGACGTGAGCTTCACGATCAAAAAGGGCCAGACGTTCGGGCTCGTCGGAGAGTCCGGGTCGGGGAAATCAACGGTGTCGCGATGTCTGCTGGGCCTAACACCGGTGGATTCCGGACACATGCGATTCGACTCGATTGATCTACACAACTTGCACCGCGCCCGGATGCGGCCGCTGCGCCGACGGATGCAGATGGTCTTCCAGGACCCGTTCGCGGCGCTGAATCGGCGGCACTCGGTGCTGCAACTCGTAACCGCACCGTTGGCCGCCCACCACATCGGAACTCGGAATGAGCGTCACGAGATCGCCGTGCGCACACTCGCTCTGGTCGGCCTTGGCCCGGAGTTCCACCACCGGCTCCCTCGGGAACTCTCCGGCGGGCAATGTCAGCGGGTGGCCATCGCGCGGGCGCTGGTGCTCGAACCAGAGTTCCTGATCCTGGACGAAGCGGTCTCCGCCCTCGACGTCTCCCTGCAGGCGCAGGTGCTGAATCTGCTGCGCGACCTTCAGCTGCGGCTTGGCCTGACCTACCTGTTCGTGAGCCACGATCTCGGCGTGGTCCGATACATGTGCTCGGACATCGCCGTGATGCAATCCGGGCGGATCGTCGAACAGGGTTCCCGCGCAGAGCTTTTCGCCAATCCGCAACAGGAGTACACACGTTCGCTGCTGGCGGCCGTGCCCATCGCGGATCCCGCCGTCGAGCGGCGCCGGCACAGGCAGAACGCTGCCGACACGCAACCCTATGCGCAGGCCCACATGCCGACCGACATGCAGCAGATCGGATAGACCCATGGACGAGAGCAACCGGACAGCCGACATCCCCAACACCTCCAGCATCGGGGATAGGCACCGCGCACCCGGATTCGCGGGCTTCGCGGGCGTCGCCGCACGAGACATCACGCCGCCGATCGGTATCCGCAATCGTAACTGGGGACCGGCGACGACGGATATCGCCACCGGGGTGCATCGACCGTTCCAGCTCACCGCGCTCGCCGTGTCCGAAACCGCCGATGACGCTCCGGTCGTCATATTCGGGGTGGACGCGACCTGGTGGCGGCGCGTCGCGGACTATGCCGAACTCGAGGCCGCGTTGGTCGCCGGGCTCGGTATCGACGCCGACCGGTTCGCATTCTGTCTGTCGCACACCCATGCCGGCGCCGTGCTCGGGGCGGGTGACGCGCACCTGCCGGGCGGTGAGTTCATCGAGCCGTACCTACGCTCGTTGCGCGAGGCCGCGGTGGCCGCCGGTCGGGAGGCGATCGCCGCCAGACAACCGGCCGCCATCGACTGGGCGACGGGGCGATGCAATCTGGCTGCGGATCGCGAATCGCAGGTCGGCGAGCGTGCCGTCGTCGGATTCAATCCGACACGACCTGCCGACGACACGGTGCTCGTCGGGCGGATCACCGCCGCGGACGGGAGACCGATAGGCACCGTCGTCAACTACGCCTGCCACCCGACGACCTTGGCGTGGCAGAACTCCCTGCTGTCACCCGACTATGTGGGCGCCATGCGGGAGCTCGTCGAGGATGCGACGGGTGCGCCGTGTCTATTCCTGCAGGGCGCCTCCGGCGACCTCGCGCCGCGCGAGCAGTACGTCGGCGACACGTCCATCGCCGATCGGCACGGCCGGACGCTCGGCCATGCGGCGCTGTCGGCGCTCGCGTCGATGCCGCCCGCCGGGGCAGCGCTGCAGCTCGTCGACGTGGTGGAATCAGGTGCGCCGCTGGGGATATGGACAGCCACACCGTCGCCGCGCTCGCATCGGGTCGCCGCCGCGCGTGCGGACGTCGAGCTCGACGTGCGGCCATTGCCGACGTTGGCGGATCTCGCCGCCGAGTGGGCCGACATCGACCCGAAGAGCCGTGACGAGCGACTGCGCCGCGCACGCGACGTGCGCGACGGCTATATCGACGGCCCGACGGTACGGCACCCACTGTGGACCATCCGGCTGGGCGACGCCGTCGTCGTGGCGCATCCCGGCGAGGCGTACTCCGAGTTCCAGATCCGGCTGCGGGACCGGTTTCCGGATCGCGCGGTCGTCGCGGTCAACCTGGCCAACGGTCCCGGATTCGTGTACCTCCCCACAGATGATGCCTATCGGCGCGGCGCGTATCAGGCATGGCAGACTGTTCTGGCGCCGGGTGGGCTTCGGCGGTTGACCGACGCGGCCATCCGCCAGGTCGAGTCGATCTTCGACTGATCCGGCGATTTCTACCGCTTTTCGACATCGACTGCCGCCACGCAGTCTCGACCGCAGAGGAAGATCATGTATCTGCAACGTATCGGCGAGCCCGGCTCGGAACGGCCCGTTGCCGTCGCGGACGATGTCGCGTTCGACATCGCCGGTCTCACCGCCGATATCGATGGCGCGTTTCTCGCGTCCGGCGGTATCGAGCGGGTGCGCCAGGCCCTGGCGGCGGGCACGCTTCCCCGCGTGGACGTTGCCGGGCAGCGCGTCGGTGCGCCGGTGGCGCGGCCGCAAGCGGTGTGGTGCATCGGCATGAACTACGCGGCGCACGCGGCCGAGTCCGGTGCTGAGCCGCCGGATGTGCCCGTGCTGTTCTTCAAGACGCCGAACACGGTCGTCGGGCCCAACGACGACGTCGTGATCCCGCGCGGCTCCGTGAAGACGGATTGGGAGGTCGAGCTGGCCGTCGTCATCGGGCAGCGTGCCCAGTACCTTGCCTCACCCGATGACGCGCCGAAATACATTGCCGGATACAGCATGTCGAATGACGTCTCGGAGCGGGAGTGGCAGTTGGACCGCTCCGGTGGTCAGTGGTCGAAGGGCAAGTGCGGTGCGACGTTCAACCCGCTCGGGCCGGTCCTGGTCCCTGCCGATGAGATCAACGCGAACGCGGTGCGGCTGCGGTCGTTCGTCAACGGTGAGCCGCGTCAGGATTCGAATACCGCGGACATGATCTTCGACGTGAACTACCTGGTGTGGCACCTGTCGCAGGTGTCGGTGCTCGAACCGGGCGACGTCATCAACACGGGCACCCCGCAGGGCGTGGCCCTGTCCGGCCGCTTCCCGTACCTCAAGCCCGGAGACGTGATCGAGATGGACATCGAGGGCATCGGCCGGGCGCGGCAGATCTGCCGGGCGGCCGAATAGGGCGGCCGAGTAGCGCCGCCGGGTAGCGTCGAAACACTAAGGGCCAGAAAGGATTCCGCGATGACGAACGGCGTGGACCTGCATGGCCGGCGCGCCCTCGTGACGGGCGCGGCGAGCGGCATCGGCCGCGCGTGTAGTCTCCGGCTGGCCGACGCGGGCGCGACGGTCGTCGTTGCGGATGTCGATAGCGCAGCCGCTGACGCGCTCGCGCAGCGTATCGGCGGCGAGGCGTGGATGGTCGACCTGACCGACACTGCGGCGCTGGAATCGCTCGCACTGAGCGTCGACATCCTGGTGAACAACGCTGGCGTGCAATACGTCTCGCCTGTCGAGACCTTCCCGCCGCAGCAGTTCGACCGGATCATCCGGCTCATGCTCACGGCCCCGTTCCTGCTCGCCCGGGCCGCGTTACCGCACATGTACGAGCAGGGCTTCGGCCGGATCGTGAACATCTCCTCCGCGCACGGACTGGTCGCCTCACCGTTCAAATCCGCCTACGTCGCTGCGAAACACGGCCTCGAGGGCCTGTCGAAGGTGATCGCGTTGGAGGGCGGCCCTCGCGGTGTGACGTCGAACTGCGTGAACCCCGCGTATGTGCGCACACCGCTTGTCGAAAGGCAGATCGCTGACCAGGCCCGGGTGCACGGGATCAGCGAGGCCGACGTCGTCGAGAAGGTCATGCTCACCGAAACGGCGATCAAACGCCTCGTCGAACCCGACGAGATCGCCGAGCTCGTCACGTATTTGTGTTCTCCCGCCGCGTCCTTCATCAACGGCGCGTCGGTCCCTATCGACGGCGGCTGGACAGCGCGCTAGGCGCGGGCATCCGGCGTCGGCGCCATCCGCCCGATCGGTGCCGTGCCGGTAGGCGGCGGCAGCGAGTATGACGTTGTTCGCGCCGCACGCGGTCGGACCGGTTCGCGGCGCCCCCAGCAACCGGATTGGGGCCGCTCATGGCCCGGTGTAGCGCTGGGCCGCTGCCGCCAACGGTCACAATTCCGCAACAACTCCGGCCGAAGCCCCGCATTCACAGACGAGCGGAGTACAACGTCACATATTGCAACGAATGAAGGTGGTAGCACCAGCGCGCATCAGTACCGAGAGAGCGGACGATCTCCGCGGAAGGCGAGGACAGCATGAATCTGGGTATCAAACTGGGGTCGGCCGTCGCAGCGGTCGGTCTGGTGGTGGCGGCGCTCGCCGGCTGCGCGAGCAGCAGCGGATCCGGCGGCGCCGGCTCGTCGAGCAGCTCCGGGTCCTCCTCCGGCGGCGGATCCGGCGGCGCCTCCGGAGGGACCATCACGCTGGGCATGGTGGTGCCGTTGACCGGTAGCAGCGCCGCGATCGGCCCGTACATGCAGAACGGTGCGCAGCTCGCAGTCAACGAGATCAACGCAGCAGGAGGCGTTCTCGGTAAGCAGCTCAAGCTCGATGTGCAAGACGGCGCGTGCGACGCGAAATCCGCCGCGACCGCCGCGAACAAGCTCGTCTCCGACAAGGTGACCGTCTCGGTCGGCGGCTACTGCTCCGGCGCTACGCTGCCGACGCTGCCGATCTTCAACGGTGCCGGAATCCCCATGATCATCCCTGCGGCCAACTCGGACGACCTGGTGAACCAGAAGCTGCCGCTCGTATTCCTGATCAACGGCACCGGCACGCAGCAGGCGCAGGCGGCGCTCAAGTTCATGACGAAGGAGGGTGCGAAGAAGGTCGCCCTGATGGACGACAACACCAGCTACTCCACCAACATCACCAAGAACGTCGCGGGTCTGATGGCGAAGGCACCGGATGGTCCGCAGCAGGCGATCCACGAGTCCGTGACGGCCGGCGAGAGTGATTACAGCGCGAACGTCAACGCCGTGATGAAGGCGAATCCGGACTTCGTCTACTGGACGGGCTATTACCAGGAGGGCGGGTTGATCATCAAGCAGCTCCGCCAGGCCGGGTACACCGGGAAGATCATGGTGGCCGACGGCAGCGTCGACCAGAAGCTCATCCAGATCGCCGGCCAGAACAACGCGCAGGGGGTCTTCGCGACGATGACGCAGACGCCGCAGACCATCCCGAACGGCCAGGCGTGGATCGACAAGTACAAGAAGGCGTTCCATGCCGATCCGGGCCCGTACTCGACGCAGGCCTATGACGCCGTTCGCGTGGCCGCCGAGGCCATGAAGAACGCGAACTCCACCGACGGCAAGGCCATCGCGGACGCGCTGATGAAGATCGACGGGTTCCAACTGTTCTCCGGCCCGCTGAAGTTCACGCCGGAGCACACGCTGTCCTCCGGCGGATTCCTCATCCTGGTCGTCAAGGGCGACGCCTTCGATGTCCAGGACCAGTTGCAGGGCTGATCTCCATACGGATGATGGTGCCGTCCCGCTTAGCACGACACGCGATCCGCGAAGCGGGACGGCATCGCCGGGAAGGATTCCCCGATGACGCAGCTGATCTGGAACGGCATCTTCATCGGCGCGTTCTATGCGCTCGTGGCCCTCGGTTACAGCATGGTGTACGGCATCATCAAACTGTTGAACTTCGCGCATGGCGATATCTACATGCTCGGCGCCTTCGGCGGTTTCGCCATGCTCACTGCATTCGGCGGCTCGGTTGCCGGCGGCTCGATCGTCGCGCTTCTCATCGTCCTGGTGTTGTCCATGCTCGGCACCGGAATGTTCGGCGTTGTCCTGGAGCGGGTGGCCTACCGCCCAGTGCGAACGGCGCCGCGGCTCAACGCGCTGATCACGGCCGTCGGCGCGTCCTTCACCATCGAGTACGGCACCAGCCTTGTCGCCGGCCCGAACCCCGAGGTCTACCCTGTGCAGCTCTCTGGATCGGCCCTGCACGTCCTCGACGCACATATCAACATCCAGCAGATCGTCCTCGTGGGCATCGCCGTCGCCCTCATGATCGCCATGAACCTGTGGGTGCTGCGCACCAGGTCCGGGCGTGCGATGCGGGCGATCTCCCAGGACCCCAAGGCATGCCTGTACATGGGTGTGAACGTGGACGGCGTCATATCTTGGGCGTTCTTCATCGGCTCGGCGCTGGCCGGCGCGGCCGGGGTGATGGCCGGCGCCTACTTCGGCACCGTCAACTTCCTGATGGGGTTCATCATCGGGCTCAAGGCGTTCACCGCGGCCGTCATCGGCGGTATCGGCAACATCCCGGGCGCCGTCCTCGGCGGGATCCTGCTCGGGCTCCTCGAATCCTTCGGTACGGCGTGGCTCGGCGGCCAGTGGCGCGACGTGTTCACCTTCGTTGTGCTGATCCTGCTGCTCACGGTCCGGCCGACGGGCCTGCTCGGCGAGCGTGTCACGGAGCGTGTGTGATGAGCCCATTCCCCGGCGTCCCGACCGAGCAGCCGCCGGACTCGGACCCCGGCGCGCCGCAGCCGCCCGCCTCCGCGTGGGTCGCCGGTACCGAGACCGCCGTTGACCGGTTGCGGCCGAAACCCGCCGCGACCGGCGACAATTTCCTCACCAAGGCGCTACAGAACAGGTACCTGGGCTGGGCCGCCCTCGGAATCGCGATCATCGCGCCGTTCGTCGATGGCAGTTCGTTCGCGATCGGCGTCATGACGAATGCGCTGATCTTCGTCATGCTCGCGGTCGGCCTCAATATCGTGGTGGGCTACTGCGGCCTGCTCGACCTCGGCTTCGCCGCCTTCTACGCGATCGGGGCGTACGTCAGCGGCTCTGTCGCGAAGCTGCTCGAATGGCCGATCCTGGCCACGATCCCGCTCGTCCTCGCGGCGGCCATCGTCGCCGGAGTGGTGATCGGCGGCCCGACGCTGCGGCTGCGCAGCGACTATCTCGCCATCGTCACCCTCGGCTTCGGCGAGATCATCCGCATCACCGCGAACAACATCACGGTCACCTCGCCGACCCAGATGCCGATCATCAGCGGGCCGTCCGGCATCTACGGCATCCCGTCGCTGTCCTTCGGTGGTCTGGACCTGGGTCCGGTGAGCAATCCCCTGGGCAGCTACTTCGCGACGCTGCTGATCGTCGCCATCGGCGTGCTCATCGCCTCGCGACTCGGGCGCGGAAAGCTCGGTCGCGCATGGCGTTTCATCCGTGAGGACGAGGACGCAGCCGAGGCGATGGGTATCCACACCTATACGGTCAAGCTCGCCGCATACATCGCCGGCGCCATGTTCGGCGGCGTGGCCGGCATCCTGTGGGCGGCCAAGCAAACCGCCGTGTCCCCGACCGATTTCCAGTTCCTGTACTCGGCGCTGATCCTGATGGCGGTGGTGCTCGGCGGCATGGGCTCGATCCCGGGCGTGATCCTCGGCGCGATCGTCATCAGCGCACTACCGGACCTGTTGACCGGCGCCGGCGCGTGGCGGTATGTGATCTTCGGCGTGCTGCTCATCGTCGTGATGATCTTCCGGCCGCAGGGCCTGTGGCCGCACCGAGCGGTCGAACGGGTGCGAAGACGGCTCCGATCGCGCAGCGGCCCGTATGACGCCGAGCCTCCCGGATCCGCCAGACCGCCGGTGGTCGCGCCATGACCGCGCCGGTGGAGGCGCTGCTCGTCGTCGAGGATCTGCGCCTCGCGTTCGGCGGCGTCAAGGCCGTCGACGGCCTGGGTTTTCGGGTGATGGACGGCGACATCCTGTCCGTGATCGGGCCGAACGGTGCGGGCAAGACCAGTGCGTTCAACTGCATCTCGGGCTTCTACAAGCCGACGGGCGGGCGGATCACCTTCCTCGGCCAGAATGTGACCGGCATGCGGCCGTCCGCCATGGCCGCGCGCGGGATCTCTCGCACGTTCCAGAACCTGCGCCTGTTCGGTGATCTCACCGTGCTGGACAACGTGCGGGCCGGCATGCACCTGGTGATCGACCAGCGCTTCTTCGACGCCATCCTGCGTACCCCGCGGTATCGGCGCGGCGAGGATGAGGCGACCGAAAAGGCGCACTACTGGCTGGATTTCGTCGGCGTCACGGCGAATCGCGGTGCGCAGGCGCGGAACCTGCCGTACGGCGAGCAGCGCCGCGTCGAGATCGCGCGGGCGCTGGCCCGCGGCCCGCGGCTGCTGCTGTTGGACGAACCCGCGGCGGGCCTCAACCACACCGAGAAGAACCAATTGCTCGGTTTGCTCCGGTGCATCGGCGACCTCGGGATCGCCGTCGTGCTCATCGAACACGACATGGGCCTCGTCATGGAGGTCTCGCACCGGGTCGTGGTGCTGAACTTCGGCCGGGAGATCGCGGCGGGCAGCCCGGCAGAGGTTCGTCGCGACCCCGCCGTCGTGGAGGCCTATCTCGGAGCCGAGGAGGCGTCATGAGTACTGCGAACGCCCTGGTGATCTCCGACCTGAATGTGCGATACGGACATGTGCAGGCGCTGTCCGGTCTTTCCCTGAGCGTCGGCGAGGGCGAGATCGTCGCCGTGCTCGGCAATAACGGCGCCGGCAAGACGACGACCCTCGCCACGGTGTCCGGGGTGGTGCGCGCCGTCGGCGGACGCGTGACGGCGTTCGGGAAAGACATCACCAACGGCAAGCCGTGGGATATCGTCGGCGCCGGCATCGTTCACGTTCCGGAGGGCCGACGGATCTTCTCCCGCTTGTCAGTGCACGAGAACCTGCAAATGGGCGGGTATCTGGTCGGTGATAGGGCCGCGATCGCACGACGCACGAGGCGCGTCTACGAGCTCTTCCCGCGCCTGGGGGAACGCCGCAAACAAGAGGGCGGCACGCTCTCCGGCGGAGAGCAGCAGATGCTCGCCGTCGGCCGCGCACTCATCGCCGAGCCGCGGCTCATGATGCTCGACGAGCCGTCCATGGGCCTGGCTCCACTTGTCGTCAAGGACATCATGGGCGTCATCAAGGCGATCAACGAGACGGGCACCTCGGTGCTGCTCGTCGAACAGAATGCGCGCGCCGCGCTGGCCATCGCCGATCGCGCGTACGTCATCGAGACCGGAACGGTCGCACTGTCCGGGCGAGCAGCGGATCTGGCGACCGATAGTCGTGTCGTAGACGCCTATCTGGGCGCGTGACGGCCGGCATGAACATGACCAGTGTGACGCCGAACAGCAACGGATATGACGATGATCCGGCCGCTATCGCGGCCATGGCCGAATCGATGCGCACGGGCGAGCGTGGCCCCGCCGCGGCACTCGCCATGCGTGTGGTGGCAGCAGTCGGGCGGGCGAGCGGAGCGACGCGGTACCGCAGGATCGTCTCCGCACACGTGGACAGCTGCCTGTACCACGGCCGCGCCGGGCTCGACTTCGCCCGCAGGCTGGTGGATCTCGGCGGTCACGTCTCCGTGCGCACGACGTCGAACGTGGGCAGCCTCGACCTGCGCCATCCGGGTCTCGTCCGGCTCGAGGGGGAGATCCGGCGCGACGCCAAGGCCCTGATGCAGGCCTACTGCGACCTCGGGTGCGCGGAGACGTTCACCTGCGCGCCCTATCAGATCACTCACCGTCCGGACGTCGGCGCCCATGTCGCGTGGGCGGAGTCGAACGCTATCGCGTTCGTCAACTCGGTGCTCGGTGCGCGCACCGAACGATACGGCGACTTTCTCGACATTGCCGCCGCCATCACGGGTCTGGTGCCGGACGTGGGGCTGCACACGGACACGGGGAGGCGCCCGGTGATGGTGCTCGACTGCTCCCCGGTTCCGGCTCGGGTGTGGGAGTCCGATATCGCCTGGGCCGCCCTCGGCGCGGTGGTCGGTGGCCGGGCGGGAGTGCGGGTAGCCGCCCTGACCGGGTTGCCGGGCGATCTGTCGGACGGTGGGACGACAGAGGATCGGCTCAAGGCCCTGGCGGCGACGGCGGCGTCCGCGGGCGGAGTCGCGCTGTTCCACGTGGTCGGGGTGACACCGGAAGCCCCGCCGGACATGTCCCTGGGCGGGCTCCCGGTCTCCGCCGTCACGATCGGCGACCTCGCCGCGGCGCGCGACCGCCTGTCCACCGCGACCGGCACCGATCTCGACGCGGTCAGCATCGGTACGCCGCACTTCTCGCTGTCCGAGTTCGCCGCGCTGGCAAGAGAACTCGCCGGTGGCTCGGCATTCGACGAGCGGGTCGACGTGTACGTCTCCACTAGCCGCGCGGTGCTGGCCGAGGCCGATCGGCTAGGGTACGTCGATCCGCTACGCCGGGCCGGCGGGCGGGTCGTCACCGACACCTGCACGTACGTGACGCCGATACTCGCACCGACGGCGCACACCGTGATGACGAATTCGGGGAAGTGGGCGTGGTACGCGCCCGGCAACTTGGGTGTGGACGTCGCCCTCGGAACGCTCCGGGACTGCGTCACGTCCGCTCGGGAGGGGAGGATCGTCCATGTCGACACCTCTTGGGACTGACCACGGCCTGACCCTGACGTGTCGCGTCTTGCACCCGGGCGCGGCCTCCGGGCCGCTGACGGTGCTGGACGAGCCGGTCTCCTTCTGGGGAGGCGTCTCCGCCGACGGCACCATCATCGACGCGCGCCACCCGCAGCGCGGCGAGTCCGTCACGGGGGTGGTGCTCGCCATGGAGGCGGGCCGTGGATCGTCGTCATCCTCGTCGGTCCTCGCCGAGCAGATCCGATCGGGTGCGGCGCCGGCGGCGATCGTCCTCGCGGAACCGGATGTGATCCTGGTACTTGGCGCGGCCGTCGCCGCGGAGATCTACGGCATCGACATGCCCATCGTGCAGATCGATCCGGCGGACTTCGCCGCGCTCCCGCAACGCGGTTGGGCGCAGATCATCACGGGAGACGGTGCGCGCGCCGGCGATGATCACGGCGGTGACGATCATGTGGGTGACGATCATGTGGGTGACGATCATGACGGTGACGATCATGACGGCCGGGCCAGAGCCGGGATTCTGCACGATAACCTTGACTGCACAGCGAATCTGATGGTGACACCACGATGACTTCACCGTCTCTCGAGGTCCGTGCAACGGACTATCACACGGCAGGTGAACCGTTCCGGATCGTCACCGCGGGAGCCCCCGACCTGCCCGGCACCAGCGTTGCCGACCGCCGCGTGGGCGCCATCGCATCGGAGCAGGCGCAGCGGATCCGGCAGCTGCTGTGCCACGAGCCACGCGGCCACGCCGACATGTACGGGTGTTTCGTCGCCCCGCCGGACGATGCGGGCGCGGATCTCGGCGTCCTGTTCTGGCATAAGGACGGCTTCTCCACCGCCTGCGGCCACGGCACCATCGCGCTCGCCACCTGGGCGGCCGAGACCGGGCTCGTCGCAACGGATCCCGATGGCGTGACCGACCTGCGCATCGATGTTCCGTCCGGTCGCGTCACCGCGATGGTCCGGCGCGCTGCCGGCGACGTCGTCGACGTCACCTTCCGCAACGTGCCCTCGTTCGTCCTGCACCGGGGTGCCGCCGTCGAGACCTCCCGCGGCACCGTGCGGGTCGACGTGAGCTTCGGCGGGGCGATCTACGCCTCGCTGCCGGCCGCCGCGGTCGGCCTCACGGTGCGGGCGGAGAACGTCGGTGAGCTGACTGCGATCGGCCGCGAGATCAAGTGGGCGGTCCAGAACGCCGGACTCGCCGAGCATCCCACCGATCCGCGGCTATCCGGCTGCTACGGCACCATGCTCTTCGACGATGACGGCGATACTCCCGAGGCTGCTGATGGTGCGGCCGGTAGGAGTGCCGGTGGGAGTGCCGGTGGCAGCGCCGGAGGGGGTGCCGGCGGTGCTGCCGACACCCGCGCTGCGGGTCCGTTCCAACGCAGCATTACGGTCTTCGCCGACGGCGAGGTGGACCGTTCGCCATGCGGATCCGGGACGTCCGCGCGCATGGCGCTGCTGCACGCCGACGGCCGACTCGGCCCGGGCAGGGTGTTCACCCACGATTCGATCATCGGAACCCGTTTCACTGCAGTGGTTTCGGGCGAGGTGACCGCGGGCGATCGGCCCGCCATCATCACCGACGTCACGGGCTGCGCGTTCCGCACCGGAGAGCACCATTTTGTCCTCGACCCGCGGGACGCCGTCGGGACCGGGTTCGTGCTGCGATGAGCATCGGGCGGAGCGCGGCAGGGACTTCAGTGCCAGCGGAATCAGCGGCAGTGAAATCAGTGAAAGGTGGCGCCGCCCAGGCGATCCCGTATCTCACCGCCGATGACGTCGCGGCCGTCACCTTCCGGGGAGCGGCGAACGCCCTGCAAAGCGCGCTCGCCGGTGGGCTCGATGTCGCGGCCGCCCCGGCGCGGACCAATGTGCCGGTGCGAGCCGGACACCTGCTGCTGATGCCGGGCGAGGTCGGCGACTTCGTGGGTGTGAAGGTGGCGTCCGTCGCGCCGGACAACCCGGCCCGCGGGATGCCGCGCATCCAGGGCAGTGTCCTGCTGATGGATGCGGCGAGCCTCGCCCCGGTGGCGCTGATCGACGGCATCGCGCTGACGGCCCTGCGCACTCCCGCCGTATCTGCGGCCGCGGTCCAACAGCTCCGCCCGGTCCGGCCGGCGCGGGTCGTTGTCTTCGGCGCCGGCCCGCAAGCCGCCGGACATATCACGGCATTGCATCACGTCGTCGGGATCGGCGATGTGGCCGTGATCGCCCGCAACCCGGACCACGCCGCGCAGCTTGTCGCGAGAGCCGCCGCGGACCTCCAGATTACGGCTCGGGTAGGGCATCTCGCCGATCTCAAGGAGGCCGACATCGTGGTGTGCGCCACGACCGCTCGCACACCGCTGTTCGCGGCGACCGATCTACGAGCCGGGGCGGTCGTCGTGGCGGTCGGGTCGCACGAGCCGGACGTCGCCGAACTCGACCCGGACCTGCTCGCCGACGCACAAATAGTGGTGGAAGATCCGGCGACGGCCCTGCGGGAAGCCGGCGACATCGTCCTGGCCCGATCACAGGCCCGGTGGCGACCTGCGCTCGATGCCGCGGACCTCATTCCGCTGGCGAGCATCGTCCGCGGCGAGGTCGCCGTCGATACCACGCGCATACGCGTGTTCAAGAGCGTCGGGATGGCCTGGGAGGATGTGGTTGTCGCGGCGGAGGTGTACCGCGCCTGGAGGAGGCGGCGAACGGGGGTGGCAACGGATGTCTGAGGCGGCGACCGAGGCGAGAGGTGCGGAGCGGGATTTCGTGGTGCCCGTGTTCGGACAACGCGCCAATCTCCGCGAGCAGGTGACCGAGGTGTTGCGCGGCGCGATCATTACCGGGGCCATGCCGCCGGGCGAGCTGTACTCCGCGCCGGCCCTGGCCGAGAGGTTCGGTGTCTCCGCCACTCCCGTGCGCGAGGCGATGCTCGACCTCGCGAAGGAAGGGCTTGTCGAGGCGGTCCGGAACAAGGGCTTTCGCGTCACCGAACCGACCGATGCCGAACTCGACGATATGACGGCCCTGCGCATGCTGATCGAAGTGCCCACCTGTGCAGACATCGCGCGCAGATACACGCCGGACTGGGACGGGCGCATCGCGGAGCTCCGTGTCGTCGCCCAAGAGATCATCGCGTCCGCCGAAAGCGGCGATCTCATCTCCTATGTCGAGGCCGACCGCCGATTCCACCTTGGGCTGCTCGAGCTCGCGGGGAACGGCCAGCTCGTCGCCGTGGTCGGTCAGCTGCGGGCCCGCAGCCGGCTCTACGGATTGGACGAACTCGCCAGGCGCGGGCAGCTGGAGAGATCGGCGGCGGAGCATGTGCAACTGCTGGATCTGGTACAGGCCGGCGATGCCGAGCGGGCCGGCGAGTTGACCCGACGGCACATCGGACACGTTCGCGGCCTGTGGGCGGGGCGCACCGAACCGGCCTGACCCGGAACATCGTCATACTCGAAAAACGCGATGCCCGAACCGGCCGCGGCCTTGCGCGACGGCGGCCGCGCCACGGGACCCGCTCGGATCCGCGGCCCGGGTTGCGCGCACACTTCTGTGCGCGCCTTCACATTGGGCAAGATTGCGCAATGCGCAACCTGTCTGTTACCGTGGCGGTCGTGACCACGCAAGTCTCTCCCGCCACGCTGCGGTCCGCCGATGGCGGTGCTGTCGTGCCGCCGGGCGGCGGTGCTGTCGTTCCGCCGGGCGGCGGTGCGGCTGCGGCAGGTCTCGACGGTGCGGTGAGCGATGGCGCCGCTGCGCAGAGCGAGGTCACGCTCCGCGAACGAAAGAAAGACGCCACGCGACGCGCCCTGGCCGAGCGCGCTCTGCAGCTCGCCGTCGAACGCGGCTTCCACGGGTTCACCATCGCGGAACTGGTCACCGATGTCGGCGTCTCGCGCCGCACCTTCTCCAACTACTTCGCGAGCAAGGCCGAGTGCATCGCGGCGGTTACCGACGGCTGGCTGGACGATGTGCTCGACGCTATCCGCCGTGCGCCGGCGAACGCGAGCCTGCTCGACGTCCTGCAGACCGGCCTGATCGCGGTGGCTCAGGAGGGTGTCAAGCGTTGGGGCGCCCTGCAATCCGTCGCCGATACGGAGCCGGAGCTCGCGGCGCGCATGCTCGCGGGCGACGAGATGGTCGCGGACCTGGTCAGCGGTGAGGTGGCCGCCCGGGCCGGGCTCGCCGAGGACGACATTCGCGTCCGGCTTCTCGCCGGGTTCGCGGTGACGGCCGGCCGCGAGGTGCTCACGCGCTGGGCAGCGGATGGTGGCCGGGATGGCCACAGCAGCGACAATGCCGAACTCGCAGCGCTTCTCGAAACAGCGTTCTCCATCCTGAACCCGGCGGGACTCACCGACCGGCCCGCCCACTAACCCCATCTCGAGACACAGCCAACGGCGCGTGACGCCGATTGGCCGGATAAGCACTACCAGAAGAAGGTTGTCATGGCTCGTTTGCTGTACCGCATCGGACGTTTCGCCGCGCGCAAGCGCTGGGCGGTACTGGCGATCTGGCTGATCGCACTGGCCGGTCTGGGGGGTGCCGCACTGGCCACGCACGGGACCATGACGGACTCCTTCTCCATCCCGGGCACGTCCGCGCAG
>JAFIHI010000104.1 GCA_017848755.1 Nakamurella sp. | reverse complement strand
GAGGAACTAGGTGCGAACGCCCTGGTGATCCGGGTACAGCCGGACGAGGGCACCACGATCCGGTTCGGCTCGAAGGTGCCCGGGCCGACGATGGAGGTGCGCGATGTGTCGATGGACTTCCTGTACGGGCAGTCGTTCACCGAATCGTCGCCGGAGCCGTACGAGCGACTGATCCTCGACGTGCTGCTCGGCGTGCCGTCGCTGTTCCCGCAGGACGAGGAGGTCGAGCTGTCCTGGCGGATCCTCGACCCGATCGAAGAGCACTGGGCCCGGTCGAGACACCGACCCGAGGGCTACCCGGCCGGCACCTGGGGCCCCGCCGGAGCGGACGCCATGATGGCCCGCGACGGGCGCACCTGGCGCCGGCCTTAGCCAAAGGAAACTGACCACATGATCATCGATCTGCCGTCGACCACGACCTCCGCAGTCAACAGATCGCTCGTGGACCTACGGGAGCGCGGCGGGACGGTTGCCCTCGGCCGGGTACTCACGATGGTGATAGTGACCGACGAGTCATCGGCGGAAGAACCGATCGCGGCCGCCAACGCGGCCTCGTTCGAGCACCCCTGCCGGGTGATCGTGGTCGGTCGCGGCGCGAAGCGCGGGTCGCCCCGCATGGACGCGCAGATCCGGGTGGGCGGGGACGCGGGTGCGAGCGAGGCGATCGTACTGCGGCTCTACGGTGAGCTCGCCGATCACGGGGCCTCGGTCGTCGTCCCGCTGCTGTTGCCCGACGCTCCCGTCGTCGTCTGGTGGCCCACCAACGCGCCCGACGTCCCAGCCGAGGATCCCATCGGTGCGCTCGCCCAACGCCGCATCACCGACGCCGCTCACCAACGGCGACCATTGGCTGCTCTTGAGCGACGACTCACCGGGTACCGCCCCGGTGACACCGACCTGACCTGGACCCGGATCACGAACTGGCGTGGGTTGCTGGCCGCTGCACTGGATCAACCGCCCACCGAAGCGGTGACGTCGGCGGTGGTGGCTGGCGCTCCGGATTCGGCGTCCACGGATCTGCTCGCCGGCTGGTTGGCCCTCCGGCTCGGCTGCCCGGTATCGCGCAAGAAGGCAGGACATTCGGGCACCGGAATGCACTCGGTGACGATGAACCGGACATCCGGCCCGATCGTGCTGTCCCGACCCGCCACGAGCACAGCGACGCTGCAGGTTCCCGGACAACCGGCGCGACGACTGGCCTTGCCGAGACGATCGCTGCGGGATTGCATCGCCGAAGAACTCCGCCGGCTCGACGCCGATGAGGTTTACGCCGAGGTTCTCCGCTACGGCCTTCCGCTGGTGGCGAAGCCCGGCGGCAACACGACGTCATCAAAAGTCGTCGAAGCAAGCCGATGAGCCGAACCGTCGTCGTGCATCCCACGGCGGACGTGCTCGCCGCCGCGGCGGCGGCGCGCCTGATCACCGCGCTCACCGACATCCAGGCAGACGGCCGTGTGCCCGCTGTCGCGCTCACCGGCGGCGGTGTCGGCACAGCGACGCTGGCCGCCGTCGCCGCGTCGCCGGCGCGGGCGTCCGTGGATTGGCGCCGCGTCGACATCTATTGGGGCGACGAACGTTTCGTCCCCGTCGATGACGATGATCGTAACGAGAAGCAGGCCCGGAAGGCCCTGCTCGATGGGCTCGATGTCGACCCTGCACGGGTGCGCGCCATGGCGGCTGCCGACGGCCCATTCGGCGCCGAAGTGGATGCCGCCGCCATGGCGTACGCCGCCGAGCTTGCCCGGCGCGACGCACCGCTCGATATCGTGCTGCTCGGGATGGGCCCGGAGGGGCATGTGGCCTCGGTATTCCCGGACTCCGACGCGGTGCGCAGTCACGCGACCGTGGTCGCGGTCCGCAACTGCCCCAAACCACCACCCACGCGCATCTCGCTGACTCTTCCGGCCATCCGTTCCGCCGCGGAGGTGTGGCTGCTGGTCGCGGGCGACGCAAAGGCCGACGCCGTCGCCGCGGCCCTCGGCGGCGCGGACCAGGTCAGCGCTCCCGCGGCCGGGGCCGTCGGGCGGGAGCGCACGCTGTGGCTCATCGACCGCGCTGCCGCGAGCCGGCTCGCCGCCGCACCGACGCCGCTGTAGGTGCCGTCACACACGTCGCGGCCCTACGGCGACGTCACCCGCGATATGTTGCGTAGAGACCGCGCCGACCGTTTCCATCACCGCGTCCAACCCGAAACGTCGAACCTGAAACGTCCAACCCGAAAGAGGAAGAACGGACATGTCAGCAGTGAAAGCCCCCGTTACCGTGACCGTCACCGGCGCCGCCGGAAACATCGGCTACGCCTTGCTCTTCCGCATCGCCTCGGGCGCGATGCTCGGCGCGGACACACCCGTGCGGCTGCGCCTGCTGGAGATCACTCCGGCGCTGAAGGCCGCCGAGGGCACCGCCATGGAGCTCGACGACTGCGCCTTTCCGCTGCTGGCCGGGATCGACATCACCGACAGCGCAACGAAAGCCTTCGACGGCACGAACGTCGCCCTGCTGGTGGGTGCCCGTCCGCGCACGGCGGGCATGGAGCGCGGCGACCTGCTGGAGGCCAACGGCGGCATCTTCAAGCCACAAGGCGAGGCCATCAACGCCGGCGCTGCCGCCGACATCAAGGTCCTGGTCGTGGGCAACCCGGCGAACACGAACGCGCTGATCGCCGCGCATTACGCGCCCGATGTGCCGAAGTCGCGGTTCACGGCCATGACGCGCCTCGACCACAACCGCGCGAAGTCCCAGGTCGCGGCGAAACTCGGTGTCACCGTTGCCGATGTGACGAAGATGACGATCTGGGGCAACCACTCCGCCACCCAGTACCCCGACCTGTTCCATGCCGAGGTGGGCGGCAAGCCCGTT
>JAFIHI010000103.1 GCA_017848755.1 Nakamurella sp. | reverse complement strand
GCCTCGCGCCGCGAACATCGTCATACTCGTGACGGCGCCCGCGGCGGTCGCGGCGTACTACTTGACGGTCGCCTTCGCGCCGGCTTCTTCCAGCTTGGCCTTGGCGGCCTCGGCGGCCTCCTTGGTGGCCTTCTCCAGCACCGGCTTCGGCGCGGCGTCGACCAGGTCCTTGGCCTCCTTCAGGCCGAGGCCGGAGACGATCTCGCGGACCGCCTTGATGACCTGGACCTTCTTCTCGCCCGCGGACTCGAGGATGACGTCGAACTCGTCCTGCTCCTCAGCGGCCTCGGCGGCGGCGCCACCGGCCGGACCGGCGACGGCCACGGCTGCCACCGGCGCGGCGGCGGTGACGTCGAAGGTCTCCTCGAACGCCTTGATGAACTCGGAGAGCTCGATGAGGGTGAGCTCCTTGAACTGGTCGAGAAGTTCCTCGGTGGAGAGCTTCGCCATGATGGTGTCCTTTCGTGGTGCAACGTGAAGTGTGCCGGCCTTGATGTCGACCGGGTGGTGCGTCGGCCCGCTCGGAACGCAGGCCGGTCGGTCGGATCAGGCGGCTTCGCCGGATCCTGCTGTGGTGCCTTCTGCCGTCCGCTTCTCCTGCAGGGCGGCGGCCAGGCGCGCGACCTGGCTGGGCAGCTGGCTGAACAGGACCGCGGCCTTGGTCAGCGAGCCCTTCATGGCGCCGGCCATCTTGGCCAGCAGCACATCGCGGGATTCGAGATCGGCAAGCTTGTCGACCTCGGCGGCGCCCACGGCACTGCCGTCGACGAGGCCGCCCTTGATCACCAGCGGCGCATTGGCCTTGGCGAAATCACGCAGCGCCTTCGCGGCATCGACCGGCTCGCCGGAGATGAACGCGATCGCTGTCGGGCCTACGAGCAGGTCGTCCAGCCCTTCGATACCGGCATCCGCGGCGGCGCGCTGGACCAGCGTGTTCTTGGCGACCGTGTATTCGGTGCCGGCCCCGAGCGCCCGCCGCAGCGCGGTGAGCTGCTTCATGGACAGGCCGCGGTACTCGGTGACCACGGCCGCCTGGGAGCTGCGGAACTTCTCCGCGATCTCTGCGACCGCGGCCGTCTTGGCAGAGTTGGCCATCCTCGCCTCCTTTCACTTCGTCCTTCGCACGACGCAAGCCCGCGCCGTGGCCGTGCCTCCGGCAACGATGGCTGCCGGATCGAATCCGCTGGCGAAGGGTTGTGCTCTCGGCGGCGCTCTGCGTAGAAAGCAGAGCCCGAAAAGCAATAAACGCCCCGGCGCAGGCGCACGGGGCGTGGCGCACGATGTCGATCACCGTCTATGACGACGATGACGATGTTCGGCGCGATACCTCGTCCTCCTGCGTGGGCCGTCCGCGCTGGCGCGCAGAACCTTCGTTACCGGCACGCAATCCGGATCGGAGCCCGATCCGCGACGCGCGCGGCAAGACCAACGGTCTTCGGTGGAACAGTCGTCTACTCTACCGGACCGCTGCACCTGCGCCAAATCCGGCGCCGTGCCCGCAGCGCAGGTGCAGCCCAGTGGCCCGTCAGGCCTCCACGACCGCCTTGGCCTGCGTATCCAGCGGGATCGACGGGCCCATCGTCGTGGTGACGAACGCCTTCTTCAGGTACCGCCCCTTGGCCGCCGACGGCTTGGAGCGCAGCACCTCGTCGAGCGCCGCGGCGTAGTTCTCCACCAATTGCTCGGTGGTAAACGACGCCTTGCCGATGATCAGGTGCAGGTTCGCGGCCTTGTCCACCCGGAAGTTGATCTTGCCGCCCTTGATGTCCGCGACTGCCTTGGCGACATCCGCGGTCACCGTGCCGGTCTTCGGGTTCGGCATCAGGCCACGCGGGCCCAGGATCCGCGCGATCCGGCCGACCTTGGCCATCTGGTCGGGGGTGGCGATGGCGGCGTCGAAGTCGAGCCAGCCGCCCTGGATCTTCTCGATCAGGTCGTCCGACCCGACCGCGTCCGCACCGGCGCCCTCGGCCTCGGCCGCCTTCTCGCCCACGGCGAACACGATCACCCGGGCCGTCTTACCCGTGCCGTGCGGCAGGTTCACGGTGCCGCGCACCATCTGATCCGCCTTGCGGGGGTCGACGCCCAGCACCAGGGCGACCTCCACGGTGGCATCCTGCCGCCCGACCGACGTCTGTCTCGCCAGCGCCACGGCCTCGGCCGGGGCATACAGCTTGGTGCGGTCGATCTTCTCGGCGGCGGCGCGATAAGCCTTGCTGCGCTTCATGTTCCTACTCCTTGATCAGAAAAAGGTAGTGCAGGAGGGTGTGGTGACCGGGCCAGCGCGTGGCCCTCCCACCGGCATCGCCCCGCGGGCCATGCCGTTCGGTACGGCGCCATCCTCTCGAACAGCGTCATACCCGGTGCGGCATCAGTCGGTGACCGTGATGCCCATCGAGCGGGCGGTACCGGCGATGATCTTGGCGGCCGCGTCGATGTCGTTCGCGTTCAGGTCGACCTGCTTCGTCGCGGCGATGTCGCGGATCTGCGCCGCCGTCACGGATGCCACCTTGTTGGTGTGCGGGGTGCCGGAGCCCTTCTGCACGCCGGCCGCCTTGAGCAGCAGCCGCGACGCGGGCGGGGTCTTCAGCTTGAAGTCGAACGACCGGTCCTCATAGACCGAGATCTCGACCGGCACGACGTCGCCGCGCTGGGATTCCGTCGCGGCGTTGTACGCCTTGCAGAACTCCATGATGTTGACGCCGTGCTGACCGAGCGCGGGACCCACCGGCGGCGCCGGGTTGGCCGCGCCGGCCTGGATCTGCAGCTTGATGACGGCTGCCAGCTTCTTCTTCTTGGGGGGCATGGTTACTTCTTCCTGGGTTCCTCGGTGGTGTGGTGCGGTGCTGCACGTGGTGCTTGGCTCGCTGTGCTGGGTTCGCTGGGGCCGGCTCACGCTGTCCCGGTCACAGCGACGTTGATGACGACGTTCGCGGCCGTTGCCGTCGGGCCTATATCTTGGCCACCTGGGCGAAGGTGAGTTCGACCTCGGTCTCCCGGCCGAAGATCGACACCAACACCTTGAGCTTGCCCGGGCCGGGGCTCACTTCGGCGATGGTCGCGGGCAGCGATGCGAACGGCCCGTCCATCACGGTGACGGCCTCACCGACCTCGAAGTCGACCTCGGTGCGGATGGGCGCCCCGGAGGCAGCCACGGCCGCCGCGGCCTTCTTCGGTGCGGCCGGGGCGAGGATCTTGACGACCTCGTCGATCGACAAGGCCGAGGGCTGCTGCGCGGTCGCACCGACGAAACCCGTCACCTGCGGCGTGTTGCGCACCACGCTCCACGACTCGTCCGTCAGGTCCATGCGTACCAGGATGTAGCCCGGGTAGACCATGCGACGCTTGGACTTGCGCTGCCCGTTCTTGATCTCCACGTATTCCTCGGTGGGGACCTCGACCTGGTAGATGTAATCGCGCATGCCGAGCGATTCGATCCGGGACTCCAGGTTGTTCTTGACAGTGTTCTCCTTGCCGGCGTAGGAGTGCACGACGTACCAGCGGCCGGGGGCCTTCCGCAGCTCCGCGCGGAGTTCCGCGGCGGGGTCGGTGCTCTCGACGCCCTCGGTATCGGCGCCGGCCGCCGCGGCATCGGTGGCGGCGCCACTCATCGTCTCGGCTGCGCCATTGTCCGCCTCCGCGACCGCGCCGTCGTCGCTCGACGCGGCATCGGCCGGCTGCTCAGCCGACTGGTCGGCCGCCGGCTCGTCGAACGCGGGTTCGTCGAGCGCTTCGCCGGTGGGCTGGCCTGGTGTCGACACGGTGTCACTTCCTGTCAGATGAATAAGGAACGGGCGCGGCGCTCGGCTTACCCGAAGATCCAGAGAATCAAGCGCGCGAATCCGAAGTCGGCCCCCCAAGTCACCGCGACCATAAAGACCAGGAACAGCACGACGACGATCGAGTAGGTGATCATCTCGTTGCGGGTCGGCCAGATGACTTTGCGCAGCTCGGACACGACCTCCTTGAGGTACCGCGCGATGCGCGCAGCCGGACCGACCCGGTTCTTGGTCCGATCGCGCGACGCCGTCGGTCGCCCCTTGGCCGCGGTGACACTCGCGCGCGCGGCAGAGGCGCGGGCAGCGGCACGCGCCGACCCGGCCGCAGCACGGGCACCGACCGCGACCGGCTCACGCTCAAACTCCTCGTCGTCCGCAGCGGTGTCGGCATCGGTATCGGCCGCGAGACCGGCCTCAAGATCGGCTATGACGCTGTCCTGATCCGCATCGAGGTCGCTGCCCGTCTCAGGGCCCGAACGGCCGGCCGTCGACGAGGCGTCGGCTCCCTTGTCCCTGCGCGCCTCGTCGTCACCGCGCGGCTGATCGCCGCCGGCGCCGCCGTCGGAATCGCTGTTCACCAAGGCAACCTCTTCTGCGTCTTCGCTGGTTCTGCGCGGGCCTGTGCTGGCCACGTCCGATCACGTCGGTGTCGGGCGGCGCGCGCCACCCCACGTCGGTGACCGACCCGTCACACCGGGGCAGGGGCGACAGGACTCGAACCTGCAACCTGCGGTTTTGGAGACCGCTGCTCTACCAATTGAGCTACACCCCTTCGGCCGCGTCCACATGGATCCGCACAGCAGCCCTGTGGAACACAGCCGGGATGGACCGGCGCCGCGCGCGCACGGCGACAGCGCGCGCAGGCAGCACTCAGTACACCCCCGGCCGTCCAGTGTAAGGCACACGGCAGGATTTCACGAACCGGCCGGTTCCGTGCCCAGCCCCGTGTCCGCTCTCATGCCGAGTTCATTTCGAGCGGGCCGAACCGGCAAGGCGCACGGTCGCGCGCGCCTTGCCGAGCACCTTCCGGCCGTCCACGGTCACCGTCAGGTCGACCCGCGCCGTTGCCGCGCCGGCGCTCTCGGCACTGTCTGCCGCGTCGGCACCGCGGGCGCTGCCCGCGGGGGCCACCTCCGCCACGCGTCCGGTGATCTCCACGTCGACCCCGTCCGGGTCCGGCACCACGACCGGGCGGGTGAATCGCACGTCGAAGTCGGTGATCGCCGCGGGATCGCCGATCCAGTCGGTGACCAGGCGCCCGGCGAGCGCCATGGTGAGCATGCCGTGCGCGATCACGTCGTCCAGGCCGACGGAGGTGGCGACACGTGGGTTCCAGTGGATCGGATTGAAATCGCCCGACGCGCCGGCGTACCGCACGAGCTGGGCCCGGTCGACATGCACCGTGAGCGGGCCGATCTCGTCTCCCACAGCCGGAACCGCACCGGACACAGCGGGCTCAGCCGCTGTGGCCAGCGGCGATCCTGCCTGCGTCATGACGCCACCCCCCGGGAGACCAGCGTGGAGACAGCCGTGCAGACCGGAACATCGTCATGGGCGGTCAATTCGGTGCGCAAGGTGATGATGTCGTTGCCGGCCATCTCACGTATCGCATCAATGTGCACGACCGCGGTCAGTTCGTCGCCGGCGCAGATGGACCGGTGATGTGTAAAGGACTGGTCCCCGTGTACCACGCGGGAGAAGTCGAGCCCGAGCTGCGGATCGAACAGGACGGCTTCCTGCGCCCGGGCGACGACAGCGATGGCGAACGTCGGCGGCGCGACGAGATCGCGGTGGCCGGCCGCGCGCGCGGCGGTCCGGTCGTGGCACAGTGGTGAACGCTCGCCGATCGCGTCGGCGAACTCGCGCACCTTCTCGACGCCGACCACATACGGTTCGGCCGGCGGGAAGCACCGTCCGACGAACGAGGAGTCCATCATCGCGCCATCCGGCCCGCGACCGGTCAGCGGGTTTCGCGGTGTGCCGTGTGCTTGCCGCAGGTCGGGCAGAACTTCTTCAGTTCCAACCGATCCGGGTCATTGCGGCGGTTCTTGCGTGTGATGTAGTTGCGGTTCTTGCAGCTCTCGCACGCCAGGGTGATCTTCGGGCGGACATCGGTGGCAGCCACGAGAAGTCCCTCTCATCTCGTCATCAGGACGGAGACCACGCCGCAGAATGCGGCGCGATCTTCGTCATATCAGTAGCGGTGGCCGGACTTGAACCGGCGACACAGCGATTATGAGCCGCTTGCTCTACCGACTGAGCTACACCGCCTTGTCGCACTGCGGACCATCTCCACCGTGCGCACGCCCCGCAGGATCGGGCTTGCCGAGACCCCCGACGCGCGTCGAGCCCCTTTACGGAATCGAACCGTAGACCTTCTCCTTACCATGGAGACGCTCTGCCGACTGAGCTAAAGGGGCGCATCCTGTGCGCGATTCGGTGTCGAGTCGCTCCGCAGGCCCTGGCAACTCTACATCACCGATGACGACATTCGGAAAACGGCAGGTCCCTACGACCACACGCCGCGGAGCGGCGCGCTATGCGCGCATTCGAAGCAGGGCCGGCTCACCCTGGCGGCCGGGGTTCTGCGGCACCGTGCGCGAGGTGAGCCAGCTCTCGAACCGGTCGATCGGCAGCGGCCGCGCCAGCAGGAACCCCTGCATGGCGTCGCACTTCATCGATCTGAGCGCGTCGCGGCCGGCCTCCTCCTCCACGCCCTCGGCGACCACCCGCAGGCCCAGCGAATGCCCGAGGTCGATGATCGCCCGCACGATCGCGAGATCACCGAGGTCCGTCACCATCCCCTGCACGAACGACTTGTCGATCTTGATCTCGTCGATTGGCAGGCGGCGCAGGTAGGCGAGCGAGGAGTAGCCGGTGCCAAAGTCGTCGACCGACAGCCGGATGCCGAGGGCGTGCAGCTCCCGCAGTGCCGGCAGGGCCCGCTCCGGCTGATCCATGACGGACGACTCGGTGACCTCCAGCGTTAGCAGCTCCGCCGGCACGCGGTAGGTGGCCAACGCGTCCACCACGATCCGCGCCAGGTCCGGCGCGAGCAGGTTGCGCACCGACAGGTTGACGGCGACCGAGATGTGCAGGCCGCGAGCGGACCAGTCGGCGATCTGCGCCAGCGACTGGTCGAGCACATGCCGGAACAGCACGTCGATCGCGCTCGTGTTCTCGATCGCGTCGATGAGTTCGGTGGGCGCGACGAACCCGTATTCCGGGTGCATCCAGCGTACCAGCGCCTCGACCCCGATCAGCTCGCGCTCCGCCAAGGTGAGCTTCGGCTGGTAGTACACAGTGACCCGACCCGTGTCCACAGCGTGCCGGAACTGGTTGACGAGCTGGAACCTCCGCTGGTACACTTCGCCGATGGCCGGCCGGTAGATGGCCAGGCGCTCGCCCTTGGCGCGGGCGGAGACCAGCGCCAGCTGCGCCTGCTGCAACAGCACGTTCCGGGTGATCGGCACGGCCTCGGGATGTTCGTTGAAGGCGATGCCGCCGACCACGTTCGGTTCGACCTCGACGCCATCGACCACGATCGCCCGGCCGGCGATCGCCAGCACGGCGTCCGCGAACCGGCGCGCCTCGTCCTCCGTGAGCGGCCCGAAAAGCACCGCGAAACGGTCCGCATCGACGCGCCCGACGAAAGCCTCCGGCCCCACCGCCTCGGTGAGCCGCTCGCCCATGGTGACCAGCAGCTGTTCACCGTGGTCGTGCCCCAGCGCACTGGTGACATCGCCGAGTACGCCGAGGTCCAGCAGCAGGACCCCGCCGAAGCCGCCGGCCTTGGCCAGCTCCTCGCCACGGACTTCCAGACCGGAGCGGTTGGCCAGTCCAGTCACTGGGTCGTGGTATGCCTCGCGCTGCAATCGGCTCACCAGCCGGTGGTTGTCCAGTGCGGTCGCCAGGTGTCCGGAGAGCGTCCGCAGCAGCGTCAGGTCGCCCGCATCGAGCCGACTCCATCGCGACCGGCTGTCGCGGATCTCCACGAACCCGCGATCCCGATCCGCGGATTTCAGGGCCACGATGATGACGTCGGTGGCACCGCGGGCGGTGAGTGCTTCTGCGACGGCGGGGTCGGACGTGCGATCCCGCTGGGCGATCGCGAATCCGTCGCGCAGCGCCTGATCGAGGAGCGGGTCTCCGGCCGGCGGCATGGCTATGTCGACCGGCCCGTCGGCATCGGCGGCCAGCACCGCCGCCCCGGTGGGCCGGTCCGTCAGGTAGAGGGCGGCGATCCGCGCGCCGATCTGGTCGCCCACCTGCTGCACGAGGTTCTGCCAGGTGGCGATGTCGACCCCGGCCCGCGCGACGCTCGCGCCGAACTCGTACAACCCGGCGAGCCCCGCATGCTGTTGCAGGAACGCGAAGTAGTTGCGGTAGAGCAGGGCGAAGATGGCCACGACCGCGAGACAGAGCACGGGGCCTCGGGGGATCGCCGTCCAGACGGTGAATCCGGCGAGCGTGAGCCCGACCACGAGGACGGCCGTCAGCATGGATCTGGCGACAAGCGTGCGGATCGGGTGGGTCGACCCGATCACGCGCCGGATGAGTCCGACGGCCACGGCCGACACCAGCGCCCCGGCGATCGCTCCCACGGCCACCGCGAACAGGCGCGGCTGGGCGACCGCGAGCAGGCCCCCGGACCCGACTGGCCTGGCCAGCAGATGCACCAGCATCACTGCACTGCCGCTCTCCGCCGCGATGAGCGCCAGGTTCATCACGGCGCTGCGGAGCCGTCCGCGCCTCGCGGCGAATGCGATCACGGCGGCGAGTCCATACGCGGCGCCCACCATCCACGGGGGCAGCAGCAGGACCCCGAGCACCAAGGGCAACTCGGACAGGCTGACGAGCAAAACCTCGGAGCGGACTTCGAACCGCAGCGGAAAGAGTTCACCCGCCACGAACGCGAGGAGCAGAACGAGCGGGGTATAGAAGGCGGGACGCGCGATGGGCACGTCCGCAGGAGATGCGAGCACCGGCGTCCACATCGCCGCGGCGAGCAGCAGCAGCACCGCGCTGGCGATCGCGTAGACGCGCGTCCGGTTGCGGCCGCGGGTCTCGTCCGCACATCGGTCCGTGCGCACGCGACTCGCGTCCGTCACGTCGGGCACCCGGGATGACGCAGCACGCTGCTCATGGTGCGATTCACGGTGCTGTGCAGTGGGCGGCACGTGTCCGCGTTCAGCAGGCCGAGCGCGCGCAGTCCGCCGCTGCCGCCCGGCATCGGACACACTCCATCACCACACACATACGGAGCGTAACGCCTAACGTGGCCTTGGGTACACCTTCCGACCGAAGGGATGAGGAAATGCGCGCAAAGTGTTCCCGGCGAGAAATTCATGAACCTGACGCTTGAAATCCGCACGAGGCCGTTATCCGCCATTAATGGCTATGTGTCGAGCGCTGCTGGGACGCGATTCAGATCGGTGTGGCGAGTTCGGTTGCGGTGAGGCTCTCGACCGTGACACCGACTTGTTGCGCGACGAAGCAGAGCATGAGGTCACGAAGCCGCGACAGGGGCATTCGTTGCGCTCCGATCACGTATTGCGCGGCCAGTCCGTCCGCCATACTCACGATACGTTCCGCTATGTCCTCGGTCGGTGCCACTGGATGGAACGACCCGTCGGCGGTGCCGTCGGACAGGATGTCGCGCAGGCACGAGGTCCATCGTTCGTTGTAGATTTCCCAGGCATGTAGTAACGCTGGTTCGTGCCGTGCGTGGCTCCACAGGTCGATCTCGATCAGGTATTCATCGCGGGAGCGCCGTGTCGACGGGATGGAACCGGCCAGGAACGCGGCGAGGCGATGGATGGCGTTTCCGGTCGCGGTCGATTCTTCGATTCGGCGCAGGGGTTGTTCGTTGGCCCAGAGCAATGCGCGCACGAGGATCTCGTCGCGGGTGTGGAAGTAATAGTGTACCGCTGCCGGGGATATTCCAGCTTCGGCGGCGATGTCCGCCACGCGTGTCGCGGCGAACCCCCGCCGGCTGATGGTGGCGCTTGCCGCGTGCAGCAGCGCCTCGAGTGTGGCGTCGGCCTCCTCCCCCGCGCCGGCCCCAGGATCACTCCCGTTGGACGAGTCCCCACCGGTTGCGGAATCGATCGCTGCAACCGATGACCGTCGAGCCGCGCGCCGCGGTGGACTGCCCGTCTCATCGCGCCCACTGTTGCGTGCTCCCAACGCGGACGGGCGGCCCGGCCGGGGTTTGTCGTTCAGTCCTTCGATGCCGTGCTCGATGAATCTGCACCGCCAGAGCTTCACGGTCGACGGGGAGATCTGGTGGGCGCGCGCAATTTGTGCATCGCTGCGGCCGGCGGCTGCGTCGAGCACGATGGTCGCTCGGAGGCGTAGGCGCGGTGGCGTCGCGTCGGTGGAAAGTTCCCGTAGCGTCCGACGGTCTGTACGAGTCAGGCTGATCGGGTTCGATCCCATAGTTGCGGATCCTAGCGTCGTGGCCTGATCCGACAGTGGGGCGCTCATGCGCACGTAGACCTCACGAACGCTGCGAAAGATTCGCGTCCGGATCGTCTTGCGCGCTGCCTCGGCACGGCATAGCATCACACATCTACGAAGAATCTCCTAACTGTTGAGTCAGTAAAAACATACATATTCTGGTGTCGTGACGGCAACGAGAGGCTTCGGCGTGACGGGCGCCTGCTGGCGTGGAAAGAGAGGCGCGATGACGATCAAGCGGGGCACGTACGAGGCTTCCGAGTGGACGTCGGAGCCCGATGATCGTGCGGATGTCTTGATCATCGGGTCGGGTGCGTCCGGGGCGACGGTCGCGCGGCACCTGTCGCGCGCCGGGATGCACGTCGTCTGCCTCGAGCAGGGGCGTTGGATCAATACCCACGAGTTCACGGGCAACCGCCGTGAGTATGAATTGTCCATGTTCGGGCCGTGGAGCAAGAACCCGAACGTGCGAGGCCTTAACGAGGACTATCCGTGTGAGGTCAGCGATGCCGACATCGTGCCCGTCATGTACAACGCGGTGGGCGGCGGCACCGTGCATTATGGCGCAATGTGGCCGAGGTTCCGGCCCAGCGATTTCAGACTCCGCAGCATGCACGGCGTCGCCGACGATTGGCCGATCGATTGGCACGACCTGTGGCCGCACTACAACCAGAACGACCAGGATTTCGGATGCGCCGGTATGCCGGGAGACCCGGCGTTTCCGCCGATGGCGACTCCGCCGATGCCCGCACACCCGATCAACGACTACGGCCGAACCTTCGCGAGCGGCATGAACAAGATGGGATGGCACTGGTGGCCGGCGCCGAACGCCATCGCCACGAGGGCCATCAACGGTCTCGTGCCCTGTGTCCGCTACGGCGTATGCGAATCCGGCTGCCCCAACGGATCCAAGGCGAGCGTGGACATCACCCACTGGCCCCGAGCCCTTCGTGACGGCGCCACCCTGGTGACACACGCGCGGGTATCGCAGATCATGACGGACCACAAAGGCCTGGCGACGGGCGCCATCTTCCTTGACGCCGACGGCACCGAACACCGGGTTCGATCGAACGTGGTCGTGGTCGCGGCGAATGGTATCGGCACCCCGAGGCTGCTGCTCATGTCCGCCAACAGCATGTTCCCGGATGGCCTGGCCAACTCGTCCGGCCTCGTCGGGCGGCGCCTGATGCTCAACCCCACCCCGATGCAGATCGGTGTTTATGACGAGCCGTTGTCGAGCTGGCAGGGGCCGGCCGGTCAGAACGTGCACTCCTTCGAGTTCTACGAGACCGATCCGGACCGGGGTCATGTGCTCGGTGCCTCCTGGGGCACGATGCCGTCCGGCGGGCCGTTCGCCGCAGCGCAGATCGCCGCGCAGGCCGGCAAGCCGGCGCATGGCGAGGGCCTCGTCGACGCCGTGCGAGAGGTGCTCGGTCATTCACTGATCCTGTGGATGGTCACCGGTGACTTACCGCATGAGAGCAACTACGTTGACCTGGACCCAGTGCTCACTGATTCCAGCGGGTTGCCGGCACCTCGCGTGCACTACCGACAGGACGCCAACAGCGACGCATTGATCCGCTGGCATCTGGACCGGGGGCGCGAGGCGCTGATCGCGTCCGGAGCGACCAGCGTGATCGATTTTCCGGCTATGCCGGATCAGCCGGGGCACTTGCTCGGCACCGCCCGCATGGGTGACGACCCGTCGACCTCTGTTGTCGACAGGTACGGGCGCAGCCACGACATTTCTAACTTGTTCGTCATAGACGGCAGTGTGTTTGTCACCAGTGGCGCGGTGAGCGTCACCTCGACCATCGCGGCGAATGCGCTGCGCATCGCACATCACATGGTGAGCACGGCTGCCGAACAGGTGGTCCCGGCATGAGCAGCCCCACCCTAGTTGCGTCCTCACATCGACTGCCCGAGCCGCTCGCCACCTTGCAGGAGGTCGGTTGCATCCTGGTGCGAGCGGAAAACGGTATACCGGGGTTCGCTGAAACAGATCCAGACGGTGAGACTCTGGCTATCGCGCTCAGCCACGCCGGCTCGCGTCTTCGCCCGGTCCTTGACGCGCTGGCTACGCAACCGGCCGAAAACCTCAAAGGGCGCCTAGAAGAACTCGCCGAGAACGAACCTTCCATGTTCGCCGAACTGCGCGACGTGCTGGTGTGTAGCTATCTGAGCACCCCGCCGATGTGGCGGCTCCTCGGATATGGCGGCAGAGTTCCCCGGCCACCGGCCGACGGCGAAGCCGAAGAATACCTGGCAGGCGGCGTTCTTGAGCCTGTGCTCGCGCGCGGCCCCATCTACCAGTTGCTCGAGCAGGACGGGGACGGATTTGCGGCGACGGGCCAGCGTCGGCCGCCCCACGGAGAGGAGAAATCCGATGCAACCTGACGCACGGTTCGAAGGATACGCGCCTGCTACTGATGTCGCAGGGACCAGCCGCACGCCTACACCTGTCAGTCGCCGAAACTTCTTGGCCGCGGGTTTGGGCGGGGCAGCCACTCTGATGCTTGCCGCCTGCGGTGGCACCAATCCGACCCCTGAGAGCTCGGTTGGTGGCGCACACACCAATGCAGCCGGATCCGGATCGCGCAGCCCCGGCGGCGCAGCCGCCAGTGCAACTCCGACCAGCGGCGGGACCCTGCGGATCGCGTTCGTCGGCGGCGGCAATGCCGAGACCCTCAATCCAACGATCGCAAGCCTGGCCGACATCGATATCTGCCGCTCGTATCAACTGTTCGACGGCTTGGTCAGCAAGCTCACGCTGGATGGCAAGATCCAGATGGCGCTGGCCGAATCGCTCGAGCCGAATACTGATGGCACGCTGTGGACCATCAAACTCCGAAAGGACGTCGTCTGGCATGACGGCTCCCCGTTCGGCGCCGACGATGTGATCTACTGGCTCAACTTCCTCAACGATGTCAAGAACGGCTGCGACAACAACTTCATGTGCCAGTTGTTCTTCGACGTGAAAAACGTAAAGAAGGTCGACGCGGCCACTGTCCAGCTGCCCATGATGTTGCCCGTGGCCGACCTCGCATCTCTGCTTGCCTTCGAAAGCTACGGAGTCATCAAGAATGGGACGAAAGACTTTTCGCACCCGGTCGGTACCGGCCCGTTCAAGTTCACATCATGGACGCCTGGCCAGCAAAGCGTGTTCTCGGCCAACAAGAACTACTGGGGCGGGGCACCGCATATCGATACTCTGCAGCTCACCTCGATCCCCGACGACACGGCCCGGCTCAACGCGCTGCTCGGTGGCCAGATCGATGGGGCGGCGACCCTGCCGTACGCGCAGGCCAAGGCCTACCAAGGCAAAGGGGAGAACTCGCCGATCGCGGTGCTCGTCAGCAACGGGTCGTCGCAGACATATTTCACGCTTGGCATGTCCCAGGCACCATTCAACGACCCGCGTGTCGTCGAGGCATTCAAGTTGATGGTCGATCGTGAGCAGATGTTGAGTCAAGTGAACGTCGGCTTCGGTGAGATCCTCAACGATCTGTGGGGCAAGGGCCTGGACTACTACGACACGAGCATTCCGCAGCGCACACAGGACATCGACAAGGCGAAGTCGCTGCTCAAGCAGGCCGGGCACGAGGGCTTGACGACAACGATCACGACATCCACGGAGAAGAGCGGCCAGATTCAGGCGGCGACGCTGCTGGCGCAACAGGCGAAAGCCGCCGGTGTCACCATCAATCTGCGTCAGGTGCCCGCTGACACGTACTACTCGACCGGTTGGCCCAACTATCCGTTCGGCCAAACCAGCTACGAAACAGCGCCCATACCGTACTTCTATGCAGCCGCACTGCTGCCCGGCGGGCCGTTCAACGACATACAGTGGACCGACCCAGCCGTGGCAAATCAGTTGAAAGACGCGCTCGGCGAGATGGACCCCAGCAAGTCGAAAGACAAGTGGAGCGCCATGCAACAAACGATCTGGGACAAGAGCGGCTGGATCTGTTGGGGGTCGTCGCCGTGGGTTGATGGTCTATCGAAGAAGGTGCACGGAACGACCCCGGTTCGGTGGCAACTGGCTAGCTTCGGCGGATATGACTTCTCCAACTACTGGCTTTCATAACCAGGGCACAGCCAACCTGGATGAGGAAGGGCCGCGAGCGGCATCGGCCGTCCTTGCGGACCACCCAGTGCTGCGGTTTCTGCTGCGCCGCATCGCCTGGGCGATCGTCACGCTGTGGATCGTGTCGGTCATTGTCTTCGCCGCAACATCGGTCCTATCGGGCAACGCGGCTCGCGCGGTGTTGGGCAAGAATGCCGCCCCGGCCACGCTGCACGCGCTGGAGTCCGAGCTTCACCTGGACCGAAGCGTCTTCTACCAGTACTGGTATTGGCTCAGCCATTTCGTACGTGGGGATTTCGGGCATTCAGCGGCGTCCGTCATCGGCAGCGACACAGCACACAACAGCATCATCACGCTCATCGCCGGGCCGGCCGCGAACAGCGCCATCCTTGCCGTCATCACCGTCATCATCATGATCCCGGTCTCCCTCTTGATGGGGGTGCTCGCCGCGACTCGAGCCGGCGGCTGGATGGATCACGTCACGGCGATCGTGTCGCTGACTGCGATATCCCTGCCTGAGTTCGTCACTGGAACCATCCTGGTGGCGATCTTCGCAACCGCGCTGTCCTGGCTGCCCCCAGTCTCTCTGATCGGCCCCGGACAAGGCGTGCTGGACGTGCCGCAAATACTGGTGCTGCCGATCCTCACGCTGCTCGCCGCAACCGTCGCCGAATGCGTGCGAATGGTTCGTTCCAGCGTTATCGAGGCACTCGACTCAGACTATGTCGCGACCGCCCGGCTTGCCGGCCTTTCTGAAAGTCGAATCATGTTCAGCTATGCGCTTCGCAACGCACTCGCCCCATCGGTGCAGGTAATCGCGCTCAACATGCAATGGCTCGTCGGCGGAATTGTCGTGGTCGAGACGGTCTTTTCCTACCCTGGCCTCGGGCGCCTGTTCGTCAGCGCGGTCAACCTTCGAGACATCCCCACCACGCAAAGCATCGCCCTGCTACTGGCCGCGATCTATATCGCCCTGAACATTCTCGCCGACCTGATCATCACATTCCTCGTTCCCGAGTTGAGGCTCGCGTGACCGCCCCTATGGCAAGGACGACGCCGAACGACGCGCGCGGCCTTGGCCGCCGACTGCGCTTGGCCCGCCATCCCGCGGCGGTGGTCGGCCTCATCCTGCTCGCCGTCATCGTGACTATCGCGCTCATCGGCCCGTATGTGGCGCCCTTCTCGCCGACCGCGGTAGCCGATCTGCCCTTTGCGACACCGGACATGCATCATTGGCTCGGCACCGACGAGCTCGGACGAGATGTCCTCAGCCGGGTGCTCAACGGCGGACAGTCACTTCTGGGCCTGTCCGTTCTCGCTACCGCGGTCGCGTACGCGATCGGCCTTCCCGCCGGGCTCGCCGCCGGCTACACCCGCAGCCGGACTACCAACAGCATCATCATGCGCGGCGTCGATGTGCTGCTCTCCTTCCCGCCGCCGCTGCTGCTGCTCGTCGTAGCCACCGGCGCGAACTCCAACATCTGGGCGATGGTGTTGGCTGTCGGCCTCGTGCTGGCGGCACCGCTAACCCGCATCGTGCGCGCAGGAACGCTTGATGTTGCCCAGCGCGCCTACGTTGAGGCGGCTGTCGCGCGTGGTGAGCACACCGGCCGCATCCTGCGGCGCGAAGTCCTGCCGAACATCCTCTCGGTGATCTTCGCCGACGTCGGGCTTCGATTGTCGTATGCGGTCCTGCTCATCGCCTCCGTCAACTTTCTCGGTGTCGGCCTGCAACCACCGAGTTCGGACTGGGGGCTGATGATTGCCGAAAATCGGCAGGGGCTCAACCTCAACCCGTGGATGGTGATCGTACCGGCAATGCTGGTCGCGATCATCACCGTGTCCATCAATCTGGTGGCCGACGGGATCGCCCGGACGCTGGGCACCTCGATTGAAAGGGCACGGTAACGATGACCCTTCTCGACATACGGGGGCTCACGGTCGCTACAACCTTTGGTGCGCCGATCATCGAAGGCATTGATCTGCAAATCGCGGAGCGTGAGATCCTAGGCTTGGTGGGCGAATCCGGCAGCGGCAAGACCACACTTGGGTTGGCCGCGCTCGGTTACGCCCGACCGGGGTCGTCCGTTACGACCGGCAGTATCCGCATCGGCCAAGAGGCCATCCTCGGTCGCACTGCACGAGACCTTCGCCGACTCCGCGGCCGCGTCGTCTCATACGTTCCACAAGACCCAGCCGCCGCAATGAACCCGGCCCGGCGGATCGGCGACCAGCTCGCCGACCGAGTCGCGCATCGGCCGCGCGCCGAGCGCAGCAACCTCATCATTCGGGCGCTACAACGTGCGCAATTACCCGCCGAACCCGCGTTTCTGGCACGCTTTCCGCACCAAATATCGGGCGGTCAGCAACAACGCGCGCTGATCGCCATGGCGATCGTCGCCGAACCTTCGCTGGTGGTTCTCGACGAACCAACGACCGGGCTCGACGTCGTCACCCAGGCAGCGCTGCTGAGCGAACTGAATGCGCTTCACGATCAGATCGGCGCAAGCTTGATTTACGTCACGCACGACCTTGCTGCGGTCTCCACAATCGCAGACTCCGTCGCCGTCATGTACGCGGGACGCATCGTTGAACGCGGCCAGCTACGGGAGGTCCTGAGCCGTCCCCGCCACCCATACACGATCGGGCTCATGGAATCCGTTCCCGACCACGGCCGACCGACCAAACTGCGCGGATTGCCCGGGGTCGCGCTCGGCGTCGGACAGTGGCCGGTCGGCTGCCCCTTCGAACCGCGATGCCGACAGGCGCAGCTGGACTGCACACTGGCGATGCCAAATTTCGAGACCATACATCTGGACCACGCGGTGCGGTGCTTCCACTGGCGGCAAACGCCCCCCATCGCCGTGCACGAGCCACTACGACGTGAGCAGTTAGCCGACCGCGAAGCGATACTGACTGTCGACCGGCTGTGCGCTGTCCACGGCCGCGGTGCTGACCAGATCGTCGCCGCGCAATACGTCTCGCTGACCGTACGGCCCGGCGAGTGCGTCGCCCTCGTCGGCGAATCCGGAAGCGGAAAGACAACCATCGCCCGCTGCATAGCCGGATTGCACAAGCCCGCGGCCGGAACCATCGTTCTGCATGGGCAGAAACTCGCCGCACTGGCCGGCGATCGCAGCCGCAAGCAGAGACAACACCTGCAGTTTGTCTTCCAAAACCCCTATGAGTCGCTCAATCCGCGACACACGGTGGGCGCGATACTGTCTCACGCTGCTGCGATGCTGCGCAATCTGCCGGAGTCGACCGCCCGCAATGAAGCCGCCCGAGTACTCGACGAGGTGCGACTTCCCGCGTCAAGCGTCAAACGCTATCCGGGAGAGTTGTCAGGCGGTGAGCGACAGCGCGTCGCGATAGCCCGTGCCCTCATCGCCGATCCCGGGGTCCTGATCTGCGACGAGATCACCTCGGCTCTTGACGTTTCCGTGCAGGCGGCGGTGCTGGACCTACTCGGCAACCTTCAGGCCGCCCACGGCCTTGCCATGGTCTTCATCACACACGATCTCGGGGTCGTGGCAAGCATCGCCGATCGGATGCTCGTCCTCAACCGCGGAGTCATCTGCGAGCAGGGCAACGTTAGCGATCTGATCGTCCGTCCCACCGACGAATACACGAAAAGACTCCTCGAGGCTGCCCCGCGACTTGAGCTTGCCGCAACCGGGATCGGCTCGACGACGTGAGCACGCAACCCGACGAAGATGCGAAAGGAACCGCGATCATGCAACGGCAAGCGACGGGCATCACCGCAGCCCCAGCGGCCGGGCAGCGCCCACGAACACCCGGCCCGGACCAGCGGGCCATCCTCGATCCCGCGACCGGAGAAACCATCGACGTCGTCGCGGAACAGGATGCCGGCGACGTCGACGCCGCGGTGCACTTCGCGACGGCGGCCTTCCCGGAATGGTCGGTGACGACTCCCAGAAGGCGTTCCGAGATGCTCCACGAGCTGGCCGATCGGATCACAGCGAACGCGGACAGGCTCGCCGCCGCTGAATCCCGCAATGTCGGCAAGCCACTCGACATGGCGCGTGACGAAGTCGCCCAGGCCATCGACGCGCTGCGGTTCTTCGCCGGGGCCGCACGATGTGTCGCGGGCGAACCGACAGGCGAGTACGTCGAGGGCTACACGTCGTCGCTGCGCCGGGAACCGATCGGCGTGGTCGGGTCGATCACGCCATGGAACTACCCGTTTCTCATGGCCGTGTGGAAGCTCGCCCCCGCGTTGGCCGCCGGTAACACGTGCGTCATCAAGCCCGCAGAGGAGACGCCGCTGACCACGCTCATGCTGGCCGAGATTGCCGCCACGACGTTCCCGGTCGGGACCATCAACGTGGTAACCGGTGCCGGCGCGACCGTCGGCGCCGCCTTGGCGATGAATCCGCGGGTCGCGATGATCTCGCTCACGGGTTCGTACGCGACCGGGCAAGCCATTTCCCACGCGGCTGCGGAGACCGGCAAGCGGGTGCACCTCGAGTTGGGCGGCAATGCGCCCGTACTGGTGTTCGACGACGCTGACCTTTCCGCAGCCGTGCAGACTATTCGCACCGCTGGCTACTGGAACGCCGGACAGGAATGCGCTGCCGCATGCCGGGTCATCGCCACGGACGGCATATATGACGAGTTGCTGCGTGAATTGACACCGGTCGTCGAGTCGATGCGCATCGGGGGACCCACGGATGCCGCAGACATGGGACCGCTTATTTCTGAAAAGCAACGATCGCGAGTCCTTGGATTCATCGACCGTGCACGATCCGCCGGTGCCCGCGTGCTGTGCGGAGGCAGGCCCCGAAATCCTGGGTACTTCGTTGAACCGACCATCATCGTCGATGTGGCTCAGGACTCAGAAATCGTGCAGAGCGAGGTGTTCGGCCCAGTCGTGACCGTCCAACGGGCCGCCGACGAAAACGAAGCAATGCGACTCGCTAACGGCGTCGCCCAAGGGCTTTCCGCATCCGTGTGGACGAGAGACCTACAGCGAGCTACGCGATGCTCACGCGCCCTGAAATTCGGCACCGTCTGGATCAACGATCACCTCGTCCTCGCCTCGGAAATGCCTTGGTCGGGATTCGGGCACTCCGGGCACGGGCACGATCAATCCGTCATGGCCATCGAAGATTACACCCAGGTTAAACACGTCATGGTGCGCGCGTGAGAGGCGCGCCGGGCCCGAACTAGCGCCGATACACGACCAAGAGGGGTAGGACGGTGTCTTCGAAATCACTTGGACCGTTCACGCCCCGTTAGGCAAGTAGGTGCCCCCTGGCATCACAAGACCTGACAAAAATGCTCTGGCTCGGAGATGTCTGGGATGGTCAAGCACGTAACGGAGGCCGCCGCTTTTCACGACCATCCCATCGTCGATGAATGCGACAACATCCGCAACTTCCCGTGCGAAGCGGGCCGGTTAGACGGTCAGCCGGGGCCTCACTGCCGATTCCGCCGGCCAATGGCCAGGGGACTCATGCCGACCGGGGGTGGCGGGCTTGTTCGGGGAGTGACGAGGCCGGTTTCGTAGGCGGCGATGACGAGTTGGGCGCGGTCGTGGGAGCCGAGTTTAGTCAGCAGGTGACCGACATGCGTGCGGGTCGTGGCGAGGCTGATGTGGAGGCTTTCGGTGATTTCCTGGTTGGTCAAGCCGCGGCCGATCAGCGTGAGCACCTCACGTTCCCGGTCGGTGATCTGGTCCAGTTCGGGGGTGGGCGCCTGGGCGGGCTGGGGACGGTGGGCGAACTCGGCGATCAGCCGGCGGGTCACCGACGGGGCGAGCAGCGCGTCACCCGCGGCGACCACCCGGATCGCGTCCAGCAGCGCGGCCGGTGGGGTGTCCTTGAGCAGAAAGCCGCTGGCGCCGACCCGAAGTGCCGCGTACACGTACTCGTCCAGATCGAACGTGGTGAGGATGACGACCCGAACGTGCTCGGTGCCCGGAGTGCCACATATCCGCCGGGTCGCCTCGATACCATCGAATTCCGGCATCCGCACGTCCATCAACATCACGTCGGGGTGCGCGCGGCTGGCCAGTTCGACGGCCTGCGGGCCAGTGCCCGCCTCGCCGACAGTAAGCAGGTCAGGCGCCGAGTCGATCAACATCCGGAAACTGCCGCGCAGCAACGCCTGATCGTCGGCGACGACCACAGTGGCTGGTTCGCCGGTGTTCGGACCGGTCATGACGCACGCGCCAGTGGTAGCCGCGCGGTCACGCGGAATCCCCTATCTGGCAACGGGTACGCGTCCAGCTGGCCGCCGAACAGCGCGGCCCGCTCGCGCATTCCGACGATGCCGTGCCCACCGTCCTCCGGCCGCGCGACGCGCCGGTGCTGGCCGTCGTCGGTCACGTCGACGGTGATCTCCCGGTCCGCGATCCGGACGCGGATCCGGCATGTGGCCGGTGCCGCGTGTTTGACCACATTGGTCAGTGCCTCCTGCACGATCCGGTACACCGACAGGCCGATCGCGGCCGGCAGCTCGCCGATCGTGTCGAATTGTGGATCTAGGTCAAGCTCGACGCTCACGCCGGCCTGCTCGGCGGCGACCGTCAGAGCGGGCAGATCTGCCAATCCTGGGGTGGGTGCGAGCTGCCCGCCACTCGGCGTGACATTGTCCGAACGGAGCACGCCCAGCATGCGGCGCAGTTCGGCCAGCGCGTCCCGGCCGGTCGTCTCGATGACGTCGAGTGCCGCGCGCACCTGCTCGGGCCGCGAGTCGATCAGATAGGACGCCACCGACGCCTGCACCGTAATCAGGGTCATGCCGTGCGTGATCACGTCGTGTAGTTCCCGCGCGATTCGCAGCCGTTCGTCGGTGACTGCCTGGTCCCGCACCTGTTCGGTGCTGCGTAACGTGTACAGCCACCGCCCCCGCACGGCCGCCCCGAGCGCCCACGCCGTGACGAGCACCAGCACGCTGACCAGGAGCAGTGCCATACCGGTGCGCGGCTCGGGCCGGGGGTGTCCGGCGACCAACGGCACGGCCTCGGCCGGCAGGCTGACAACCAGCGCAACCGCCAGCAACATCAGTGACGCCCGCAAAGGCCGCCGCACCGTCGCGGTATAGAGCGCCAACGCGACCAGCACAGCCGGGTTGCCGCCGACGGTCAGCACGGCGAGCACCGCGTTGGCCACCAACGCCACACCCAGCACCGCAACCGGCCACAGCCGGCGCACCGCCACCAGCAACCCGGCGACCACGGCCGCGCTGACGATCAGCCAGGTGGGCGCGTCGAACTGCGGTGCCCTGCCCAGCACCCCGGCGATCAGCACCGCCAGCAGGCCGGCCGCGCCGACGCAGTCCACCGCCCACCAGTGCCGCTCGCGCAGCCACGGCAGCAAGGGCACGGCCAACTCCACACTCACACCCAAACCCTATTCCCGCAGGTCCACGCCCCGCATCAGCCCGCTGACGTACCCGGCCGGTCAGCCGGGACGATGAGGCCGCCCCGGCGGATTTCGAGTGCTGCTCCGATGCTCTGCCCAGCCCCGACCGGCACGCTGGATCACACCCGGATTCCCGTCCGGCAAGGAGGATCCATGAATGTCGAGATGCACGGCCTGACCCGCCGGTTCGGTCGCCGGCCAGCCGTGGCCGGGATCGACGTGCGCATTCCGGCCGGCGTGTTCGGCCTGCTCGGCCCGAACGGCGCCGGCAAAACCACCCTCCTACGAATGCTGGCCACCGTGCTGCGCCCCGACTCCGGCACGCTGCGCCTGCTCGGCCGCGATCCCGCCCACCACGCACAGCGCCGCGAAATCCGTCAATGCCTCGGCTACCTGCCGCAGTCGCTGGGCTATTACCCGAACTTCACTGTCACCGAATTCGTCGAATACTTCGCTCTACTCAAGGAAGTTTCACCGACACGCGTGCCGGACGCGGTCACCCGGGCGATTCACCGCGTTGGCCTGGCCGAGCGCGCGGGCGCGAAACTGCGCACCCTGTCGGGCGGTATGCTGCGCCGGGCCGGCATCGCGCAGGCCATCGTCAACGACCCGGAACTGCTGCTGCTCGACGAGCCGACGGCTGGACTGGACCCCGAGCAACGGGTGGAGTTTCGCCGGCTGCTGCGGGAGATCGGCCACTCCGCCTCCGTGCTAGTCAGCACCCACCTGGTCGAGGACGTCGGCGTCGCATGCGACCGCGTCGTCCTCATGTCCGGCGGACACCTGCTGTTCGACGGCACACCGGCCGAACTGTCCGACCGCGGTGTGGACCACACCATCGGCGACACCCCGTTGGAACGCGGCTACGCCGCCGTCCTCGCGTCGGCCCGGTCATGATCCGACTACTGCGCATCGAGGCCCACCGCGGCCCGACACCGTTCGTGCTGCCCCTACTGGCCGTGCTGCTGGCGATCAGCCCATTGGCCGGCGACCTCACCCCGGTCGCGTTGTGGCTGGACCGCAGCGTCGACGTGGAAGGCAGCGTCCAAATAACCGGCCCGTTCGCCGCGGGAGTGGCCGCATGGCTGGCCTCCCGCGGCCACCGCCGCAGGATGGACGATCTGCTGGCCAGCACACCCCGCAACCCCTGGACCACGGCCCTGGCGACCTGGCTGGCCACCGTCGGCTGGATGGCCGCCTTCTACGTCGCCCTGGCCATCGTGTACCTCGGTATCACCGCCACCCAGGCGACCTGGGGCTCACTGCTGTGGTGGCCGGTCATCGCGGGGCTGGTCGCGGTCGTCATGTGCTCGCTGGCGGGTTTCGTCGTGGGCCAATGGGTCCCATCCCGGCTCACCACCCCACTGGTCGCCGTCGGCGTGCTCGCCCTCATCCTCGGTATCCGGTCGGCCGCCCCAAACGACCGCGTCGTGGGTATCGGCCTGCTCAGCCCGATCTATCCCACCTTCGGCACGGATGCGTCCGTGTTCCACCAACCACAGCCCGACCTGGCGATCGTGAAACTCCTGCTATACACGGGAGTCCTCGCCCTCGCGCTGGCCGCCATGGCCTGGCACGCCCGCATCGCACGACCAGCGTTGCGCCCCACCGGCATCGCCCTGCTGATCGCTGGCCTCGCACTCTCCACGACCGCGGGCGCGCTGGATGCCACCGCTCGCAACACCGGCCACGGCATCGTCGTCCCGGCCTTCCACACCACCACTCCGGCCATCGCCTACACCCCGGTGTGCACGGATACGCCGCTTCCGGTATGCGTGCACCCCGCCTACTCGGGCGGCCGAGAACCGGCCGTCCTGTCCACGATCATCAATGCGATCGCCGCGCCGGTCCTGGGCGTGCCCGGAATGCCGGTCCGCGCCGAACAGACCGACAGCAGCACCCCGGGTGTACACGGCACACCACCGATCCTGCTGTTCGGCAATTTCGTCATCCACGACAGCACCCTCCAGCCACCGGCCTTCGGCCGGAGATTCGAGGCGCTCACCGCCCTCTCGCTGTTCGTCGGTCCCCACACCGACATCCGGAACCCGACGCCCGCGCAACGCGCCCTCGCGCGCTACACCGTCGAGCAAGCCCACTACCCACCCGACCCGGACATGCTCGCCTCGCACGACCCCGCCGTTGCCGCCGCCGCGGACCGGTTCGCCGCGCTCACACCAACGGTCCGCACCGCATGGCTCACCACCCACCTGGCCGCGATCCGCGCCGGCCAGGTGACCGTCGAGGACATTCCGTGAACTGCTTGCTCATCCTGTACCTGCGCAGCCGACGCGTCGCCCTGATCGTCGTGCTGCTCGCGGCGACCGCGGGCGTGTTGCGCGCGGTCAAACCCTTAACCGAGGGCGACAGCGAGTTCGCCGTGCTGCTCCCGTTGGTTCTCACCGTGGCGGCCGCCGGTCTGATCGCGGCCAGCACCCGCAGCCCGTTCGGCGATCCGGAGCGTGCCACCGTTCCGCTGCCCCGGTTGCGGTTGATTCATCTGCTGGTGCTCGTCGCGATCGGTGTCGCGATGCTCGGGGCTGCCCGCGTCGGCGACGACCCGGGCGCCGCGCTCCGCAACACGGCCGGACTCACCGGCCTCGCCCTGCTTACAGCGCCGGTCATCGGCGCCGCGCTCGCCTGGATCGCACCACTGGCCTACATCATCTACTGCGGCGGGCCCGTCGACACACACCAGGTCGGCCCGTCCGCCTGGCCCGCCCTGCCCGGTACGAACACCACAGCCACACTGATCGCGCTGGCACTACTCGTCGCCGGCGTCGCCACCGTCACCCTCACCGGCGCCCGCGACCACCGCACCGACCCACCATGATCACCAGCACCACCCCGCCACCGGCCGTCGTTCTGCTCTCCGTCAAAAACACCCATCTCGACGACCCCGTGAACCATTGCTCGTTCTGCCGGAACATTCCGGCCCGCCCTGTATTCATTCCAAGATCAGTCCGGTGCGTTTTACCCCTGAATGGGCTTCACATCAACCTTCGGCGGGTCCGGGACCAGCGGCAACTCGCGCACTGTTGCATCTGATGCGATTGACCACATTCGACGATGAGCAACCGGTCGGGTGGGGCCGTCGTGGGCGGCGGTGTCAGTGGAGCCTGTGCAGGTGTCAGTATGGTCGGCGGGACATGGCCAGCACGGCGGCGCGAGGCTGGCGATCCGGGTTCGCGCGTTTCGTAATTTTCGTAATCGAGATATAGTGCGTGGAGGTGTTACTGCAAAGGAGGCTTGTCGTGAGTTCGCTGGCACGCACCCCCGGCTCGGATGCCGTTGTCGATTCCGAGGTCCTGAGCCCGGCTGCGGCAGATGTCACCGAGTCGGCGCGGGTGCTCAGCTTCATCGAGGCCCACGAGGCCCGCCATGGCTCAGTGCCGAAGGCGCCGGTCTTCCTATCCGGTATCGAGGAGCATGACCGCGTCGAGCTGACCGGGCAAGTCCGCGCAATCCTTAAGCAGGTCGTGGCCGCGTTGAGCAAGGGTCAGGCGATCAGCGTCCTGACCCGTGACCAGGAGATCACCACCCAGCAAGCCGCCGAGATCCTCGGGGTGTCACGCCCGACGGTGGTGCGCCTGATCACCGATGGCGAACTCAAGGCGCACATCCCGGGCGCCGAGCGGCGCAAACTCCTCCTGACGGACGTGTTGGCCTTTCGCGAGGATCTTCGCGCGCGCCGCAACGAATTCATCACCGAGTCCTCGGCCGCGTATGACGACGCCGAACCGAGCGACATGGCCGAGCTACTCGCCGAGGCACGCAAGGCCCACTGACCATTCACGGCAGCCGTGCATCTGCCAGACTCGGGAACATGTTTCGCGCCGTTCTGGACACCTGCGCACTGGTCCCCGGGCGGCAACGTGATTTCCTCCTCCAACTCGCCACGGAGGGCGCATTCGCGCCGCTGTGGGGAACAGGAATCCTGTTCGAGCTCGACTACGTGCTCGCCGAACTCGACGCCAGACGCGGCCGGACCGACAGCGAAGATCGCCGGGCACGGCTGTTTACGGAAATGAAGCGGGCATTTCCTGGAGCGACGATCGAAGCGCCGAAAGACCGCACCTACCGCTACGGGCTGAGCGATCCGGATGACGGACACGTCGCCCATACGGCCATCATCGGCAAGGCGAACGCGATCGTCACCGACGACGCCAGAGCCGGCTTCCCGGCCGCACCAGTCCTCGTCCACGCACACATCCGCACCGTGACCCCGGCGCAATTCGCCGCCGACATCGTCGCCGCCCAACCCGACGCAGGTGTTCGCGCCTTGCGCGCGATGTCCGCCAGAATGATCACCCCGCAGCGCTCCCCCGCCATGCTTCTTGAAGAGCTTCAACAGCGCTACAGCATGACCGTGGCCGCGGCGATCCTGCGGCCGCTGCTCGGCCAGTGACGACGCACCGCACCTGCTGGTCGATGCTCATCGACGCACCTCGCATCCACTAGCGCGGATGCCGGGCGCCCTATTGGGGCGTGGTGATGTCGATGTCGCGCATGTCGGCCGGGTCGGGTTTCGAGTACCTGATGCGGCATACCGCGCGCGGCGACGCCCCGGACCGATCGACAGCGATGACGCGCTACTACGTGAATGCCGGCTATCCGGCCGGCGTGTGGCTCGGCGCGGGATTGGCCGGCGTGAATGACGGCGCCGGTCTCGCGATGGGCTCTGCCGTGTCGGAGGAGCAGATGGCGCGGCTGTTCGGCGCCGGCCACGATCCCGTCACCGGAGCCGCGCTGGGTCGCGAGTACCCGGCCGTGGCTTCCCCGGCGGATCGGATCGCGGCGAAGGTCGCCCTGCTGCCCGTCGATCTGTCCCCGGACATGCGGGAGGCGAAGGTCGCCGCGATCAGCGCGACTGAGAAGGCCCGGGATACTCGCGGGGCGGTGGCGGGGTTCGATCTGACGTTCTCGGTGCCGAAGTCCGTGTCCGTCCTCTGGGCGCTATCCGACGCCGACGTGCAGCGAACGATCGTCGACGCCCACCATGCCGCGGTCGCGTCGACGATCCGGCTGATCGAAAAGGATGTTGCCCGGACCCGCACCGGGCATGGCGGATCCGTCCGCGTCCCCGTGCGGGGCCTGGTCGCGGCAGGGTTCGATCACCACGACTCGCGCGCCGGTGATCCGCAGCTGCACACGCACGTCACGATCGCCAACCGAGTCCAAGCCGCATCGGACGGGCAGTGGCGCACCCTGGATTCCCGCTCTTTGTATGCGGCGTCGGTGGCGCACTCGGACACCTACGATCTGCTGCTCGCCGACAACCTCACACGCACCCTCGGTGTTGCCTGGGAGGTGCGGCTGCGCGGCCGGGCCCGCAACCCACGCCGGGAAATCGCCGCGATCCCCGACCACCTGATCACCGAGTTTTCGCAGCGCACCGCCGCGATCACCGCCGCGAAAGACGCCGCCATCGACACGTTCGCCGCCAAGCATCACCGGCAGCCGACCGGGCCGGAGGCGGTGCGCATCCGCCAACAGGCAACCCTGGAAACCCGGCAGCCGAAGCACGTCTCGACCCTGGCCGAATACACCGAAGCGTGGACCTGCCGCGCGGATCTGATCCTCGGCAGCGACGCCCGCGCCTGGGCTCGGCAAGTTACTGCAGTCCCGGCGGACGCCATCGCCACCCGCGCCGTCGCCACCGCGACCGAAGCACCGCGGGCCCGGCTGGCGACATCCGACAGCGTTGACGAGCAAACCGTCGAGATTCTCGCCGCGGCCGCGCTGGATCAGGTCGAGGCCAAGCGCGGCACCTGGTCACGCTGGAATCTGGTGGCCGCGACCTGCCGCACCATCGGAACGGCCGGGCTGCAATTCGACACCGAGCAGGATCTGCTGGACGTGCGCCGCCGAGTCGCTGAGGCCGCGATCGAGCGCAGTGTGCTCCTCAACCCCGCCAACACAGCCGTTGTCGGCGCGGAGATTGATGCGACAACCGGCAGATCGGTGTATGACGCACCCGAAGTCTTCACCTCGCTGGAAGTCCTGGCCGCCGAAGACGCCCTGCTTCAGGCCAGCGAGACCACCACCGCGCCAACCGTTTCCGCCGATGTGGTGGACCGCGTCATCGCCGCTCCCCTACCCGGGCGCGACCACGGCCTCGCCTTGGATCAGGCTGCGGCAGTGCGCAGCATCTGCGGCTCCGGCCGGTGTGCGACGTGTTGATCGGCCCGGCGGGTACCGGCAAAACCACCACCATGGCCGGACTCCGCCAAGCGTGGGAGGCCCAACACGGTGTCGGGTCGGTGCTCGGGCTCGCGACGTCAGCGGTCGCCGCCGAGGTGCTCGCAACCGAGATCGACGTTGCCGCCGAGAACACCGCCCAATGGCTCGCCCAGCAGCAATTCCAACCCGGCCGCGCGCACCGCATCGCCAGGCTCGAAGCCCGCCGCGCCGACGCCATCGCCGCCGGAAGAGCCATCGGCGGCATCGACCAAGCGATCGAGCAGGCCCGCGCCCGCTACGACAGGTGGGCGCTCCATCCCGGTCAGTTGCTCGTCGTGGACGAAGCCGGCATGGCAGATCTGCCCACCCTGAACGCGCTCGCCGCACAAGCCCATGCCTCCAGGGCGAAACTGCTACTGGTCGGCGACCACGCCCAACTGCCCGCGATCGGCACCGGCGGAACCTTTGGGCTCCTCGCCGAACACCGTCCGGACACCGCGCAGCTCACCGACATCCGACGCTTCACCGGGCCCGACGGGCAGGTCCGCGCCTGGGAAGCCGAAGCGTCACTCAAGTTGCGCCGCGGCGACCCCGCCGCACTGGACGAGTATTTGGCGCACGGCAGGTTCACAGACGGCGACGCCGACGCCATGATCCACGCCGCCCACCAAGCCTGGAAGGCAGATCAGGCGCGCGGGCTCACCAGCCTGCTGATCGCCGCCGACAACCACACCGTGCAGGCCCTGAATTTGACCGTGCGGGCCGACCTGATCGAAGCCGGCCAGGTCCGCGCCGACGGGGTGCCGCTGCACGACGGCACCGTTGCCGGCGTCGGCGACCGGATCATCACCCGAAGAGTCGACCGACACCTTCCCGACGGCACCAACCCCAACCCGCGCATCGACGAGCGAGACAGGCTCGCCGCGGGATTCGTGAAGAACGGCACCGCCTTCACCGTGACCGCAGTGCGCCGCGATGGGACGATCCGCGCCCAAGCCGGAGGCGGCAGGCCCGTCATACTTCCCGCCGACTACACGGCGCAGCACGTCGAACTCGGCTATGCGGTGACCGCGCATCGCTGCCAGGGCGTCACCGTCGACACCGCCCACACCATCGCGACCGATCGAATGACCCGCGAGGCGTTCTACGTCGCCATGACCCGCGGACGCGTATCAAACCGCGCCTACATCGACACCGACACCTGCCACGGCGAACTCGACACGGTCGGAGCCGACCGCGAAACCCGGCCCGCCCGTGTCTTTCTCGAACAAATCCTCACCAACCAAGGCGCCGAGCCGTCCGCGCATTCGATGCAAGACCGACTGGCCATCGGTTGGCCAATCCCACATAGCGCCGGGCGGCCGAGCGGCGACCGATCTCACCAACGCGCCGGGATCTCCCGATGATCACCGGCCGCACGGCGCACGATGCGCAACCGATCGATTGCCAGGTGACACGGACATGGCTGCATTCTGAGATTGAGTAGCACCGCATCCAGCGAGCTCACGAATCCTCCCCATCCGACGCGGTGATCTCACGCCGCGCGACTCGCTCGCGTGCAGCTCGGTATATCTCCTGGATGCGGGCCTGAAGTTCCGCCTTCGGTGGCAGCGCCGTCCAATACTCGGCTACGACGATCCCGCCCTGGTGCATTTCCAGCAGTTCCACCTGCTCGCGGCTCGTTTCCGTGCACAGGATCAACCCGATCGGCGACTCTTCACCGTCGCGGCGCTCGTACCGGTCTAGCCACTTCAGGTACAGCTCCATCTGTCCCTTGTGCGCCGGCTTGAACTTCCCGAGTTTCAGCTCGACAGCGATCAGGCGGCGCAGCGGCCGCGAGTAAAACAGCAGGTCCAGGTAGAAGTCGTCGTTGCCGACCGTCATCCGCTTCTGCCTGGCGACGAACGCCCAGCCGTTGCCGACCTCAAGGAGGAACGCCTCCATCTCGCGAATGATGGCCTCTTCCAGGTCCCGCTCCGCATACGCACCCTTAGAATGTCGAGGAGATACGGGTCGCGGAACGTGTCGGCAGGCACCGCGAACCCGCCGGGCGTCTGAGCATTGGCGATCTCTTTGCGCTCGAAGCCTTGCCGGCCGATCAGGTCCCGCAGCGCGCGCACGCTCAGCCGCGCGGTGATGGCCTGGTCGATGTAGAACGCACGGGCCGCTTCGGTCCGAACCGGAAGCAGCGCCTGGAAGCGGCTCCAACTCAATTGTCGCGACAGCGTCGCGACAAGCTCCGCGTCCGGGAAGACCTGCGAAAACTGGATCATCCGGTACAGATTCCCGCGGTCAAAACCTCGACCGAAGCGCTTCGTCAATTGTCGTGACAGTGTCGCGACAATCTGCTGTTCATAATCAGCGCGCTCCCGCCGAAGCACGTCGACATCGATGAGCCGCCCAAGCTCCCAGTACAGCAGCGTGAGGGTCGCGTTAGCCTGCACGGCGATCGTGGACCGCGCCTGCCCGATGAGGTCCGCCGCACGCGTGAACAGAGAATCGGAGTCACCATCGTCTCCGCCGAACTCCAGCTCACTCATGGTCGTGCCTCCTTCGTCTGCGGCTGTTCCGGCTCCAGGCACCTCCATCAACTCCACCTCCATCGCGTCGAACCCTTCGCCGGTCTGACGGCACCCCCACGCGCCGCCGGGAACGCGTCACTTCCGGGTCATTTCCGACATCCGCCGGGCGATCTCGGCGTCTCGGCCGTCAGCAGCGTGCTGGTAGACCAGCGCTGCAGCGACGCTGGAATGCCCCAGCCGACCTTGCAACTCCGCCAACGTCGCGCCGGCCTGGGCAGCGAGTACCGCCCCTGTATGACGAAGATCGTGCCAGCGCAAGTCCGGCCGGCCGGCGGCCTCGCGGGCCTTTTCAAAGTGCCGGGCGAGAGTACTGAGCGCCAAGTGCACCTGTGGGTCCCGCTCCGACGGGAACAGCAGCGCGTCACGCGCCTTCGAAACACCGCGCAGGTGCTCGGCGACCACCGGCAATACATGTGGCGGGATCGCCACCGCGCGCACACCGGCGGCCGACTTGGGCGGTCCGACGATGTCCTTGCCATCCACATGCACAACGGCGCGGCGCACATGCACCACACCAGCCTTCAAGTCGACGTCCGGACGCCGCAATTCCGTCAGTTCGCCGAAACGCAGGGCGCACCACGCAGCAAGCAGCACCGCCGCCCGGTATCGCTCCGGCATGGCGCCGGTGATTGCGTCGAGTTCGGCGAGCGTCGCAGGCCGGACCTCCCGCTCCCGCTTCGACGCGCCGCCGCTACGAATACGGCAGGGCGTCGCGGCGATCAGTTCCTCATCCACCGCGCTGTTGAACGCGGCGCGCAGCAGCCGATAGGCGTGCGCCCGCCATGTCGGCCGGTCGTCGGGTAGCCGCGACCACCAGGCGCGCACGTCGACCGCCGTCACCGCATCAAGAGCCAGAGCGCCGATCGGGTCATCCGCGATGTGGCGTGCGTGCAACTGCTCGTACTGATGCCGGGTCTTCGGCCGTAGCGGCTCCCCCGTTGCCGTGGTGCGGGCCCGGATCCACTGCCGCACGTACGCGGTCAGGGTCGGCAACTCTCGCCGGGGCGCTCGCTCGGCTTCCCACGAACCAGCTGAAATCTTCGTCTGCTCCCTCGCCAGCCAGGCGGATGCGTCCGCCTTCGTGGTGAAGGTCACTGGCGCGGGGTGGTACTCCCGGTCGGGTCCGAGGTACCGCACCTGGTACCTGCCGCTTGGCAACTTCCTGACGGAGCCCCAGCTCCGTTTACCGCGTGCCATGTCGTGCCCTCCCGTCTCCGAGTGGGGCTTCTCAATGAGCCTCGTGCCATTAGCGTGCCATATCCGCGGGCAACTTGGGGCATTTTGAGGGCGCAGCTGCCCTCGACGTAGGTGGGCTAACGAGTAGCGTTTCCGCTGGTCAGATCAGCGTTTCCGCTGGTGGTGGCAGGTGAGAGATTCGAACTCCCGAAGCTTGCGCGGCTGATTTACAGTCAGCTCCCTTTGGCCACTTGGGTAACCTGCCAGTGCCGGGGATACAGTCAGGACTCACCCGGCGAAGATCAAGCGTACTAGGTGGTGCGGGCGCCCACCAAACGGCCGCCCGATGACCGCGATACACGGTTGTCGGCCCCGGATCCGGGCGCCGGCGAAGGGAGATCGTCATGGCGGAATCATCGTTCGACATCGTGAGCAAGGCGGATCGGCAGGAGGTGGATAACGCGCTGAACCAGGCGGCGAAGGAGCTCGGGCAGTGTTTCGATTTCCGCGGCACGGATGCCGCCATCGCCTGGGCGGGCGAGGAATCCGTGACGATCTCGGCGTCCACCGAGGAGCGCTGCAAGGCGGCGATCGACGTGTTCAAGGAGAAGCTGATCAAGCGCGGGCTGTCGCTGAAGTCCTTCACCATCGGCGACCCGGCCCCGTCCGGCAAGACCTACAAGGTGACAGGCACTCTGGTGCAAGGGATCTCGTCGGAGAATGCGAAGAAGATCGCCAAACTGATCCGCGACGAGGGGCCGAAGGCGGTGAAATCGCAGATCCAGGGCGACCAGCTGCGAGTGACGGGCAAGTCCCGGGACGACTTGCAGGCCGTGATCGCGCTCCTGAAGAACGCGGATCTGGACGTCGCGCTCCAGTTCACGAATTACCGATAACGTTTATGACGTAGTTCCGGGCCGTGCCCCGTTTGTCGCCGCTGTGCGGAACGGGGGCGGTTCTCGGCCGCACCGCTACGTCTCAAGGGTGTGAATCCAGCAGCAATACGCCCGAAATGCCCCGGTTCTACGCACACCATCCTGCAGCACTCACACCCCGCGTGGCGCCGCATTCACGCGCAAGGGGCGGGGTGGCAGTGAAGACCTTCGCCGTCTTCCTCGTCATCGCCGCATTCACGCGCAAAGGGCGGGTGCGGTTACCGCAGGATGAGGGTGCAGCACTTGGCGCCGCCGCCAGCCTTGCGGAACTCGGAGACGTCCACTGGCACGGGCGCAAATCCGCGCTCCTCGAGCTGTCGGGCGAAGGTGGGCGCCTGCTCGGGCACCACCACGTTGCGGCCGTCGGAGACGGCGTTGAGTGCGAACCACTCGGCGTCGGCCCGGGAGACGATGATGGCATCCGGGTAGAGGCGCCTGAGCGCGGACTGGGATCCGGCGGAGAACGCGCCCGGGTAGTAGGCGATGGTCTCGGTGCTCTCTGCCGTCTCGGTATCGAGCACGGCCAGGGCCGTATCCAGGTGGTAGAAGAACGGGTCGACGAGCTTCAGCGGGACGAGTGGCACGCCGAGCGCCTCGGCGACCTCGTTGTGCGCAAGCGGGTCCGTGCGAAAACCGCTGCCGGCCAACAGAAGCCGCCCGGTCCACAGCAGGTCGCCCTCCCCCTCGTTGACGAGCGTCGGGACCACGACGCTGCCCACGTGATCGCGGAACCAGTCCGTGTAGGGTTTCTCCTCGCCCGACCGCTTGTCGGTGGAGAACTTGGCGGGCACCGCCACGCCGTCGATCACGGTGCCGGCGTTGGCCGCGAACACCATATCCGGCAGCCCCGGCGCACCCTCACAGATCTCAACCTCGTGCCCGAGCCGACGGAAGGTCGCGACCAGGTTCTCCCACTGGCGCATCGCCAGGCCCGAATCCGTGGCGACATCGGTGTGCATCCACGGGTTGATGGAATACACCACGTCGAAATACGTCGGGCGCGTGACCAGGTACCGCTGCCGCCTCGGGGTTCGGCGGGATGGGGTCGCCCCGGCCACCGTCGTCGCGGTCGCGGTCAGCACAACAGAAGTATGTTCGGCGGTCATCGTCATACTTCAAGGGTATGGGCGCCGGCGCACGCATTACAATGCCGCCATATTGCGGACCGAGGAGCACTTCATTGCAGATCGACAATATAGATAAACAGATCATTGCGCGCCTGGTGGACAATGCCCGAGCCTCGTTCCGGGAGATCGGAGAAGCCGTCGGCCTCTCCGCGCCGGCCGTGAAGAGGCGCGTCGACCGTTTGGTCGACCGCGGCGTCATATCCGGTTTTACCGCCCGGCTCGCACCCGAAGCCCTCGGCTGGCGCACCCAGGCGCTGGTCGCGGTGACCTACGCCGGGAACGTCTCGCCGGAACGGATCAAGAAGATCCTCGAGCTCATCCCGCAGGTGATCGCCGCCTACACCGTCTCGGGCGATGCCGATGTCCTCGTCCACGTCCACGCCGCCGATATGGCCGATTTCGAGCAGGCCCTGGAGAAGCTGCGCGCCACCGACGCAGTCGCGCGCACGGAATCGACGATCGTGCTCTCCACGCTGCTCGACCGCGGGACGACGAGTCCGGCAACCCCCTGGCCCCCGCCCCAGGCAGCCTGACGCCCAGCGCGGACTGTCACAATGGGGCGACATGCGACGGAGGTAGGCGATGCGCAAGGGCGTGCTGCTCGCCATCGGCGCCTACCTGCTGTGGGGGCTCTTCCCGCTGTACTGGCGGTTGCTCGAGCCGGCCGGGGCCGTGGAGATCCTCGCGCACCGCATGTTCTGGTCGGCCGTCGTCATGGGCATCGGGATCACGCTGCTGCGCCGCTGGCGCGAGGTTCGCGAGCTCTCCGCGCGCACGTGGCTCTTGATCACGCTGGCCGCAGTCTTCGTCTCCATCAACTGGGGCGTCTACATCTACGCGGTCAATAACGACCATGTGATCGAGGCGTCGCTCGGCTACTTCATCAACCCGCTCGTTGCGGTGGCGCTCGGCGTGGTGGCGCTCCGCGAGAAGTTGAGCCCGTTGCAGTGGGCGGCGCTCGCCGTCGCGGTGCCGGGGGTGGTGCTCACCGGCCTCGGCGCGGGCGGCGTGCCCTACCTGGCGCTGATCCTAGCCGTCAGCTTCGGACTGTACGGCTTGGTCAAGCGCGTGATCGGAATCCCTTCCGCCATCTCACTTCTCGGCGAATCGTCGGTGCTCCTCGCGCCGGCCCTCGGCTTCCTGGTCTTCCTGCAGACAGGCGGTCGCGCGCATTTCACCGGCTACGGAGCCTGGCACATCGCGGCTATGGTCGGGTCCGGCCTGGTGACGGCGATCCCACTGCTGCTCTTCGGCGCGGCGGCGCGGCGCATCCCGCTGTCGGTGCTGGGGTTTCTGCAGTACCTGAACCCGCTCACCCAGTTCCTGCTCGGCGTGCTGTGGGCGGGTGAGCATTTGGCTCCGACACGCTGGGCGGGATTCGTCGTGATCTGGGTGTCGCTGATGGTGCTGTCCGTCGAGGCGGTGCGCCGTTCCCGCCGGCGCCGGACGCCCGCACGTCCCGGCCCGATGGGAGAATCGATCCCGGGATCCATGCAGGGAGGCATCGATGAGTCTTCGGGACAGGTTGCGGGCGCGCGGTAGCGACGTCACGCAGATCAAAACCACCGAGTATGACGCTGTTCCGGCCGATTCCCTGTCCGGCGAGGTCGACGTCACGGAGTTCGAACCGCGGCCGGACGGCGACTACCGCTGCGCGGAGCGGGGCCTGATCCTGCGCTTCGCCCGCCCGGCCGTGACGGAGACGGACGCTGCCGCCCCGGAGTCGGCCCGCGGCGAATTCACCACCGCCGGCCGGTTCGTGGTGCAACGGCCGTTCGGACGGCCGGTGGTCTACACGGCACTGACCGCAGACAGTCTCGCCGCCGACGACGCGGTGCTCACCGTGCGCCGCACGGACACGGCGACGGGCGCCACCGAACGACTCGACTTCCGCTTCGAGCCCGACCGCTGTTGATCACGCCCGCCGAGGGCCTGGGCCGTCAGCGGGTGCGGGCGACGACGTAGTCGGCGAGGGTGCGCAGGGCGTCGACCGCGACCGACGGCGGCAGCGTCCCGAGTTCGGCGCGGGCGGTGGCCGCGTACTCGTCGAGCGTGGCGCGGGCCCGGGCGAGGCCCGGCGAGCGGCGCAGCAGCAGTACGGCGCGATCCACGGACGCGTCGTCGTGGATGGGTCCGGCGAGCAGCGAGACCAGCTCGCCTTCCGCGGCCGGGTCGGCGAGGGTGTAGAGCATCGGCAGTGTGCGCACGCCCTCGCGCAGGTCCGTGCCGGGCGTCTTCCCGGAGTCGTCGGAGGCGATATCGATGATGTCGTCAGAGATCTGGAACGCAACGCCGAGCGCCCGCCCGTACCGGCGCAGCGCGGCCGTCTGGTCCTCGGTGGCCCCGGAGAACATGCCACCATACCGCGCGCAGGTGTCGATGAGCGAGGCGGTCTTCTCGCCCAGCACGGTGAGGTGATGCTCGATCGGGTCCTGGCCGGGCTGCGGGCCGATCGTCTCGCGGATCTGCCCGGACACCAGCTCGGCGAAGGTGTCCGCGATGATGCGGACGGCCTCCGGGCCGAGGCTCGCCACCAGGCGCGAGGCGCGGGCGAACAGGAAGTCCCCGGCCAGGATCGCGATCGAGTTGTCCCACCGCGCGTTGGCGGAATCGGTGCCGCGACGGATCGCGGCCTCGTCCATCACGTCATCGTGGTAGAGGGTGGCGAGGTGGATCAGCTCCACGACGGCCGCCGCAGTGATGACCTCGTCCGAGTCGGCGTGCGGGCCGACCCCGGCAGCGACCATCGTGAAGAGCGGCCGGAACCTCTTGCCGCCGGCCGAGATCAGATGCGACGACGCCTCGGTGACGAAGCCGAACTCGCTGGCCAGCTCGGCCGCGAGCCGCTCCTCGACGAGCGCGAGTCCGGTCGAGACCCGTGCCGCGAGCACGGGGTCGACGAGGTCGAAGCCGGGCATGGAGATGCTCGGCGCGCTCGTGTTCACGGGGCCGACCGCCGTGGTGCGGTCGTCACGGGCGGGTGGGGGTTCGTCACGGGAATCCTCGAGGGGCGCTTAAGACAGCATCGGGAAGGTGACGTGCATGATATCCAGCACCGGCTGCGGCACGATGCCCAGCAGGATCGTGAGGATCGCGCACACCGCGATGGTGACCAGCGTCAGAGTCGACGGCAGGGCCACGGTGGGCGCCTCGACACCGCCGGCAGCGACCGACGTGGCCGGGGGCTCCGCGAAATACATCATCACGATCACCCGCAGGTAGAAGAACGCCGTCACTACCGTGGCGATCATCGCGATCACCACGAGCGGGCCCATGCCGGCGTTCATCGCGGCGGTGAAGATCACCACCTTGCCGATGAACCCGCTGGTGAGCGGGATACCGGCGAGCGACAGCAGGAAGATCGTCATGGTCGCGGCGACGGCCGGAGACTTCTTGCCGATGCCCGCCCAGTCCGCGAGGCGCGGCGCCTCCAGACCGCCGCGGCGTACCAGCATGAGCAGGTTGAAGCCGCCGATCGTCGCGAACCCGTAGGTGAGCAGGTAGAACAGTGTGGCGGTGACGCCCCGCTCGGTGATCGACATGACGCCCAGCAGCAGGAAGCCGGCGTGCGCCACCGACGAGTAGGCGAGCATGCGCTTCAGATCCTGCTGGATGACGCCGAAGAACGCGCCGATCGCCATGGAGATGACGGCGATCACCATGAGCACGGGCTTCCAGGACCACGCCATGCTGCCGAGCGCCACCTGCAGCACGCGCAGCATCGCGGCGAAGGCGGCGAACTTGGTGCAGGCACCCATGAAGGCCGAGTGCGGGGTGGGCGCGCCCTGGTAGACGTCGGGGGTCCACAGGTGGAACGGGCCGACGGAGCCCTTGTACAGCAGCCCGACCACCAGCAGCCCGATCCCGGCGAGCAGCAGCAGATCGCTGCCGCCGCCGGCCCTGGCCGCCGACGCGATCGCGGCGAACTTCACCGAACCTGCATAGCCGTAGAGCAGCGCGATCCCGTATAGCAGGATCGCTGAGGTGAACGCGCCGATCAGGAAGTACTTGACGGCCGCCTCTTGCGAGATGAGCCGCTTGCGCCGCGCCATGCCCGCAAGCAGATACAGCGGCAGCGACATGACCTCCAAGGCCACGAACAGCGTGAGCAGGTCCGAGGCGGCCGGGAACACCAGCATCCCGCCGACCGCGAACAACGCCAGCGGGAAGACTTCGGTCTGCATGGGCGTCGCCACCGCCGTGGCCTGCTTGGCCCGCGGCGATCCGATGACGGCCGAAGCCTCGGCCGCAAACACGCCGCCCGGCTCGATGACGCGATCCGCCATCACCGGGACGGCCACAACGGCGAGGGCGAGCAACGATCCCCACATCACGTACGTCGCCGAGTCCACCGCGATGGCACCGGCGAACGTGACGACGTAGTGTCCCTGAACGCCGAGCACGACAGTGGCGACTCCCGCGGCGATGATCGACCCCACGGCGAGGAACACCTGCGTGACGAACCGCTGCCGCTTCGGCAGCGCGGCCTCCACGATCACCGCGAGACACGCCGCGCCGAGCACGATGAGGACGGGCAGCACGCCGACCAGATCGATCGACGGTGCCGCGATCGGCGGCGACGGCGCAACAGACGGCGCCACCGCCTTGGGCGATACGGCGGGAGCCACGGATGCGGCCAGGAGCGCTGTGCCGGTCAATGAGCCCATCAATTGCCGCCTCCGTTCAGGTTCTGTGTCGCCGGCGCCAGGTCGCTGACCCCGACCGCGTGCATGGTGGCGGTGACCGTCGGCTGGATCACGTCGAGCACCGGCTTCGGGTAGATGCCCAGGAAGATGATCGCCGCGACCAGCGGTGCCACCACAGCGATCTCGCGCGGTTTGAGGTCGCCGAACCCGGCCTTCACCTTCGGCTCGGCGGGCGCCGCGACCAGAACGGCCGCTCCCCCGCTGCTGCCTGCGGTGGGCGCCGGTTCCAGTTCGGGGGCTCGGCCACGCGGCCCGTCATCACCGTCATAAGCGGCTGAGCCCGTGTCGACGACCGCAGCGCCGCGCAGCGGCCCGGTCATGGTCCGCTGGAAGATCCACAGCACGTAGACCGACGAGAGGATGATGCCCGCCGTCCCGATGATCGCCCAGGCCGGATGACGCTGGAACGTGCCGATCAGCACGAGGAACTCGGAGACGAAGGAATTGGTGCCGGGCAACGCAAGGGTGGCCATGGTGGCGACCAGGAAGATCCCGCCGAGTACCGGGGCGATCTTCCATACCCCGCCGTAGTCGGCGACTTGTCTGGACCCGCCGCGGGCGATGAGCATGCCGACGATGACGAAGAGCAGCCCCGTGGCGATGCCGTGGTTGAGCATGTACAGCACCGCACCGGCCATGGCCTGGGTGGTGAACGCGAAGACGCCCATCACGATGAACCCGAAGTGCGCGATCGAGGTGAACGTGACGAACTTCTTCAGGTCCGTCTGCATCGCCGCGACGATCGCCGCGTACACGATGCCCAGCAGCGCGAGCAGCAGGAACAGCCACACCAACTTTTGCGAGGCGGCCGGCAACAGCGGCAGGCAGATGCGCAGAAAGCCGAAGGTGCCGACCTTGTCCATGGTCGTCACGAGCAGCGTCGAGGCACCGGTCGGCGCCTCAGCACCGGCCTCCGGCAGCCACGTGTGGAACGGCACCAGCGGCGCCTTGATGGCGAACGCGACCGCGAAACCGAGGAAGATCCACACCTGCGTCGACTCGGGGATCTGGTGCGCGATCGACCGCAGCGTCTCCCAATCCAGGGTGCCTTCCGGCAGGACGTGCCCGGAGGCGACGTACAGGCCGATCACCGACGCCAGCATGAGCAGGCCGCCGAGCAGCGAGTAGAGGAAGAACTTGGTCGCGGCGTACGCCCGGCGCGGGCCGCCGAAGTAGCCGACCAGGAAGTACATCGGGATCAGCATCACTTCGAAGAAGCAGTAGAACAGGAACACGTCGGTCGCCGCGAAGACGCCGATCATCGCGGACTGGAAGACGAGCAGCAGGGCGAAGTAGCCGCTGATGGTGCGGCCCGCGGGCAGCTTCTCCTCCCAGGAGGCGCCGAGCACGATGGGCACCAGGAAGCACGTCATCGCGATCAGGATGAGCGAGATGCCGTCCGCGCCCAGCGCGAAGTGGATGCCGAAGCTGCGGATCCAGGCGACCTTCACGACCTCGCCGAACGGTTCGGCCGACCCGCTCGCCAGCAGCGAGCGGTAATCGAACCAGAGCAGCACCGCGATCACGAACTCGACGAGCGAGAACCCCAGCGCGGTGAACTTAGCCGTGCGGACGGGTGCGCCGCCCATGCCCGCCACCACGATGCCGCCGACGAGCGGCAGCAGCAGCAGGACGAGGAGGTAGGGGAACGAACTCATGAGAAGTTCACCACCATCAGGGCCACGGCGACCAGCAGGGTGCCGGAGAGCATAGACAAGGCGTAACTGCGCACGTAGCCGTTCTGCCAGCCCTTCCACCACGAGGAGAGCCCCAGGATCGCCGTGCCCACCCCGTCGACCACCCCGTCCACGCCGCGGGCGTCGAGGTAGGACGAGGTGCGGGCCAGCCACAGGCCCGGCCGGGCGACCAACGTCTCGTTGATGGCGTCGCCGCCGACCCCGGCTCGCGAGAGCATGACGACCGGGTTGCGGGTGGCCGGCTGTGTCACCGGCACCGACCGCATGCCGAAGTAGACGTAGGCGATGCCGGCGCCCACCAGCATGAGAACGACGTTGCCCCAGGTGATCACGCCGGCCGAGAGCACTGTCGGATGCGGCTCCGCGAACTCGCCGACGGACGGGGTGAGCCAGCCGACCAGCCGCTCGCCGGAGGCCAGGAACGCGCCGGCCCCGAGCGAGCCGATCGACAGGATCAGCATGGGGATCGTCATCACCAGCCCGGACTCATGCGGGTGGTACGCACGGCCGTCCGGCGAGGTGAGGTTCTTCCAGCGCGCCTCGCCGAAGAACGTCATGATCATCAGGCGCGTCATATAGAACGCGGTGATCGCCGCACCGAGCGTCGCGGCCCCGCCGAGCAGCCACCCCTTAGTGCCGCCGGCGGCGAAGGCCGCCTCGATGATCGGATCCTTGGAGAAGAACCCGGACAGGTACGGGAAGCCGATGATCGCCAGGTACCCGCACGCCATGGTGATGAAGGTGAGCGGCATCCGCTTGGCGAGCGCGCCGTAGTGGCGCATGTCCACCTGGTCGGTCATCCCGTGCATGATCGACCCTGACGCGAGGAACATCCCGGCCTTGAAGAAGCCGTGCGTCAGCAGGTGCAGGATCGCCAGCCCGTACACCCCGGTGCCCAGCCCGGCGGCCAGGAACATGTACCCGATCTGCGAGACCGTGGAGTAGGCCAGCACCCGCTTGATGTCGTCCTTGCCGCAGCCGCCGATCGCACCCACCAGGATGGTGACGGCGCCGACGATGCTCACCACGAGCTGTCCGGTGCCGCTGAGGTTGTAGATGTCGGCGGACCGCGTGATCAGGTAGACGCCCGCGGTGACCATGGTCGCGGCGTGGATCAGCGCCGAGACGGGCGTCGGGCCTTCCATCGCGTCCGGCAGCCACGCCTGCAGCGGGACCTGGCCGGACTTGGCGCACGCGCCTAGCAGCAGGAACAACGTCATCGCCGTCACCGCGCCGGGGTGCTGCTGCGCCACCATGCCGATGTTCGCGAACACGCCGGAGAACGACGTGGTGCCCATCTCCGCGAACATGATGAAAATGCCGATGACGAAACCGAAGTCGCCGACCCGGTTCATCACGAAGGACTTCTTCGCGGCGGTCGCGGCGACCGGCTTGTGCGACCAGAAACCGATGAGCAGGTACGAGGCCAGGCCCACGCCCTCCCAGCCCGCGTACACGGTGACGAACGAGTTGCCCATCACCAGCAGCAGCATGGCGGCCACGAACAGGTTCATGTAGGCGAAGAACCGCTGCCGGCGCTCGTCGTGCTCCATGTACCCGATCGAGTAGATGTGGATCAACGACCCCACACCGGTGATCAGCAGCATGAAGGTGAGCGACAGCGGATCGATGCGCATCCCGAACTCGACCTGCAGCGCCTGCACCGGCATCCACGACCAGATCGGGATCTCATGCACCCGGTCGCCCGCGCCCGCCCCGATCGTGGCGAAGAAGATCGACACGGCGACGACGAACGCGGCGACCACCGTCAGGGAGCCGAGAATGGGCGCGATGCGGTTCAGCCGCCGCCCGCCGAGCATCAGCACCAGCGCGCCCGCGGCCGGCAGCACCAGCACCAGCCAGGCGATCGCGGTGACGCCCGTCGCCTCCGGCGGCGCGGCGGGCCCGGCGCCTGCCGCGCCGAGGTGGGCCGCCAATTGTAGGGCCTGGGTCACGGTCCTCCCCCGTTCAGTACTTCAGCAGGTTCGCGTCGTCGACGGATGCGCTCCGCCTACTCCGGAAGATGGACATGATGATCGCGAGGCCCACCACGACCTCGGCCGCGGCCACCACCATCACGAAGAGCGCGATGATGACGCCGTCGAGGTTTCCGTGCATCCGGGCGAAGGTGACGAACGACAGGTTCACCGCGTTGAGCATGAGCTCGACGCTCATGAACACGACGATCGCGTTGCGCCGGATGAGCACCCCGACGGTGCCGATCCCGAACAGCAGCGCGGACAGCATCAGGTAGTGGGTGGGGTTCACGACTCGCTCCCCTCGTGTGCGGCGCCGACCGATCCGCCGGAAGCCCCGGAAACAGCGGGTATGACGATGTTCTCGGCCGCGCCCCCGTCGTCGATCGCCGCGCGCTTCGGGCGGTACGGGTGCTCGGGCCCGTTGATAGGCACCAGCTCCCCCTCCCGGAAGCGCCGGGCGACCTGCTCGGAGACCGCCATCTCCACCAGGTGCGACACCGAACCGGGCGCAATCGACCCGTCCGGCAGCATGGCCGGGGTGGCGTTCGACGCGGAGGTCGCATGCACGCCCGGACCGGGCAGCGGCGACATGCGGTCGGATCGCATCCGGGCGAGCACGGTCGCCTTCTGGCTGCGCCGTTCCCGTTTGGTCCGCTCCACGTGCGCCAGCACCATCGCGCCCACCGCGGCGGTGATGAGCAGTGCCGAGGTGAGCTCGAACGGGAACAGGTAGGTCGTGAAGATCGACGCCGCCAGCGACCCCACCGCGCCGCGCTCGGCGGTCGCGTCGGTCAGCCCCACGTTCGGCAGCGTGCCCACCGCATGCATCAGCACAGCCACCAGCAGCCCGACGAGACCGAGCCCGAGCAGCCCGGCCGCGACCCGCTGCCCGCGCAGCACCTCGATGACCGAGTCGCCCGCGTCGCGACCGGTGAGCATCAGCACGAACAGGAACAGCATCATGATCGCGCCGGTGTAGACGATGATCTGCGCGAAGCCGAGGAACTCGGCCTGCTGGGTGATGTACAGCATGCCGAGGCACATCATGGTCAGCACGAGCCACAGTGCAGAGTGCACCGCGCCCTTGGAGAACAGCATGCCGATCGCGCCGATCAGGGCGAGCGGGCCGACGATCCAGAACACGATCTCTTCGGCGCCACCAGCGCCGCCGCTGGTGGCGGTCACCGGCGTCACGGCGGCGGTCACGGCTGCGCCTACGGCGGTGGTCAGGTGTGCGATCACGATGCGTCCTCGCCTCGGGAGGTGGACCTGAGCACCCGGTCCGCGGACTGGCCGGTGGCCACGCCGAGCGGCGGCAGCGGCGGCGGCTGCGGAATCTTGTCGCCGGCGGCGCGCCGCGCGTCGTTGTACTCCTTGAGCAGCTCCGGACCCTTGACGTAGTAGTCCTTCTCCGTGCCCAGACGCGGCGGATGCGGCGGCTGCTCCATGCCGGGCAGCAGCGGCGACAGCAGCTGCTCCTTGGTGTAGATGAGCCGTTGGCGATCGTCGTCGGCGAGCTCGTATTCGTTGATCATCGTCAGCGAGCGGGTCGGGCACGCCTCGACGCACATCCCGCAGCCGATGCACCGGAGGTAGTTGATCTGGTAGTCCTTCGCGTACCGCTCACCGGGCGAGTAGCGCGCGTCGGGCGTATTGTTGCCGCCCTCGACGTAGATGGCATCGGCCGGGCAGGCCCAGGCGCACAGCTCGCAGCCGATGCACTTCTCCAGCCCGTCGGGGTGGCGATTGAGCCGGTGCCGCATGCGGTACCGCGGCGCCACCGGCGCCGGGTTCACGGGGTAGTCCTCGGTGACGACGCCCCGGAACATGGTCCCGAACGTGACACCGAAGCCCTTGAGCGGATCAAGAATCGACATCTCCTCTTCCCTTCCTGACCGGCCCGGCCGGAACCACCAGGTCCATCGGCGGCACCGGGAAGTCCGCGAGCGACGGGCCGACCACATGCGGCCCGCCGTGATGGGACGGGGCGACGGCGGGAGTCGCGTCGTACTCGTCCTCCTCATCGGGCTCACCGGTCTCGGCCCTGGCCGGCCAGAACGCCACGATGAGCAGCAGGATCACCAGCGGAATGCCCATCCACAGCAGCACCTGAGAGGTGGTGAGGGTGGTGGCGGTGTTGAGCACCCGGGCCACTCCGACCAGCAGGATCCAGGCCAGCGAGACGGGCACCAGCACCTTCCAGCCCATGTGCATGAACTGGTCGTAGCGGAACCGCGGCAGCGTCCCGCGCAGCCACACGAAGACGAACATGAAGATCAACACCTTGATGAAGAACCACAGCATGGTCCACCATCCGGTGTTGGCGCCGTGCCAGAGCGACAGCGGCCACGGGGCACGCCACCCGCCCAGGAAGAGCGTGGTGCACAGCGCCGAGACGTTGATCAGGTTGATGTACTCGGCGAGGAAGAACAGCCCGAACCGCATCGAGCTGTACTCGGTGTTGTAGCCGCCGACCAGCTCGGATTCGGCCTCCGGCAGGTCGAACGGCGCGCGGTTCGTCTCACCGACCATGGCGATGCAGTACACGATGAACGACACCGGCAGCAGCCAGATGTACCAGCCGGCCTCCTGCTGCGCGACAATCGCCGAGGTCGACAACGTGCCCGCGTACAGGAACACGGCGACGAACGACAGGCCCATGGCGATCTCGTAGGAGATCATCTGGGCCGCCGAGCGCAGACCGCCGAGCAGCGGGTAGGTCGAGCCGGAGGACCAGCCGCCGAGCACGATGCCGTAGATACCGATGGACGACATCACCAGCGCCAGCAGTACGCCCACCGGAAGATCGGTGAGCTGCAGCGCGGTCTGATGCCCGAACATGGACACCGTGCCGCCGACCGGGATCACCGAGAACACCAGGAACGCCGGGATGCCCGCCATGATCGGCGCCGCGATGTAGACCACCTTGTCCACCATGCGCGGCATCAGGCCCTCTTTGAAGATGAGCTTGAGCGCGTCCGCGAGCGACTGCAGCAGCCCGAACGGCCCGTTCCAGTTGGGGCCCGGGCGGTGCTGCATGCGGCCGACCACGCGCCGTTCGAACCAGATGGCGAACAGCGTGAGCAGCAGCAGGAACGCGAAGATGACGACCGCTTTGATCAGCATCAGCCACACCGGATCGCCGGCGAGCAGCGGGGCCACGGACAGCGAATCGGGCCCGGAGACCGTCCCGCCGCCGGGGGTTGCGGCGACTCTCATTTGCTGCCTCCCATTCCGGTGACCAGGGAACCGAGCCGGCCCTCCGCCTCGGACGCGACCACATCGGGATCGACGGCGGCGACGGCATCGGGCGGCGCGGCGGCGACCGTGACGCCGTCTCCCGCGCGAGCGCCGGTCTGTGCGGCGAGCGACGTCCCGGCGACCCGGCCCGGGGCCCAGACGACACCGTCGACCATGTCGGTCACGACGAGCGGCAGCGTCACCGATCCGGCGGTTCCGGTGAGCGTGACGAGCGTGCCGTCCGCGAGGCCGAGCCTTTCCGCCGTCGCCGGGCTCAGGCGTACCGACTCCGGACGCCGGGTGCCGGCCAGGTGCGGCTCGCCGTCCTCGGCGCGGCTGCCGTCGAGCAGCAGGCGCCAGCTGGCGAGGGTGAGCGCACCGTCCGCGGCTGCCGGTGTCGCCGTCGTCGGTGGGTATGACGCCGTTCTGGTGCGGGGGATCTCGTACGCGCCGAGCCGCGCCAGGTCCTCCGTGGCCGACTTCGGCGTCTGGGTGTACAGGTCGACATCCATCTCCACCCCGAGGGTGTCCAGCACGCGGCCGTCGTCGAGGCCGCCGGCCCACTTGAGCGCCGTATTGAACGGGCGGACCCGGCCCTCCCAGTCGAGGTAGGCACCCGCCTTCTCCGGCGCGGCGGCGACCGGGAAGACGACATCCGCGAGATCGGTGACCTCGCTGCGCCGCAGCTCCAGGCTGACCACGAAACCCGCGTTCTCGACGGCCCGCCTGGCCGCCGCCGGGTCCGGCAGGTCGTCGAGCTCGACGCCGCCGATGAGTAGTCCACCGAGCTCGCCGGCCGCGGCAGCCGCCAGGATGCCCGCCGTGTCCCGGCCGGGCGTCTCGGGAATGGCCGTGCCCCAGGCATTCTCGACCTGTGCGCGGGCCGCCGCATCGGTGACGGCGCGCCCGCCGGGCAGCAGGGTCGGGGTGGCACCGGCGTCCAGCGCACCGCGCTCCCCCGCCCTGCGGGGCACCCAGGCCAGGCGCGCGCCGGTCGCGTCTGCCAACTCGCCGACGGCGGTGAGCAGTCCCGGCACCTCGGCCGCGCGCTCCCCCACCAGGATCACGGCGCCGTCGGTGCGGAGCCCCGCCGGGTCGTCCGCGCCGGCCAGCGCGGCGACCGCGGCGTTCTCGGCTCCCGGCGCCGCGGGGATCAGCACGCCGCCCATCTTGTGCAATCCATAGCTGGCGTACGGCGCGACGGCGGTGATCTGGGTCCCGTGCCGGCGCGCCGCCTTGCGCAGCCGCAGGAAGACGATCGGGCACTCCTCCTCAGGTTCGAGGGCCACCAGCAGCACGTGCTTGGCCGCCTCCAGCCCGCGATAGGTGACGCCGCCGGTCTTCGGTGAGACGCCGACGACGCGCCGGGCGAGGAAGTCGAGCTCCTCGGCGGAGTGGGCACGGGCGCGGAAGTCGACGTCGTTCGTGCCGAGCGCGACGCGCGCGAACTTGCCGTACGCGTAGGCGTCTGTGACGGTGAGCCGGCCGCCGGCGAGCACACCGACCCCGCCGGCCGCCTTCGCCCTCGCGAGGCCGGCGGCCGCGGCCGTCATCGCGTCGGTCCAGGATGCGGGAGCAAGGCTGCCATCGGTGCCGCGGACCAGCGGAGTACGCAGCCGGTCGTCGCCGGTGACGTACCGGAACGCGAAGCGGCCCTTATCGCAGTTCCACTCCTCGTTCACATCGCCGTTCTCGCCCGCGTAGCGCCGCAAGATCTTGCCGGAGCGGTGGTCGGTACGCAGTTCGCAGCCGGCGGAGCACAGTTCGCAGATCGTCGGCGCGGACTTGAGGTCGAACGCGCGGGACCGGAACCGATACGCGGTCGAGGTGAGCGCGCCGACCGGGCAGATCTGGATGGTGTTGCCGGAGAAGTACGACTGGAACGGCACCTCGGGCCCGGTGCCGACCTGCTGCCGGACGCCGCGCCCGAGCATGTCGATGAACGGGTCGCCGGCGATCTCCTCGGAGAACCGCGTGCACCGGTAGCACAGGATGCAACGGTCCCGGTCAAGCAGGATCTCGGTCGAGATGGCGATCGGCTTGACGAAGGTGCGCTTGGCCTCCTTGAAGCGCGATTCGCCCGGCCCGTGGGCCAGGTCCTGGTTCTGCAGCGGGCATTCGCCGCCCTTGTCGCACATGGGGCAGTCGAGCGGATGGTTCGTGAGGATGAACTCGACGTTCGCCCACTGGGCCCTGGCCGCCACCGCACTGGTGCGCTGCGTGTGGACCACGAGCCCGTCGGCCACCGCGACCGCGCAGGCCGGCTGGGGCTTGGGCATCATGCGCCCGCCCATCTCCATCTCCACCAGGCACTGCCGGCAGGCGGCGATCGGCTCGAGCAGCGGGTGGTCGCAGAAACGGGTGATCTCGATGCCCATGCGCTCGCAGGTGCGGATCACCATCTCGCCCTTCGGCGCGACGACGTCCTGACCGTCGATCACGAACTTGACGTAGCCGTCCGGCGCGGGGGCGTCGGCATCCCAGGCGGGGCCCAGGATGGCCGGGGTTTCCGTCGCGGGGAGTGTTGCTGTCATCTCGCAATTACCGCCATATCACCAGGTGCGCAGAGCGCGCGAAGTGTCGACTTCCCCGTCATAGCTGAACATGTCATCGCCGTACGTGTCATGTCAGTGCATCTCGATCAGATCGGCCTGGGTCGACGGTGCCGGCGTGACCCCGGTGACCATATCGACGAACTCCTGCCGGAAGCGCTGGATCGCACTGGACACCGATGTCGCCGCACCGTCGCCGAGCGCGCAGAACGCCCGGCCGAAGATGTTGTACGCCGTATCCTCCAGCGTGTCGATGTCCTCGAGGGTGCCGCGCCCGGTGATGATGCGGCGCAACGTCTTGGACATCCAGGCGGTGCCCTCGCGGCACGGTGCGCACTTGCCGCAGGACTCGTGCCGGTAGAAGTCTGCCCAGCGGGCGACCGCCCACGGCACGGACGCCGTCTGGTTGAATACCTGCAGCGCCGTGGTGCCGAGCAGCGAGCCGGCGGCGGCCACATCGTCATAGGTGAGCGGAACATCGAGCTTGTCGTCGCCGAACAGCGGGACGGACGAGCCGCCCGGCGTCCAGAACTTGATGGGGATGCCGTCCTTCATGCCGCCGGCCAGGTCGATCAACTGCCGCAGCGTCGTGCCGAGCGGCGCCTCGTACTGGCCCGGCCGCTCCACGTGGCCGGACAGCGAGAAGATCTTGGTGCCGGGCGACTTGTCGGTGCCGAACCTGCGGTACCAGTCGACGCCGCCGGAAATGATGCTAGGCACCGACGCGATGGTCTCGACGTTGTTCACCACCGTGGGCGCGGCGTACAGCCCCTCCACCGCGGGGAACGGCGGCTTGAGACGCGGCTGGCCGCGGTAGCCCTCGAGCGAGGAGAGCAGCGCGGTCTCTTCGCCGCAGATGTAGGCGCCCGCTCCGGCGTGCCCCACGATATCAAGGTCGTAGCCGGTGCCGAGGATGTTCTTGCCCAGGTACCCGGCCGCGTAGGCCTCCTTGACGGCGCTCCGCACCCGCCGGATCGGGTGGATCAGCTCGCCCCGGATGTAGATGACGCAGTAGTGCGAGCGGATCGCGTAGCTGGTGATGATGCAGCCCTCGACCAGAAGGTGCGGGTCGGCCATCATCAGCGGGATGTCCTTGCAGGTGCCCGGCTCGGATTCGTCGCCGTTGACCACGAGATAGCGCGGCTTCGCGCCGAGCGGCGGCAGGAACGACCACTTGAGCCCGGTCGGGAAGCCGGCGCCGCCGCGGCCGCGCAGCCCGGAGGACTTCATCAGCTCCACGAGCTGTTCGGGCTGGGCCGTGATCGCCGTCCGCAGCGCTCCGTAGCCGCCGAGCTGCTCGTAGGTGTCCCGGCGCCACGACCGCGGCGAGAGCCAGCTCCGGGTGAGCACCGGGGTCAACGGATCGAGTCCCGCATTGATCTGGGGCGGGGTGGTGTCGTCAGCCATCGATCGTCACCCTCACTTCTTCTCCGGCAGCGGCGGGAAGGCCGGCGGCACCTCCGGCATCGCGGGCGCCGTCCATCCGCGTTCCGACGCCAGTTGGGCCCCGCGGAGCGACTGTGGCGACGCCGACGGAGCGTCGACCTCCGCGGCGTCGTCGTCCAGGAACCCGGCGAGTTCCAGTTCGGCGTGCCTGAAGTCCGTCAGCGCGGCGCCGCGCGTCGGATGCGGGCGTTCGCCGCGGCGCAGCGCCTGCACCAGCTCGACCGCGGACTGCACGGTCTGGTTGTCGAAGATCTCGTAGTTGACGGTGAGCACGGGTCCGTGGTCGCAGCACGCCAGGCACTCGACGTGCTCGAGCGTCACCGATCCGGGGGTGCCGGGCTCGCCGGCCGTCTGCTCGTGGTCGACGCCGAGCTCGCTCCTGAGCGCCTGGTAGATCGCATCCCCACCGAGCGCCGCGCACATGGTGTTGGTGCACACCGAGACGATGTGCTCTCCCACCGGCTCACGCTTGTACATGTTGTAGAAGGTGGACACGCCGCTGACTTCGGACTCCTGCACGTCGAGAAGCCCTGCCACGAAAGCGATCCCGTCCTTCGACACGAAGCCCTCGAACGATTGCACGAGGTGCAGCAGCGGCATGACGGCGCTGCGCTTGTGTGGATAGCGGGCGATGACCTCTGCCGCCTTGGCGCGAACGTCGTCATCGAAGGTGACTCCGGTGACGCGGTACTGCGGCACATCCGCGCGGTGCTCCAGCGTCGGGCGCCCACCCTCGCCCCAGAACGCCGTGGTGGTCGCGCCGAAGCTGGTCTGCCCGGCGACCATGGCGGCATTGGGGTCCGGGTAGTGCACGGCGGTCTTCGCCGACTCCGTCATTCCCCGCGTCATCGATCCACACCTCCCAGAACGGGATCCAGGGAGGCGATCGCCACGACGACGTCGGACACCATGCCACCCTCACACATTGCCGAAACCGCTTGCAGGTTCACGAACCCGGGGTCGCGCAGATGGACGCGCCACGGCCTGGTGCCGCCGTTGGACACGACGTGCGCGCCGAGTTCGCCGCGCGGCCCCTCGATGGCCGCGTACGCCTGGCCGGCCGGCACCGTGAACCCCTCGGTCACCAGCTTGAAGTGGTGGATCAGCGCCTCCATGGACTCGCCCATGATGTGCCGGATGTGCTCGAGCGAGTTGCCGGTACCGTCGGCGCCCACCGAGAGCCGCGCGGGCCAGCCGATCTTCTTGTCCTCGACCATCACCGGGCCGGGCTCCTTGAGGCGCTCGCGGCACTGCTTGATGATCTTCAGCGATTCGTGCATCTCCGCGACGCGCAGCAGGTAGCGATCGTAGGCGTCAGCGTTCGTCGTGGTGGGCACGTCGAAGTCGTATTCCTCGTAGCCGCAGTACGGCACGGTCTTGCGCAGATCCCATGCCAGACCGGAGGAGCGCAGCGGCGGACCGGTAACGCCCAGTTGCAGGCAGCCCTGCACCGGCAGGTATCCGATGCCCTTGAGCCGGGCCTTCCAGATCGGCTGGCCGGTCAGCAGTTCGTCATACTCGGGCAGGCGCTGGTTCATCACCTTGATGAAGTAATCGAGCCGCTCCTCCCAGCCGGGCGGCATGTCCTGCGCCACGCCGCCGGGGCGGACGAAGCCCTGGTTCATGCGCAGACCGGTGACGAGCTCCATGATGTGCAGGGCCTCTTCACGGTCCCGGAACCCCATGGTCATGCCAGTGAGCGCGCCCGTCTCCATGCCGCCGGTGGCGATCGCCACCAGGTGCGAAGAGATCCGGGTGATCTCCATCAGCAGCACGCGCATGATCGTCGCGCGCTGCGGTACCTCGATGCCGAGCAGCTTCTCCACCGCGAGGCAGTAACACGCCTCGTTGAACGTCGGCGAGAGGTAGTCGGCGCGCGTCAGGAACTGCACGGCCTGCGTGAAAGTGCGGTACTCGGTGGACTTCTCGATCCCGGTGTGCAGATAGCCGATCACAGCGCGGGCCTTGGTGACGGTCTCGCCGTCGATGTCCAGGATCAGCCGGAGCACGCCGTGCGTGGACGGGTGCTGCGGGCCCATGTTCAGGATGATCTGCTCGGAGTCCGCGTACTCGATGTCGTCGAGCAGCGCGTCCCAGTCGCCGCCCTTGGAGGCGACGAGCGCCTCGATATCCGATTGCCTGCTGGACTTGGCGAGCGCCTGTTCGGAGGTGACCACCTCGGCGCCTGCGGCTGCGCCGCGACGGCGCTCGTTCGCTTCGGCGTCGCTCACGGCACTGGATTGTTCGCTCCGCGCTGCGCTCTCGGCACCTGCGGCTGCGCCGCGACGGCGCTCGTTCGCTTCGGCGTCGCTCACGGCACTGGATTGTTCGCTCCGCGCTGCGCTCTCGGCGCCTGCGGCTGCGCCGCGACGGCGCTCGTTCGCTTCGGCGTCGCTCACGTGTACGCCCTCCTCTGGTCCGCCGGCGGGATCTCGTGGCCCTTGTACTCCACCGGGATGCCGCCCAGCGGGTAGTCCTTCCGCTGCGGATGGCCGACCCAGTCGTCCGGCATCAGGATCCGGGTCAGGCCCGGATGCCCGGCGAACACCACACCGAACATGTCGTAGGTCTCCCGCTCGTGCCAGTCGGCCGTGGGATAGATGGACACGGCGCTGGGCACGGTCGCGTCATCGACGTTCACCGACACCTCGAGACGGACGCGGCGCCGGTACGTCAGCGACAGCAGCTCGTAGACCACGTGCAGCCGCCTCGGCACGTCCACGCCGTAGTCGGCGCCGGACAGCGAGGACAGCATCTCGAACCGCAGCGATTCCTCGTCCCGCAGCGTCTGCAGCAGCGCGACCAGGTGCGCACGGGAGACGTAGATCGTCATCTCCGTCGCGGCGACCGTCACCTGCTCGACGGCCGACTCCGGAATCCCGCGCTCCGCCATCGCGGCGGCCAGCGCGTCGGCGACCTCGTCGAAGTACCCGCCGAACGGGCGGGTCGCGGGTGCGGGCGTCACCGGGGCAATGGCGAGCCGTCCGTAGCCGGAGGTGTCGCCGGTGTCGCGGGCATGGAACATGCCGTGCCGCTCGGGGGTGGTCGGCGGCACCGGCGCGCCCTTGCCGGTCGGGCCGGTGAGCGGGCCTGCGGCGGTGTGCGCCACATCCGTTGCGGCAGAGGGCTTCTGGGGTGTTTCCGTCATCCGAGATTCGCCTCCGGGCGCCCGATCGGCATCGTCCGCTTACCGCCGGAATAGTGCACGGACGAGGGCACCAGTTCGGTGCGGTGCCCCTCGAGCTGGGCTGCGCGCTTGGGTCCGAGCGGCTCGTCCATGATCTTCTGGTGCAGCTTCAGGATCGCGTCGATCAGCATCTCCGGGCGCGGCGGGCAGCCAGGGAGGTAGATGTCCACCGGCACCACATGGTCCACACCCTGCACGATCGCGTAGTTGTTGAACACGCCGCCGGACGACGCGCATACGCCCATCGACAGCACCCACTTGGGCTCCGGCATCTGGTCGTAGATCTGCCTGAGGACCGGCGCCATCTTCTGGCTCACTCGGCCCGCGACGATCATCAGATCCGCCTGGCGCGGCGAAGCCCGGAAGACCTCCATACCGAAACGACCCAGGTCGAAGCGCGGAGCGCCGGTCGACATCATCTCGATGGCGCAGCAGGCCAGGCCGAACGTGGCCGGCCACAGCGAGCCCTTCCGCGTCCAGTTGACCAGCTTCTCGACGGTGGTCAGCATAATTCCGCCGGGAATCTTCTCTTCCAGCGATGCCACGGTGCTTCTCCCTCCTGCCCCGTCAGTCCCAGTCCAGCCCGCCCCGACGCCATACGTAGGCGTAGGCGGCGAACACGGTCACGATGAACAGTGCGATCTCGACGAGCCCGAAGATGGCCAGCGACTCCGCCGACTGCGCCCACGGATACAGGAAGATGATCTCCACGTCGAACACGATGAACAGCATCGCGGTGATGTAGTACTTGATCGGGAACCTGCCGTGCACACCGGCGGGCAGCGGCGTGGGCTCGATGCCGCATTCGTACTCGGCGAGCTTGGCGCGGTTGAACCGGCGCGGGCCGAACGAGTCCGTCACCACCGTCGCGGAGGTCACGACGAAGCCGCCGGCCACCACGAGGAGGATCAGGATCGGCAGATATTCGATGAGCATCGTCATCGCCGGGTCTCCCTTCCATTGCCACCCCGCGAGCCGATCGCACACCGCGAGATGGGCGGACGCCGCGAATCACGCCACGGGAACTCTATCCCCGCGTTCGGCGGGTCTGCTCGGTAAGGCTGGCCTAATGACGGCGCGCCGGAAATCCGCGGCGCCGCGATTCTCGACGCGTCAGGCACTTCGCACCACCGAGGTCATCAGCCGCACCGTACGGTCCGCCCAGTCGCCACCCCGCTGGTCGTACAGCCCGGCGAGCGCCTTGAGGACCAGGTGCATCAGGTGTCGCCGCGGCAGCCCGAGCCGGGTCGCGTATTTCATGACGGCCGGCTTGCCGATGGCCTGGGAGAACAGGCCGCCGAGCCGGTAGTAGGAGCCGAGGTGGCGCTGCATCGCGGTGACGTATCCGTGCAGCGCGGCCTCCCGCGAGGGACCGCTCGAGCGCCCGAGAGCCTGCAGCACCGCCTGCGACGCGATCGAGGCCGATTCCATGGCGTAGGCGATGCCCTCGCCGTTGAACGGGTTGACCATGCCGCCGGCGTCGCCCAGAAGCAACAAACCGTCCTTGTAATGCGGCGCGCGGTTGAAGCCCATCGGCAGCGCCGCGGAGCCGAACTTGCCGATGGCGTTGTCTTCACGCAGGCCCCACTCCTCCGGCGTGCCGTCCAGCCAGGTGCGCATCAACGCGCGATAGTCCGTGCTGCGGAACGCCTTCGACGAGCTGAGCATGCCGAGACCGACGTTCACGGTGCCGTCGCCGAGCCCGAAGATCCAGCCGTATCCGGGCAGCAGCTTCGGGTTCGCCCGGTCGGTGCGGTCCCACAGTTCGAGGTGCGATTCCAGGAAGTCGTCGTGGGTGCGCGCCGCGCTGCGGTAGTAGCGCCGCACCGCCACGCCCATCGGCCGGTCTTCGCGGCGGTGGATCCCCAAGCCCGTCGCCATCCGCGCGGATACGCCGTCGGCGGCCATGACGATGGGCGCGTGGAATGTTTGCGGCCCGTCCTCGGTTTTCGCCGAAACGCCTATGACGGTGTTCGATGCCTGGTCGATCTCCGGAGCGGTCACCATGACGCCCTGATACATGCGGGCACCGGCCTTGACGGCGAGCTGCGCGAGCATCTCGTCGAAGTCCTTGCGCGGCCGCACCAGGCCGAAGTTCGGGAAGTCCGCGAGGGTCGGCCAGTCGAGCTCGAGCGTGGTGCCGCCGCCGACCACGCGGAGCCCGCGGTTCTTGACCCAGTCGTCGCCGGAGACGTCGATGCCGAGCGCGAGGACCTGCTTCACGCCGCGCGGGGTGAGCCCGTCGCCGCAGACCTTGTCCCGCGGGAAGGTCGACTTCTCCAGCAGCAGCACGTCTACCCCGGCGCGGGCGAGGTAGGTGGCGGCGGTCGACCCGGCGGGCCCGGCACCGACCACGATCACGTCAGCGGTGCGATCGGACGGTGCGCTCGGCCGGGCCGGTTCGGCATGTTCGACCGGCTTGACCGACTCGACTGGCTCGGCCGGTTCGACCGGTTCGAGGACGGCGGTCACGGGAGCACTCACCTCCTCACACTTGCGAACCGGGCAGTCCATGGGCCGTGCATCCTGGAACGCCCGGAAACCTCAGCCGGCGGGCTTGTGAAAGCTTTCACGAAGTGTTCCTCGGGGAGTCTAGGCGGCGGCGCGCACCAGTGCTCATCGGGGCCCCGCCGGCCGGCCACGTGCGCGCGTCGAAAGTGCCCTCGGGGCAGCGGCACGCCCCGGAGTACGGGCGGGACGAACAGGCGCGGCATGAACAGCGTCATACCCGGATCGCATGGTGCAGCGCGACCGCACCGAACGTCATGTTCCGCCAGATCACGTCCCGCCACCCGGTTGTCGCGATGATCGCAGCCAGGCTCCGCTGATCGGGCCATGCGTTGATGGAGTCCGCCAGATAGGTGTAGGCCTCCGGGTTCGACGCGAACCTCCGGGCGATCAGCGGCAGGACGTGCTTGAGGTACCAGCGGTAGCCCCACCGCATGGGGGCGAACGGCGGCGTGGAGAACTCGCAGACCAGCAGCTGGCCGCCGGGTTTCGTGACGCGCGCCATCTCGGTGAGCGCGCCGCGGGGATCGACCACGTTGCGCAGGCCGAACGAGATGGTCGACGCGTCGAACACCGCGTCCGCGAATGGGAGCGCCATCGCGTCGGCCGCGACCTTCGGCACCTGCCGGGCGGCGCCGGCCCGCAGCATGCCGAGCGAGAAGTCCGCCGCGACGCACCAGGCGCCGGACCGCGCCAACTCCGCGGTGGACACGCCGGTGCCCGCGGCGAGGTCGAGTACCCGCTCGCCCGCGTGCGGCCTGAGCGCCCGGACCACATGCCGCCGCCAGCGGCCGTCCTGGCCGAGGGAGAGCACTGTATTGGTGCGGTCGTATCGGCCCGCGACATCGTCGAACATCGCGGCGACTTGCGAAGGGTCCTTCGCCAGATCCGCACGAACCATGACCCCAGCTTAGGGCGTGCTAGGGCATGTGCCCGCCGCGTCTGCCTCGGAAGTTCTCCGCCGCGTGGGGGGCTCTGCCGCGCAGCCATGCCCGGATTCTCGTTGACAGGGAGTCCTGCAGAGTTTTCGGGGCGCGCAACTCTGCAGGACTCCCGCTCGACGCCCGCGAGGCCGGGATTCGGGGGGCCTGCGTGACGACTACCCTTGGCAGGCGTGTCCGCCTCTCCCGTCGCACCGACCGACATGGCGCCGATCCGGAGCGTGGTGTCGACGGGATTGGACGGGTCGGGTCCGGCCGATGGACAGCGCACGCGTCAGCGCTGCGTCACGCGGCCGTGGGCCCCGGACGGGGCGGACCTGCTCGGCATGTTGCCGGCGCCGACCGGCTCGGTCGCCTTCATCACGGATGGGGCGGGGCTCGTCGGATGGGGGAAGTATGCCGCGATCAGCGTCGCCGGCGCCGATGCGGCGGCGCAGATCGCGCGCTGGTACGCCGAGAAACGTTCCGCCCTCGATGTTGTCGACCACGTGGGGGTGCGCGGCAGCGGCGCGGTGTGCTTCGTCTCGCTCGGGTTCGCCCCAGGCGACGCGTCCGTCGCGGTGATCCCCGAAGTGGTGCTCGGTCGGCAGGACGGCGCTACGTTCCTGACGCGGATCGGCGACGCGCCGCCGGTGGACCGCGCCGCCGTGACCGCTCCGGGCCAGGTCGCGTATGCGGATGCGGAGATGTCCACCACCGGATTCGTCATGGCCGTCGAATCGGCGGTCGACCGCATCAGGTCCGGCGAGGCGGCGAAAGTCGTTCTGGCACACGGCTTGACGGCCATGACGCAGTTCCCGGTGGACGAGCGTTTCCTGCTCGCCAGGCTCGCGGAGCGCTATCCGACCTGCACTACCTTCGCGGTGGACGGCCTGATCGGCGCCAGCCCGGAGATGTTGATCCGCCGGCACGGCACGCGTATCACCTCGCGCGTGCTCGCGGGGACCGCCTGGCCGGAGCGCGAATCCGATCGGGTCGAAGGGGTTTCGGGTTCTGTCGCGCCGGACAGTGGACCGGGCGCGGCGCCCGATACTGCGGCCGCGTCGTCGCCCGGTCTTCACCGCGTAGCCGCCGATTTGCTCGCCAGCGCGAAGGATCTGGCGGAACACGCCTTTGCCGTGCGGTCGGTGGCGGACGTGCTCGGGCCGATCGCGTCGGCCCTTGCGGTGCCGTCGCACCCGGGCGCGCTCGAACTCGCCAACCTCACGCACCTGGCCACGGACATCTCCGGCGAACTGACGGGTGCCGACCCCGTGCCGTCGGCACTCGACCTCGCGGCCCGGCTGCACCCCACGGCCGCGGTCGGCGGCACGCCGCGGGCGGTGGCCCAGGCGATGATCGCCGAGTTGGAGCCCGCACCGCGCGGCCGGTACGCCGCGCCGGTGGGGTGGGTCGATGCGCGCGGCGACGGCGAGTTCGCGATCGCGCTGCGCTGTGCCCAGGTGACGGGTTCGACGGTCCGGCTGATGGCGGGCTGCGGGATCGTGGCCGACTCCGATCCGGAGGCCGAGGCCCGCGAGGCGCAGATCAAGATGGTGCCCGTCCGCGACGCCCTCGAGGGTTGACCGGCGGCCGGCGCATAGCTCGCGCGTTCCCGAGCCCGCCCGCGTCCACTCCCGATTGTGTGGCCGACAAGAATTCGCCTCGTGTGTGCGCGGTGGGGGCCTGGCGCCACCTCAGACACACCAGCAGTCACATGGCGCAGCGCACGGCTGCTGCAATCTCGGCAGCCATATCGGCGGCGAGCGCGCGCAGGTCGGTGCGGATGAGCGGGACCTCGACGACGCGGAGGCCGGACGCGGGCTCGGCGAGCGCGCCCGCGAGTTCGTCGGCCGTGACTGCCATCACGTGCTCCGCGCCGAAACCCTCGACGATGCCGGCGATTTCGGCACCGGTGGGCGTGCCGAATACCCGCTCGAAGGATGCCGCGTGCCGCGGAGCGCCCTGCTCCAGGGTGGCGAAGATGCCGCCGCCGTCGTTGTTCGCGACCACGATGGTGAGGTCCGGCCGCGGTTCGTGCGGCCCGATCGCCAGCGCGGTCACGTCGTGCAGGAAGGTGAGGTCGCCCATTAGCGCGTACATGGCCCGACCGGGGCCCGCGGCGAGCGCGCAGCCGACGGCGGTGGACACCGTTCCGTCGATCCCGGCCACTCCCCGGTTCGCCAGAACCCGAATTCCGTTGCGGGGCCGGGTGAATCGGCCGATATCGCGCGGAGTCTGGGAGGAGCCGAGGAGCAGCGCCGCCCCGTCCGGCAGCCCCGCCGCCACGGCCCGGGCGAGCACTGCGGAGGTCGCGATGTCGCGACTGGACAGGGCGGAATCGATCGCCGACGATGCCACCGCATCGGCCCCTCGCCAGGACGCGAGCCAGTCGGCCGGCGCGGTCTCGGCGGCCGGACGCACGTTGCCCAGCGCGGGCGCGACCGCGCGCGCCGACCCGGCGAGATCCGCGTAGCCGCCAGGATTGTCGACCACGTCGATGACGATGTCCGCGCGCCCGAGCAGCGCGGTGACGGGCCGGAAGAGCGTCGGCCGGCCCAGCACGATGACGCGATCCGGCAGGTGGGCGCCCAGGAAGTCCGCGTCGGCCAGCAGGTGCACCCCGGCGGCGAGCACGTCCGCGCCGCCGAGCCCGCCGGCCTCGCTGACCACCGGATATCCGGCGCTGGCCACCGTGGCAGCTAGCGGGTGCGTGAGATCGCCGATAAACAGGCACTTCTCACCCGCGCCGGGCGCGGCAACCGTCGATCCAGTCCCGTCCGGCACCGCGATCCGCGTCCACGGCAGACCGCCGCGACCACCAAGCCCAGAGGGACCCCCGAGCCCCGTCGGTACCGAACCGGCGCGGCCGAGAACAACGTCATAGTCGGTTTTCTCGCCGTCCGGCAGCAACGGCACGTCGAACGGGATATTGAGATGCGCCGGGCCCGGCCGACCGGACGCGAACGCCCCGAGCGACGCGGCCACCGCGCGGCACACCTGCCCGCGCCAGTACCCGTTCCGGCCGGAACCAGCGGTGGCAACGGCGATCTCGTGCTGGTAGCGCAGCACACCGGAGCCGAAGACAGTCAGCTGGTCGATCACCTGATTCGCGCCGACGCCACGCAGATGCGCCGGGCGATCCGCGGAGAGCACCACCAGCGGGACCGCGCCGTGATGCGCCTCCAGCACCGCCGGATGCAGGTTGGCCACCGCAGTCCCGGACGTGGTGACGACGACGGCCGGAACCCCCGACGACCGCGCCAGGCCGAGCGCGAGGAATCCGGCCCCTCGTTCGTCGATGCGGACGTGCAACCGAACACGACCGGCCGTGTCCGCGGCGTGCAGCGCCATCGACAGCGGGGCGTTCCGGGATCCCGGGCACAGCACCACCTCGCGCACGCCGTTCGCGCAGAGCTCATCCACCAGTGCGCTCGCCTGCGCTGTCGAGGGGTTCACGCTAGCGATTGTGTCGCACGACGCGGCAGTATCTACTCACGATCTCCGCACATCTGGTGTGATCCATCCGTCGCGGCAGATCTGAACCAAGCGCCATCGGGCGGACCGGCACCGCGCGGCACCTTCGCGCAACCGGGCGCCCGAACGGAGTCGGAGGCGATCGATGGTAGGCAGCGACTCACGCGACCTCACCCGGGCGGAGCAGAGCTATGTCGCGCAGGTGAAGTACCAGCTGCGCCACGAACCGCGCGAACGGCAGCACGCCATGCTCAATACCGTTCGGCGGGTGCTGCTCTCGTCGGCTCCGTACGACGGTTACCCGCGCATCGAGCGGGAGCTGGGGACCCCCGCCGAGTACGCCGCGCGACTGCAGGGGCGGGGCGACACCGCCCATGACGTAGTGTCGCGGCCTGCGGCCGCCCGAACGCGTTCCGCCACCGCATGGCTGTGGGTGCTGTTCGCCGTGGTCGTGGTGATCGTGGCCGTCGTCGCGATCGTCCTGGCCACGCGGTAGCGGCCGCGTCTCTTGGCCGTCAGGCCTGAGCCGACCAAACCTACGCATGCTACTGTATGTGTATGTCCGTGATGGAACGACGACTGCAACTGCTGCTGGACGAGGAGCGGTACTCCCGCCTGTCCGCGGAGTCAAGGGAGTCCGGGCGGAGCATCGCGTCGCTCATCCGTGAGGCGATCGATACCCGGTGGGAGAGCGGATGGGCCGAGCGGCAGGCGGCGGCCGGCAGGCTGCTCGAATGGGTCACCCCGGAATCCGGCGAGCGTGAGCCGGACTGGAGCGAGGTCAAGGCCGCCATGGAGCAAGAGCTGATCGACAAGCTGCCATGACGTCGCCGGTAGTCATGCTTGACACTGCCGTTTTCCTCTATCTACTCGGTACCGACCACGAACTCAAGCAGCCGTGTGTCGACGTGGTGGCAACCGCTCATAGAGGCCTTCTGCGTACCCACGCCAGCGTCGAGTTGGTTCAAGAGGTGTTGGTCCACCGACTGCGCCGTACTGATCGCGCGACGGCTGTAGCCCAGTCGCGCAATGTGGCGAGGACATGCGTGCTGCACCCGTTCGATCGGCGCATCATGCGGCGGATGTTCGATCTCGTCGCCTCCCACGGCCGGATAGGCGGTCGCGACGCGGTACACGCCGCGACCGCCCTGGAGAACGGCATCGGCACGATCGTCT
>JAFIHI010000014.1 GCA_017848755.1 Nakamurella sp. | reverse complement strand
GTTTGTGATGCGGTTGCAGGCCGGTGGGGCGCGGTTGGCGGTGCGGACGATCACGCTTGATTTCGGGGCGTTGGCGGCGTTGGCGGAGTTGATGGGTGTTTCGGCGGTCGAGTGCCGGCGGATCCTGGCCCAGGTGGGCACCATTCCCCAGGGCAAGCCAGGCACGGGAACATCGTCATACCCGCCCGCCGCAGTCGGATAGCGCGCTTGCTGCTTGCGACGGGGCGTGAGTAGAACTGGGACTTTTCGCCCAGAATGCTGCTACATTCACACCTCTTGGGGGTCGCGCCCAGCGGCGAGAACACCCCTCGCGGGCCATACCAAGTGTGTGAGTCCTGCAGCATTCTGCCCGAAATGTCCCAGTATTATTCACACCCAATGTCGCAGCACGGGCACGATCCCCTAGGGCAGGCCCGACGCCGGAACATCGTCATATCCGGCGGCCGTGCTCACCACGCCGCGAGATCGGCGGGTCGGATCACGACAGGGACCGGCCCGCGAACACTGACCTCCAGGTCGGAGTCCGCTCGCACTTGCAGGTCGTAGTGCCCGTCCACCAAGTCGTATACCTCGACGGTCGGCAGTCGGTTCGCATCACCGGGATCCACGAGCCAATACTGCGAGACGCCGCCCTCGGCATACCGGGTGGATTTGCGGCCGCGGTCGATCCATGCCGTCGAAAGGGACAGCACCTCCAGCGCCAGCGACGGAGCTGAACTCAACCGGTCGCCGGCCGAATCGGCCCTGCGCACCACCAGAATGTCGGGCTGCAGCGCCGTGCGCTCGTCCGGACGCCAGTCCACCGGAGCCATGAGCACTCGACGATCCGCCGGACATGCCGCCCGGAGCAGCATGTACAGCTCGCCGGCCACCCCCTGGTGGCGCACACTCGGCGGCGGCGTCACGACGAGAGCGCCGTCGACCCTATCCCCAAACTGGCAGATTCGCGGAGGTTTGCTGGTAGATTCGCAGGATTCTGCTGGTTGATTCGCAGCACCCGCGCGGTCGATCTGCAGATCATGCCCGACGCAGCGGCTGCGTGGTATCCGCGCACAACAGTCGGCCGGCGGATTGGGATCCGGATCTGCTTCCGGCCCGCACCGAGGAGGCACGGGTCGTCGACTTCGCCGAGCGGCCTGTACCCCTACCGCCTTTTGAGGTCCGCGAACTTGCGGCGGTCGACCTGGAAGCGCGGCTTGTCGATCACCACATCGTCGGGGTCCACCATCGCGTCGACGTCGCCGGCGAGCAGCGGGACCCCGGGCCCGATGGTGCGCTTGACCAGCGCCAGCGCGATCGGTCCGTTCTCCCAGTGCTGCGCGGCGGTGCCGACCCGGCCGACCGTGCGGCCGTCTTTCGTGGTCACGAGATCGCCTGTAGCGGGCAGGTTGTCGCCCGATCCGTCCAGGTTCAGCAGCACCAGCCGGCGCGGCGGCTGGCCGACATTTTCCACGCGCGCCACCGTCTCCTGCCCGCGATAGCAGCCCTTGTGCAGGTGCACCGCCGAAGCCAGCCACGGCGTCTCGTTCGGGATGGTGCGGGCGTCGTTGTCGACTCCGAACCGCGGTCGCCGCGCCGCGATGCGGAGGGCGTCCGCTGCCCACGTCCCGGCCGGCGTCGCACCCGCGTCGATGAGCTTCTGCGCCACCGCGCCGGACGATTTCCGTGGCACGATCAGAACTATCCGGCCGTCGTACGCGCGCATCAGACCGCCTGCCGCGGGGCCACTGTCGATCCTGCGACAGTGCCCGGCGGCCGGTAACGCATCGGCCGTCATATCCGGAAACTCAGCCAAAAACCCAGCCGCACCCGCGCCGTCTACCGTGAGCGACGCGAAATCGGCCGTCATATCAGTGATCTCGACGTCGGCGCGAAAACGCATGGAGCGCAAGAACTCTGCGAGCGGCGCCGCGCAGCCCGGCTCGGTCCGCAGCCACACCGCGCCGTCGAGTTCGCACGCGTCCGCCCAATGCTCGATATGTCCCTGCGGCGAGAGCCACAGCGCCTCGGTCGCGTCCCCGTCCGCCAAACCGGCAAAGTCCTGCGACGCGAGCGCGTGCAACCAGGTCAGCCGATCCGCACCGGTCACCGTGAGCAGGCCGGCGGTCCAGCCATCGAAGAGTACCGGGCCGCGCGACGCCGCGCGCTGCTCGCGCAGCGGATCCCCGTAGTGCCAGGCGAGTTCGGGTTCGGCCGGCGAGGCGACGGCCCCGCGCCGGGTGAGCAGCGGCGAAGGAACGAACGTCACACCGTCATGGTAGGTGGCGTGGTAGAGGCCCCGGCGATCGTGCGGCAGAATCGTCCCATATGGCACAGAACACGACGGAGGTCCACCCGGCGCCCCTGTGGACGGGGCTGCCCGGTGGGGTGACCCCGTACGTGGACCTCGGCCGCAGCGAATGGTCGGCGCTCGCGGAGTCCACGCCGCTGCCGCTCTCCGAGGCGGAGCTGGCGCGCCTTGCCGGCCTCGGCGACCCGATCGACCTGCACGAGGTCGCCACCGTGTACCTGCCGCTCTCCCGGCTGCTCAACCTGTTCTCCGCCGGGACCGGCATGCTGCACACCGTCACGTCGACGTTCCTGCGGGAGCGCTCCGCGCGCACCCCGTTCGTGATCGGCGTGGCCGGGTCGGTCGCGGTGGGCAAGTCGACCACGGCGCGCGTGCTGCGGGAGCTGCTGGCGCGCTGGCCGGACACGCCGCGCGTCGAGCTGGTGACCACCGATGGCTTCCTGTACCCGAACGCGGTGCTACAGGAGCGGAACATCATGCACCGCAAGGGTTTTCCAGAATCCTACGATCGGCGTGCGCTGCTGCGGTTCATGGCGGCCGTCAAGTCCGGCGCCGGCGAGGTCGAGGCCCCGAAGTACGACCATCTCACCTACGACATCCTCCCCGACGAGAAGATCGTCGTGCACAAGCCCGATGTGCTCATCGTCGAGGGGCTGAATGTGCTGCAGCCGGCGCGGCTGGATGACGGTGCGGAAGTCGCCAGCGCCCTCGCCGTGTCCGATTTCTTCGACTTCTCCATCTACGTGGACGCAGCGGAGCCCGATATCCGGCAGTGGTTCGTGCGCCGCTTCCTGCGCCTGCGCGAGACGGCGTTCGCCGATCCCGACTCGTTCTTCCACCGCTACTCTGTGCTCACCGACGAGCAGGCGATCGCCACCGCCACCGAGGTGTGGACACAGATCAACGAGCCGAACCTGACCCAGAACATCCTGCCGACCCGCGGCCGCGCGAACCTCGTGCTCACCAAGGGCCCGGACCACGCCGTCACCAACGTGCGCCTGCGCAAGCTGTAGGCGACCCGCAGGCGACCCGGAGCGACCCGGGCAGTCACCCCTTCACCGCCCCGGCGCTCGCCCCGCGGATGAAGTACCGCTGGAAGACGAAGAACACGATCGCGGTCGGGATCGTCATCAACAGCGCCGCGGCCAGTTTCAGCGGGAACTGGTTTCCGGCACCCAACTGTCCGCTGAGCAGCGACGCGACCCCGGTGGTCAGCGTGTTCAGCTGCGGGCTGCCCCGAGCGACCAGGAAGTAGGAGAACTCGTTCCACGATCCTTGGAACGAAAGGATCGTCAGCGTGATCACGGCCGGCCGGGCCATCGGCAGCACCACCGACCAGAACAGTCGGAACGTGCCCGCGCCGTCGATGCGCGCCGCTTCCTCCACCTCCACCGGGATCGAGATGAAGAACTGCCGCATGATGAACACCCCTGCGGCGTCGGCCATCAGCGGGATGATCATGCCGTAGTAGGTGTCGTACATGTGCAGTTGCACGAGCACCAGGTACTTGGGGATCAGCAGCACCACACCCGGGACGGCCATCACCGCCACGATCGCCCCGTTGATCGCCCGGCGGCCGAGGAAGTGCAGCCGCGCCAACGCGTAGCCCGCCAGCGAATCGAAGAACACCCGGCCCAGCGTCACGAACAGCGCGACGACCACCGAGTTGGTGAACCATCGCGAGAAGTCGACGCCCGCCAGCTTCGAGAACGATTCCTCGGTGGTCCAGGTCTGCGGGATCGGGCTCAACGGGTGCGCCGTGGCGTCCGCCCCGGTTTTGAACGAGCTCGCGATCTCGATCAGGAACGGATAGATGTAGATCAGCGCGAAGATCACCAGCACCAGGTAGGTCAGCACGGTCCTCGTGATCCGGCGGCCGAGCCGCCGCCGCGGTTCGGTGGGCAGCGGCGCCAGCGGCGCACGCGGTGGGGTCGCTGTCGCCGTGCTCATCGCGCACCCCCGCTCACCGGGAACCGCCGCCGCCGTGGGAGTGTGCGCCGCTCCCGCATCACCAGCCGCTGGATGATCGTCATCACCACGATGATCGCGAACAGGATGAACGCGATCGCCGCGCCCTGTCCCCATTTGAAGTCGTTGAACGCCGCGGAATACGAGAGGTACGCCGGTGTCAGCGTCGTCTTGCCCGGCCCGCCGCCGCCCGTCAGGTAGATCTGGTCGAAGACCTGCCAGGTGCCGATCAGCCCCAGCGTGATCACTAAGAACAGCGTCGGCCGCAGCGCGGGAAGCGTGACGCTGCGGAAGATCTGCCAGCGGGTCGCCCCATCGACCGTCGCCGCCTCCAGCACGTCGTCCGGCACATCCTGCAATGCCGCCAGGAACATCAGCATGAAGGTGCCGCCCGTCGTCCACACCGCCAGGATGATCAGCGCGCACATGGCGACGCTCGGCCCGGACAACCAGTCCCACCACGCCAAGCCGAGGAAGCCATGGTTCGTCAGCCACCCCGGCGGGCTGTCGGGGTTCACCAGGTTCAGCTCGCTCAACGCGAGCCGCAGCACGCCCCGCGGGTCGTTGAACCAGTTCGGGCCGTGGATGCCCACCCAGCCGAGGATCTGGTTCACCACACCTGCCCCGGTGAACATGAACAGGAACACCGTCACGATCGCCACCGAACTCGTCACCGACGGGAAGTAGAAGGCGGTGCGGAAGAAGCCTTTCCCCTTCAGCCGGCGCGCGTTGAGGATCGTGGCGAGGAACAGCGCGAGAACCGTCTGGATCGGCACCACGAGAATGACGTAATACAGGTTGTTGCGCAGCGACGTCGCCAGATTCAGTTGCGCCAGACCGGGTTTCACCAGCAGCGCCTCGTAATTGGTCGCACCCACGTAGCCCGCGCCCAGCGGTGATCCCTTCCCGCCCCAGTCGGAGACCGATACCCAGATCGCCACCAGGATCGGCAGCAGCAGGAAGAGCCCCAGGATGATGACCACCGGCGCGATGAACAGCCAGCCGGCGAGGCCCTCCCGACCGCGGATCCCGCTCTTCGTGCTCATGGGTGCCTCCCGTCTGGGTCCGGCCCGGATATCGCGGCTGCCTTTGCCGGGGGCCGGTGGCGGCCCGGCCCCCGGCAGGTGTCGTCAGCTACCGCCCAACGCCGACTTCAGGTTCGTCTGCACGGAGTCGAGGATCGTCTTCGGATCGCCGGTGGCCAGACTGCCGAGCTGTGAGTCGAAGTCCGCGAGCACGTTCGTCACGCCCGGCGCGGACACCACGCCCTTGGCGTACGCGATCCCGTCCACGAACACCTTGTTGTCCGGGAACTGCTGCAGGTACTCGGCCTGGGCCGACTGCACCGAGGGGATCACCCCGAACGCCTTGGCGAAGCCCATTTCCACGGACGGCTGGGTCAGGTACTCGACCAGATTGAGCGCCTGGTCATGGTTCTTGGACGCCGCCGAGATCGCCCAGCAGTTGGTGAACACGAGTGTGCCCTGGGTGCCGGTCGGGCCGGCCGGAAGCGGCACGATCTTGTACTTGATCGTCGGGTAGTCGCTGTGCAGCGCGCCGAACATCCACGGTCCTTCGATCGTCATCGCCGCCTTGTTGGTGCCGAATGCTTCGCCGCCCCAGCCGGTGTTCAAGTCGGATGACCACTTCATCGCGCCGTCGGTGAGCATCTTCTTGACGAAGGTCAGCGCCTGGATGTTCTGCGCGGAGTTGACGGTCGCCTGCGTGCCGTCGTCATTGACCAGGTAGCCACCGTTCTGCACGAAGAATGCGTCCACCCGATCCCGTGTCGGTGAGATCGACAGGCCGACCCGCCCGCCGGTGGAGAGCTTCTTCGCCACCGCGTCGAGCTGGTCCCAGGTGGTCGGGATGTCCGAGTCGGTCAGCCCGGCCGCGGTCCAATCGGCCGTGTTGATCCACAGTGCGAGCGTCGACTGGTCCTTCGGCGCGCAGTACAGCTGGCCGTTGTAGGTGAACGACTTCACCAGCGCCGGGTAGAAGTCCGCCTTGTTGGGGAGCTGGTCGCCGTACGCCCACAGGTTGCCGGCCTTCGCGTAGGTGCCCAGCTTGCTCGGGTCCATGTAGAACAGATCGGGTGGCGTGTTGGACGAGAAGCCTTGCGCCAGTTGCTGATCCAGGTTCGACGCGGGAGTCACCTCGACGGTGGACCCGGTCTGCTTCGCCCAGTCGGCGGTGGCCGCTTTGAGCGCGTCCGTCTCTGCGGTGCCGGACGATCCGAACAGGATCGTCAGCTTCGCCTTCGGCATGCCGGCGGGCACGGTCCACGAGCTGCCCGCCGATCCCGACTCGGTGGCGCTGCTGCTCTGGGACGAGGTCTCGCTGCCGGTCGACGATTCACTCTGGGTGGGCGACTGGCTGCTCTGCGATGACGATGATGGCGGGGATGACGAGGATGACGATGTGTTCGTGGCCTGGCCGGTGCCGCCGCTCCCGCACGCGGCACTGACGACGAGGACGGCCCCGATGGTGGCTGTCAGGGCCACTCGGGACATTCGGCGTGGTGACATGGCTTCTGCTCCTTGGTCTTTCGGTGTTTCTTCCGATGCTGTGAATGGGCCATTTCGTGCGCAGGTCGGGTATCGGCCTCACCTCGTACCGGACGATGCCCGGACGACCAGGCTCGGGGTGAGGAGTACCCGTTCGGGCGGCCGACCAGCGGCCGACGAGTCGAGGATCGTGGTGATCAGCCGGATGCAGGCCGACGCCACCTCCGCCAGCGGCTGGTTCACCGAGCTGAGGCCGGCCACCTGGGCGACATCGGTGTCGTCGAATCCCACCACGGCGACGTCCTGGCCCACTTTCCGTCCGTGGGCGGCGATCTCGGCCATGGCGGCGAGCGCCAGCACGTCGGACACGCAGACCAGCGCGGTGATCGTCGGATCGTTCAGCAGCTCCGCGGCCGCGGCCCGCCCCTGCGTGAGGTCGTTGCTGCTGCGCGCGAGCCGGTCGGGCGCCAGCCCGGCCGCCGTCATCGCCGATTCCCAACCTGCCTGCCGGTCGTCGCCCACGCCGGGCCCCGCCGGCCAGCCGAGGAAGCCGATACGCCGATGGCCAGCGGCGACGAGATGGTCGGTCGCCGCGCGGGTACCGGCCGCCCCGTCGACGTCGACCCACGGGTGGTGGCCGGACCCGTCCCACGGTCGGCCGAAGGTCACGCACGGAATGCCGCGTTCGGCGAGGTGCGAGGTCCGCTGGTCACCGGGATGGGTGGAGGTCAGGACGAAACCATCGACATCCCACCGGTCGGCGAGCTCGGAATACGCCGCGATCTCGGCCGCGTCGTCCTGTGCCGTGTACAACATGATCCGGTAGTCGCGGTCGGTCGCCGCGTCGGTGAGCGCGTGCAGGAAGCGGTCGAAGACGCCGTCGCCCGGACTGGCCTCCACGCGAAGCGCGAGCACCTGCGAACGACGGGTGCGAAGTTGGCGCGCCGCCCGGTGCGGCCGGTACCCGAGATCGCGCACCGCTGCCCGCACCCGCGCGGCCGTGTCGGAGCGCACCAGTTGCGGGGAGTTGAGCACGTTCGACACCGTCTGCGGGGACACCCCGGCCCGCGCGGCCACGGAACTCAGCGTGGCGCGGCCCGTCGGCCCCCCGAGCCGATCGGTCCCGGAACCGGCCATGACGTCCTCCCCGTGTTCGTGGGTGTCCGCCCCTGATCAGACCCTTAGATCGTTCCAATCAGTTCGCAAACCACATTTGGATCGTTCAAATGATGGGTCGTAGTGTGGTACGGGTCGGAAGCCCTGTCAAGACGTGCGTCAAGGAGATCCCATGCCCGATGCCGCCCGTCAGCCGCTCTTACACGATCTGGTGGCCTGCGTCGCCGCGCCGACCACGGTCCTGTCCGCTCCGGACGGGCAGATCCGCGCCACCGGCGCGCACGGCGCGCTGATCGCCGACGTCCGGGTGATCTCCCGGGCGGAGCTCACCGTCGATGGTGCGGAACCGGAGCCGGTCGCCGGGATCTCCACCGGGCCCGGCGCCGCCGAGTTCATCGGCCTGGTGCGGTCGTTGGGCGATCCCGTCGCAGACCCCACGGTGTGGGTGCGTCGCGCGCGGACCGCCGTCCCGGACGGATGCGCCGAGACCGTCACCCTCGTCAACGCCACCGACCGCGATATCGACGCGCTGGTGGAGATCCGGCTCGCCGCGGACCTCGCCGGGATCGAGACCGTCAAGGCCGGCGGTTCCGGATCGCCCGTCCCGTTCCGGGCCCGCGGCGCCGGGTTCGAACTGGACCATGCCGCGCTGACCGCGTCGATCCTCGCGGAGACGGTCGAGGCGACGGAGCCGACGGAGGCGGCGGAGGCGGCCGTCACCGACGACGGCGGCCTGCTGCGCTGGCGCGTCACCGTTCCCCGGCGCGGCGAGCACGCCGTCACCTGGTCGGTCCGCGCGGCCGACCCGCAGGCCGCGGTGGTCGCCGCGCCCCACCCGGCGCAGTTCGCCGCGCCCGGCATCGTCGCGGACGACCGGCGGCTCGCGCCCTTCGTGGCCCGTGCTGTGGCGGACCTCGCGGCGCTGCGCATGGCCACGGCCGCCGATCCGGAGAGTCAGTTCGTCGCCGCCGGTTCGCCCTGGTACCTCACCCTGTTCGGGCGGGATTCGCTCTGGGCGGCCCGGATGCTGCTGCCGCTCGGCACGGACATCGCCGAGGGCACGCTGCGCACCTTGGCGGCGCGGCAGGGAACCGTCGTGGACGTCGCCACCGCCGAGGAGCCCGGGAAGATCCTGCACGAGCTGCGTCGCGCGGAGTTCGCCTTCGCCGATACCGCTCTGCCCCCCGTCTATTACGGCACCGTGGACGCAACGCCGTTGTGGGTCTGCCTGCTGGCCGACGCGTGGCGGTGGGGGATGAGTGAATCCGTTGTGGCGCAACTCTTGCCGGCCGCGGAACGTGCCCTCGCGTGGATGGTCGACTTCGGGGACAGCGATGGCGACACCTTCGTCGAGTACGTGGACCGGACCGGACGCGGGCTCGCCAACCAAGGCTGGAAGGACTCCGGCGATTCGGTCCGGTTCGCCGACGGGCGGATCGCCGCCGGCCCGATCGCGCTCGCCGAGGTGCAGGGCTACGTGCATGAGGCCGCACTGGCCGGCGCCGACCTGCTGGATGCGTTCGGCCGGCCGGACGCCGATCGCTGGCGTGAATTCGCCCAGGCGCTCGCCACGAAGTTCCGCGAGCAGTTCTGGGTCGCCGACGAACGCGGCCCCTACCCCGCCATGGCGTTGGACGGCGACAAGCGGCCGGTCGATGCCGTCGCCTCCAATATGGGCCACCTGCTGTCCAGCGGAATGCTCACGCCGGGCGAGGCATCGCTGATCGCCGACCGGCTGGTGCACCCATCCATGTCCACGGGGTTCGGATTGCGCACCATGAGCAGCGATTCCGGCGGATACTCTCCGCTCAGCTACCACTGCGGCTCCGTATGGCCGCACGACACCGCCATCGCCGTACACGGTCTGGGCCGCGCCGGCTTCACGGACCAGGCCGCGGAGCTGGCCGAGGGCCTGCTGGCCGCCGGCGCCGCCTTCAGCGACCGGCTGCCCGAGCTGTTCGGCGGCTTCGACCGCACGGATCTGCCCGTCCCGGTGCCGTACCCGGCGGCATGCCGTCCGCAGGCGTGGTCCGCCGCCGCCGCCATCGTCACCGTTCAGGCGCTGCTCGGGCTCGAAGCCGACGTCCCGAACTCCCGCGTGCGGCTGCGGCCGAGCCGCCGGATCGGCGCGCTGTCCGTCTCCGGCCTGCGAATCGCGGGCCGTCGTCTGGCCGTCTCCGCCGCCGCCGATGGCACCTGCGCCGCCGAGGTCGAGGGCGGTGGCATTAGCATCGACGTCCCTCGCTGACCGGACGTTTGGGACACCGGGCTCGACCCCGTGGACCCGCGGGCTGTTCAATAGGCCCATGCACCCCCGCGCCGGCACGCCCGCCACCCAAGCCGACCTCGTCGATGTGGACGCGTTGCTCGCCGCCTATGACGACGTTCATCCCGATACTTCCGTCCCGGAACAGCGAGTCGTCTTCGGCACCTCCGGCCATCGCGGCTCGAGTCTCGACGGCGCGTTCAACCGCGACCACATCCTGGCGATCACCCAGGCGATCTGCGAGTACCGCGCGACGCAGGGCACCGACGGGCCGCTGTTCCTCGGGCTGGACACGCATGCGCTGTCCGCGCCCGCCGCCGCCACCGCGCTCGAGGTGCTGGCCGCGAACAGTGTCACCGTGTTGCTCGATTCCGAGGACGGCTACACCCCGACACCCGCTGTGTCGCACGCGATTTTGAAGGCGAACCGGGACCGGACCGACCGGCTCGCCGACGGGATCGTCGTCACCCCCAGCCACAACCCGCCCCGCGACGGCGGTTTCAAGTACAACCCGCCCACCGGCGGCCCCGCGGACACCGACGCCACCACCTGGATCGCCGACCGCGCTAACGCGCTCCTCGAAGCGAAACTGCAAGGTGTGCAACGAGTCCCATATGCGGCTGCCAAAGATGCCGACACCACCGGCTATTACGACTTCCTCGGCTCCTACGTGGGCGATCTCGATTCGGTGCTGGACATCGACGCGATCCGCGGCGCCGGTGTGCGCATCGGCGCCGACCCCCTCGGCGGGGCGTCGGTGCATTACTGGCGGGAGATCGCCGACCGGCTGGATCTCGACCTGACCGTGGTCAACCCGACGGTCGACCCGCAGTGGGCCTTCATGACGCTGGACTGGGACGGCAAGATCCGGATGGACTGCTCGTCGCCCCATGCCATGGCATCGTTGGTGTCTCGCCGCAACGAGTACCAGATCGCCACCGGCAACGACGCGGACGCGGACCGGCACGGCATCGTCACCCCGGACGCCGGGCTGATGAATCCGAACCACTACCTCGCCGTCGCGATCGACTACCTGTTCACGCACCGGCCCGGCTGGGGCGCCGACGTGGCCGTCGGCAAGACACTGGTCTCCTCGGCCATCATCGACCGTGTGGTGGCCGGGTTGGGCCGCCGCCTCGTCGAGGTGCCGGTCGGCTTCAAGTGGTTCGTCCCGGGCCTGCTCGACGGCTCGATCGGGTTCGGTGGCGAGGAGTCGGCCGGCGGCTCGTTCCTGCGCCGCCGCGGGCGGGTGTGGTCCACCGACAAGGACGGGATCATCTGCGATCTGCTGGCGGCCGAGATCACCGCGGTGACGGGGATGACGCCGTCCCAGCGCTATGCCCAACTCGCGCAGCGCTACGGCGACTCGGCGTACGCCCGGATCGACGCCCCCGCCACCCGCGAGCAGAAGGCGCGCCGGAAGAACCTGTCTCCGGACGACGTCACCGCCGATTCGCTCGCCGGCGAGCGGATCACCGCCACGCTCGTCAACGCTCCCGGCAACGGCGCCGCGATCGGTGGGCTGAAGGTGCAGACCGCGAACGCCTGGTTCGCGGCCAGGCCGTCCGGAACGGAGGACGTGTACAAGATCTACGCCGAATCCTTCCGTGGCGCAGAGCATCTCGCGCAGGTGCAGGCGGATGCCCAGCAGCTCGTCACGGCCGTGCTGGATCGATGATGTCACGACCGAGCTCCACGGCAGGGAGGTGAGCGGTGCACGGCACGTTGTGGATAGGCGCGCTCGTGATGCTCCGCGACCTGCGCGAGGAGGTCCTCGTCAGCCGCGTCGAGTCCGTCGGCGACGGCAGCCTGACCGTCGCGAAACCCATGGGCGTGCCGGCGGCCTACCCGTACCCGATCGGTACCCGGTTCGACGTGCTGTGGACGGGCCCGACGGGGCTGCACGTCCTGCCGGCGGAACTGACCGCGACGCGCGCCGAGGCGCCCGTGCTGCTGTGGGAACTCGCTGTAACCGCCGACCCGTGGGTGGAGCAGCGGCGCGAGTTCGCACGCGTGCCGGTCTTCGGCCGGGTCGCCGTCTGGCCGGCCGGCGACCGTGCGTACCGAGACGACGGAGATGACGAGCCGACCGGTGACGAGCCCATGGTCGATCCATCGGCTCTCACCTCCGCACGGCACGGGTACCTCGTGGACATGTCGGAGGCCGCGATCGCGGCCAGTATGTGGTCGACTCCGGACGATCCGCTACTGACCGCGGGCACCGGTGTCGAGTGCTCGTTCACCGCGCGCGGAGAGGTGTTCCACCGCGCGGGCCGAGTGCACAGCGCGCGGGCGAGCGCCCAGGACGGCGAGATGTGGGTCGTGATCCAGCTGACGCAGACCGAACGGGAAGCAAAGTCGTTGCGACGCCAGGTTTTTGCTGCGCAGGTGGATATGCGCCGCGCCTTGCGCCGGGGGAGCGAGCCTTAGCCCGCGATCCGCTCCAGCGCCGCCGAGGCGTACGGCGCGAGCTCCGCGCCAGCCAGCGCACGCTCCTCGACGTACGCGAGCTTCCCGTCGCCGGTGATCCCGTACAGCCGGGTCGCGCCGACCACCGCCGAGCCGGACGGCGTCCGCCAAACCGCGTCTGTCGTGAGCGCCCAGCTCGTCAGTGTTTCTGCGCGCCCGTAGAACACCTCGATCCGCCCCTCGGCGTGGGTGAGCAGTAGTTCGATCGTGCCGCCTTTCTGCGGCCGCAGCCAGCCGACCTCCCGCTCGCCGGGTCCCCTCACCGCGCCGTCGGCGTCCAGCGACCACATCACCGACTCGAAGCGCAGGAACGGACGGCCGTCGTGCGACACGGTGATCTGCTGCCCGAACTGCGGCGCGCGCTCGCCCGGATCGTTGCCGAATCTGCCGGTGCCGCGCCAGATCCCGACCATCGGCAGCAGAGCCAGGCATGCGGAATCGATCTCCGGGCCGAGCCGCACATTCGCCGTATCGGCCGGCACCGGCAGCGGCGGCACCGAGTCGATGTTCACCTCGCGGGTGCCTGCCGCGCGCGCCGCCGCATCCGCCACGGCCCGGTCCCCGGAGGTCGTCATCCCCGTCATCCCCGGTAACTCAGCCATCCCCGTCACCTCGAACCGCGGAAGACGCGGTACGTGCCGTACCCGGCGAGCGCAGCCAGCAGCATCGCTCCCAGGATCAACAGCAGAGCGAGCGCGATGTCCACGCAGTCCACCATAACGGCCGGCTGCCGACTACGGTGGCAGACACCATGACGGACATCCCCAGCGACGTAACGATCGGCCCGTGGCGGCGCGGCCTGGATAGCGCTCAGACGGCCGCCGCGCAGGCCCTGTTCGCCCGCGTCCGGGCGCACGACGGCCGCGCCCCGGAGGCCCCGCCCGGCGGTGACACCGATGTGTTACCAGCGCATGTCGCGGGCGCCCTGGTCGGCCTCGCCTATCGCCGGGGCGCCGATCCTGCCGAGCTCTATGTGGATCCGGCGTATCGCGGTCGCGGCATCGGCCGCGAGTTGGCCCGTGCGACCGTCGCTGACACCACCCGGCCGAGCGGCATCTGGGCGCACGGAACGCTACCTGCCGCAAGACATCTCGCCGACTCGCTCGGCGCGGTGCCGACCCGGGAGCTCAAGCAGTTGCGCCGCTCCGTCGAATCGCTACGGGCAACGCCGCTGTCGGTCGACCTGCCGCCGGGTGTCGCCATCCGCACGTTTCGCCCCGGCGCGGACGACGCCGCCTTCCTGGCCGTCAACGCCCGCGCCTTCGCCTGGCATCCGGAGCAGGGCCGCCTCGACGCGGCCGGGCTGCGGGCGGAGATGGCGCAGCCGTGGTTCGATCCGGCCGGCTTCTTCCTCGCGGTCACGAGGGGAAACACGGCCGACACCGCCGACGCCGTCCTCGGCTTCCACTGGACCAAGGTGCACCGCGAGGAGGCGCCGCCGCTGGGCGAGGTCTACGTCTTGGGTGTCGACCCGTCGTCACCCGTCAAACATCTCGGGACTCCGCTTACCGCAACGGGTCTCAACCACCTGGCCGCCCGCGGCATCGACACGGTACTGCTGTACGTCGAGGGCGACAACGAACGCGCCGTGAACCTCTACCGCCGCTTCGGTTTCACCGACTACGCGGTCGACACCGTGTACGCCGCACCATAAACCAATGGGCTGCCCCGCGAGCGTCGGTGACAGATCAGTGATAGGCAGCTCAGATGCACGCGGCGTCCCCGGCGTTCACCGACGTGAGGTCGGAGGACGCGAGCGTCGGACCGGTCGGCGACGTCGAGCTGATCGTCGGCACCGACGTGGTCGCGGGCGGCGGGGCCGGCATAGTCGCGGCCGCCGGCGTCGTCACGATCGTGGACACCACCGTCGACACCACCGGCTCCGCGGTCGTGGACAGCGCAGCGGGCACCGGTGCGCCCACCGACACCGCGCGAACCGTCCCGTCGAACGACGAACCGAGCATCAGCCGCACCTTCGATCCGAGGCCGCCCTTCTCGACCAGCGTCGCCCCCGGCACCGCCGCCGCCACCGTCAGTGCAGCCGCGCGGTTGCCCGCCGAGTACTCCACGGTGATGCCGCGCTGGTTCTGTCCAGTGAGGAGCAGGAGGTCCGGTCCGGTCAGCCGAAAGCCCAACGGCACCAACGCGTTCATGGCCCGGTTCGCGACCCCGCCGCGTCCCGCCACGTTGACCACCTGCAGTTTGACATCGCGCGGCGCCACCGAGAGCACTTGCGGCACCACCGGTGTCGACGTGACCAGCTGGGTCACCAGTTGGGTCACCGGGATGGGCGG
>JAFIHI010000102.1 GCA_017848755.1 Nakamurella sp. | reverse complement strand
GGGCCACCTGCGCGATCGGCTTCCCGGTCTCCTGGACCATGCGCACCGCACCGGCCTTGAAATCCTCATCGAACCTGCGCCGCTTCTCAACCATCGCCGCCTCCTCATTGGCGATGCCTCCACGCTACGAGGGGAAACCCAGACCACCACCCTTGCCGGCTCTCCGGGCCAGCAGGCAAGCACGATCATCACAAGCCAAAACTTCACGGAATCAGGGGAAGGTCAGCCCAGGCGACGGCAAGGATCCAACATGATCTAGATACACAATCCTAGAAGCCCTTGTATCATTGTGTTCATGGCGAATCTCAGTGTCGCCGAGGCCGCCCAGCGGCTCGGGGTCGGCGTGTCGCGAATCCACCAGAGGATCGCGGACGGCTCCCTGCGGGCTGAGCGCATCGGCTCCCAGTGGGTGATCGACGAACTCTCACTGCTGCAGGTGGCCGAGCGCGAGGAACCGGGTCGCCCGCTGTCGGCGAGGTCGGCCTGGGCGATCATCGCCGTGTCGGAAGGAGATGACGAAGCACTTGCGATGCTCGCACCGGTGGAACGATCGAGAGCGAAGGCTCGCCTCGAGGATCTGCTGGCTCTCGTCGCCAATGCCCCTAAGTCCGAGAGGGGCGTACGACGCATCGCTTCGGCGTTGCGCTTGACGTTCCGCAACAGGGCGAAACTGGCGTCCTTCAAGGCCGCAGTAGCTGATCTGCCGATTCTCCGCGAAGACGCCCGGTGGGAGTCGATCATCAGCCCTGCCGCAAGCGGGATCGCCTCGATGGACGTCGACGGCTACTTACACCCGGAAAAGCTCGAGGACTTCTCACGTCAGTACCTGCTCATGCCGGCCGGTGCGGACGCCAACGTGCTCGTCCATCTTCTGCCGGAGGGACAGAAGACCTACCCCGACTCCAAGCTGTTGCTCGCCGCCGACCTTGCCGACCGGCGAGGGCCGAGGGAGGAGTTGCGCGCTGCCGAGCTGCTGCGCGAGGTCGCTGCCGAGACGAAGGCGGTGAAGTGATGATCGTGTTGCCTGCCATGCCCGACGAGCAGACCGCATCGTGGCTCGGAGTTCTCGACCTCTACGAGGTATTGCCCGATGGTTGGACGCTCATCGGCGGACAACTCGTGCACCTCCACTGCGCCGAGCGCGGCAAGTTCCCCGAACGGGCTACCAACGACGCCGACACCGTCGTCGACGTGCGGGCAGATCCGACGATCCTGCAGACCTTCACCCAGGCGCTGCAAGATCTTGGCTTCCGCTCGGCCGGTATCTCGGCTGAGGGGCGCCAGCACCGATGGAAGCGCGACCAGGCGTCCATCGAGGTGGTTCTTCCCGAGGGTATCGGTGAGCGGGCCGGTTTGCGCAAGGGGGCAACGGGCAGCCCGACCCTGTCGACCCAGGGCGGCACGCAGGCGCTCCAGCGCAGCGAAGTAGTCACCGTCACGGTCGAGGGCCGTGAGGGTTTCGTTCGCCGCCCCAACCTCGTAGGCGCTCTCGTCGTCAAGGCTGCCGCCCACACCAATGTCGGCGACCAGGACCCACGCCGGCATCGCCGCGATTTCCTCGTCCTCGCCGGGCTCATCAGGGCCGCCGACTTCGCCGACGAGGACCTGTCGAAGAAGGACCGGCAGCGACTGCGCGGCATCCTTACGGCGATCGAGAAGGACCACGAACTCCTGCTGGAGGTACCTGCCGGATCTGAGTCCATCTCCCGGCTGCGCCTAGCAGCTCACCTTGACTGACACGCCGGGGCGCCCATCGCCGATCGTGTTTCCGAACCGCGCAAGCTCCAGTGAGACGGCGGGCCGTCCGCGGCCAATCGTTGAATCCTCGCGCCAAACAACCGACCGTGGCGAAGTGAGAGCACCGTACTGCAATACTGGATTGCCACCGAGAGAGCCACCCTCTCTACGGTCCGATAGGGATAACAACCCCTCGGCCCCCTCTTCGATTTCGTTGCGATGGCCCACCCGCGGAGAGGCACATCCGCGCAGGTCGAGTGGGCTGCCCGAGGGGTTGTTATCCCTATCGGATCGAAGAGGGGCCTAGAGCTCCGGTCAAACGTGCCGTGCGACTTTCGGCCGTCGACGTACGTTGACCAGTGCGATGCCGCCACCGAGCAGCAGCAGTCCCAGGGCCAGCGGGGCGATCACGTTCGTGCCGGTGGAGGCGAGCGTGTCCACCACCGTGATCGGCTGCGCCAGGTTCCGTGGTTCGCCCAACAGGCCGGTCCCGACCGACTGAACGTGGTGGTCTCCGATGTACTCCGGTCCGAGCGTCACGGGCAGCACCGCGACCCCGTGGATGTCGGCGATCGCCGAACCCAGATACACCGGCCTCGACCAAATGTAGAAGTCCACCACCGTCCCCGGTTTGAAACCCGTCGCGATCGCGTTGAACGTGGCGCCGTACGGGATCGTCCGTTTACTCAGATCGAGTCGTGACGTGCTGCCGTCATCGACCGACGACACTGCCGGCAAAACGGGCGGCGGGGGTGCTGCGGTTGAGGTCAACGTGACTGGGTCCCGCATGTTGTCCGTCGGGATCGAGGTGGCGGGCGTGCTGCCCGATGCGGCCGGCGTCGATGTCGGCGGGGCGGATGTCGACGTGCTCGGGGCCGGGCTCGACGCGGCGGTGCTCGCGGTCGTGCCGGCCGCGGTGCTCGTCGGCGGGTTGCTGGTGGTCGGCGGCGCGTCGGTCGGCTGCGCCGGGGCGGACTGGGCCGCCGGACCGGCACCCACGCCGTTGACGGCACGCACCCACACCGTGTACTCGGTGTCGTTGGAAAGTCCGCCGATCGTCGCCGTGTACGGGCCCGATCCGGTGGTGGTGAGCAGACGCCAGGTCGCCCCGCCGTCCAGTGAATAGCTGTAGCCGATGATCGTCGAGCCACCATCCGACGCCGGTTTCGCAAACGACACCGTCAGCGACTGGTTGCCCGGTGTCACTCGCAGGGATTGCGGCACGGTCGGCACCGTCGCCGCCGGCCCGTCGCCGATCGTCAATGTGGTCGTGGCGATCGGAACGCCGGTGAACGTGGAGGCACCGCATGCACTGCCGGAGCCGCCGTTGTCGCCGTTGTCGCCGTAATCCACCACGTATCCCGCGATGGCCCCGGTGCTGTTGGCCAGATCGTTCCAGAAGCCGCCGGTGCCCTGCCAGTTCGTGACGGCGTACCGCTCGTTGGTGTTGTTCCAGTTGTTCGGCTCCAGGTTCGCCCAATTCGCGTACGGCGCGACGTCGGGGCAGAAGTTGAGCGTCGCGAGATGACACGAGGTACTGCCGGTGGGTGTCGTGCACGTGAAGAACGACAGGCCGTTCAGCGGCCCGCCGACCCACTGCCAGTTGCGCGGCGTCGATGGGCCGACGCCGGTGTTGGGAAGCCCGTCCGACACGTTGTACATCGACGCGCGTGCCCCGATCCACACGTTCGTCGCGCCCGGGATCTTCGAGGTGATGAAGCTGTTGATCGTCGCCGATGGAATCTGGGCGAGATAACCAGTCTGGCCGCCGAACGACTTCCCCTCGGCCGCAGCCTTCGCGCCTAGCCACGTGATGCCCGGACTCGCGACGTACTCGTAGAAGTGCCCGGAGTCGGGCGAGTAGACCACGCTCTGGTCGCCACCACCCGCCGGCTCCGCGAACAGGGCCACCGTGGCACCCGCCTGCGGACTCGCGAGGTTCACCCACTTCAAGGCCGTGTTCACGTCGGTGACGGTGCCGCTGAAACGCACCACGTTCTGCCCAGACCAGGTGTAGCCGGACGAGAGGGTCAGACCCAGATCGGAGGTGGGGTCGACGCCGCCGGGCTGCACCGCGATCGTGCCGCGGCTCACCGACACGATCACGGTCACCAGGTCGGAATCGCTGCCGCTGCTCACGCTGAAGCCGTGCACCATGAAATGCTCGCCCGCACCGATCGTGGTCGTCACACCCGGGCCGGTCACCGTGAGCCCGGGTGCGGCGTGCACACTGGGAGCGAACAGCGTCATACCCGCCACCAACCCCAGCGACACTGCCGCTGCTGCGATTCGTGCCGCCACAATCCGGGCCGCGGCCTTCCGCAGCCGCGGTAGTGCCTTGCGCATCGCGTCTCCTCGCTGAGCGGGTCACTTGATATCCGCGGTAACCGCGGCGCGGACACGCCGCGCAGGCATGTGTCGCCGGATAGCATCGCAGACCCCAGAGCACGTTGACAATGCGCACTTCGTACCGGCAACCCACGCGGTTTATCACCACATCGACGAGGCCGCCAGCCGTTGTGAGCCCGTTCTACGGACCGTTGGGGCACTACGCGGCGGCGTAGCCAAAAAACGATGCGCCGTCTCGCAGGGATACCCCTGTCGTGACGATCGACGCGACCGGCAACATTGAGAGGTGCGGCGCGGCACGCTTGACGCCGATGGGCAGCGACAGGCACCGTCGGGGCATGAGCACAGGCGACGCGGCGGACCGGGTACCCGGTACCGCGTTCGCAGCCGTGCTCAGCGACTTCCGGCGCTATCTCGAGGCCGAGCGGGGATTGGCCGCGCATACCGTGACGGCCTACGTCTCGGACGTGGCCTCGCTGCTCGACCACCTGCAGCGGTACGGGGCGACGTCGCTGTGTGATCTCACTTTGCCGGTGGTGCGGAGCTGGCTGGCCCGGCTCCGCTCGGGCGGCGCGGCACGGTCGTCGATCGCGCGGCGCGCGGCGTCTGCCCGCTCGTTCAGCGACTGGGCGGTGCGCGCCGGACGGCTCGCCGCGGATCCGACGGTGCGGCTGACGGTGCCGCGTCTGCCGCGCCATCTGCCGCAGGTGCTACGTGCCGACCAGGCCGCGGCTGTGTTGGACGGGCTGGATGGCGCTGTGTCGGAGGGTGCCGAGCTCGATGACGCTCCGTCGAGCGAGGCGGCGCCGGACGGTACTGCTGCGGAGAGAGACCCGGCGGCCGTCGATGGGGGGCAGGCCAGCGCGCGGCCTGCGGCGGATCCCGACCCGACCGCTTACGCAGTCGCGCTGCGCGATCGGGCCATGCTGGAACTCCTCTATGCCGCCGCGCTGCGGGTCTCCGAACTTGTCGGGCTGGACATCGACTCCCTGGACCCCACACGCCGGGTGGTGCGGGTCTGGGGCAAGGGCGGCAGGGAACGCATAGTGCCGTACGGTCTTCCGGCAGCGCACGCGCTCGATGCGTGGCTCGCCGACGGCAGGCGGGCGCTGCACCGCGAGACAGCCGGTGCCGCACTCTTCCTCGGCGTGCGCGGTCGACGGATCGACCCGCGCACGGTCCGAAAGGTGGTGCACCGCAGTACGTCTCGGGTGACCGGGGGAGACGGGGTAGCGCCGCACGCCCTCCGGCACAGCGCCGCCACACACCTGCTGGAGGGCGGCGCGGACCTCTGCACCGTCCAGGAGATGCTCGGCCACGCCAGCCTCGCTACTACCCAGATCTATACGCACGTGTCCGCGGATCGGCTGCGCGCCGTTTACGCCCAGGCCCACCCGCGTGCGTAGCGCTGGGCCGACCCGGCGATGTGGCGTGAAAAGCTCGGCATGCCGGATTTTCAGATTCGAGCGTGTGGCGGAGCCCGAAACCGCTTACGTCGGGCAAGAACCTAGCGATATGTTCGTCAGCATCGGCACGTGGCTGACGATCGGATGCCGTCTATCTGCTCTCGGTCGTTCGTTATGTGCATACTTGCCTTCGAGAAGCAGATTCGTTCATGCACCAGCGCTCGCCTCAGCATCCGGCCGATCGATCCAGGGTCGGATGTATCCCAGTGTTTGCCCACGCCGGTTCCGGAGCACCTGTAGCGCGGCAGAGGAAATCTCCTCGGCGGTGTGCCATCGACTGGTACCGACGGGGGTATGAGTCCATCCGAGGAGCAACCGAAGATCGCGCCCATGGTCAGCTGGCGGGTGAGCTCCTGGACGTACGGCTCCGCTGGTATACACGTGCACGACGATGCCGCTCACGTGCGCACTCACATCGTTGACGAAGGTCGGCGGCGCGGTGGGCGCATAAATCAACGCTTGATCCAGCGGCTCAATCGCACCCAACGCGCGGCCCAAGAATTCGCTGTCACGATAGTCGACAGGTACGGGAATGACGTGGCCATCGCTGGCGGCGACGAGCTGGCCCAGCCGAGCCGTATCGCGCGCTAAGGCAAAGACGATGTCACCGCCCATCGCGAGGTCCACCGCAGCTGGCCGTAGTGCGCCTGTCGCTCCGACGACCAAGATGCGCCGTGCGGGCTCAGAACGCTTGCCGGGGGAGTGGTGCACCGCTGTTGCCTTGGAGGAAGTCGAAGTCGGCGCCCTGTTCAGCTCCCTGCACATGGTCCACGTACAGTCGCAGGTATCCTCGTCGCACGCCGGCTAAGACAGGGGGCCGCCACCGGCTGCGTCGTCGCTCGAGTTCTGCTTCGTCGACCAGGAGATCTAGGCGCCGTTCCGGGACATTGAGTTCGATGACGTCGCCGTCGTGGACGAGCGCCAGCGGGCCGCCGACCGCGGCCTCGGGTGCCACGTGCAAGATGACGGTCCCATAGGACGTACCGCTCATTCGCGCGTCCGAGATCCGGATCATGTCGCGTACCCCTTGCCGAAGCAGTCGCTTGGGTAACGCGACGTTTGCGATCTCCGGCATACCCGGGTAACCACGGGGTCCGGCGTATCGGATCACGAGCACGTCGTCCGCCGCGATATCGCAGTCGTCCCGGTCTGCCTCGGCGAGGTAGTCCTCGACGCGATCCCACACTCGCGCGCGGCCGCGGTGTTGCAGCAGGTCGGGCGCGGCGGCTGACTGCTTGATGACGGCTCCGGCTGGCGCAAGGTTGCCACGCAGCACCGCAATGTGGGAACCGGCTGGTTTGACCGGGTTGTCCAGGCTGCGGATCACTTCGTCATTCCAGCACTGTTCGCCGGCATAGTTCTCAGCCAAAGATCGACCAGTGACTGTCAATGCTGTGCTGTCGAGATGTTCGGTGAGACGGTTTACCAGAGCGCCGACCCCACCGGCATATGCGAATTCCTCCATGAGGAAGCGGCCGGCTGGCATAAGGTCGACCAGGGCAGGGACATTGATCGCGAGTTCGTCGAAGTCGTCGAGGTTGAAATGAACTCCGAGTCGGCCGGCTAGCGCGAGCAGGTGTACGACGGCATTGGTGGACCCGCCGAGCGCCGCATTAGCGCGTACGGCGTTCTCGAATGCCGTACGCGTGAGAATTTGTGACAGAACCAAGCCCTCGTGCACCATCTCGACGATGCGGCGCCCTGTCATGTGGGCCAGACGCTTCCGTCGCGAGTCGTTGGCGGGCAGCGCTGCGCCGCCCGGTAGCTGGGCGCCCATGATCTCGGTCAGGCACGCCATCGTCGATGCCGTACCCATCGTCATGCAGTGGCCGTTGCTACGTGCCATGCATCCCTCTGCCTCGGCCAGCTCAGCGCCGGTGATCTCCCCGGCCCGGAAGGACTCGGTCAAGCGCCAGACCGACGTGCCTGAGCCGATATCAGTGCCCCGGTACTTGCCATTGAGCATCGGTCCGCCGGTGAGGAGAATCGTTGGCAGATCGACGCTGGCGGCACCCATGAGGTATGCGGGGGTCGTCTTGTCACACCCGCTGAGCAGCACGACGCCGTCGAGTGGGTTTCCGCGTAGCGTCTCTTCGAGATCCATCGAGATGAGATTGCGCAAGATCATCGCGCTAGGGCGGACGAGCGGCTCGCCCGCCGACGTCGTGGGGAACTCGAAGGGGACTCCGCCGGCTTGCCAGATGCCCCGTTTGACATAGTCAGCCAGCTCTCGCAGGTGCGTATTGCAGGGCGTCAGCTCCGACCAGCTGTTCGCGATGCCGATCACCGGTCGGCCTTCGAATGAGTCGTCCGGAAGGCCTTCCGAACGCAGCCACGACCGGTGCATGATTCCGGTCTTGCCTTCGGCGGCGAACCAGCCCGCCGAACGCAGTGTCCGCGCACTCACCGGAACCTCGGCAGGTTCATTTGGTGCGCGGCGATCAATTCTTCGGTCAGGCGCGCTGCGGCGTCAGGATCGGTGACGGCGCCGTCCGCGATGATCGCCTCGACCACCAGATCACGATTTCCAGTCATTGCAGCCTCTATCGCGAGATAGACCGAGCTGAGCCGGCGCATGAGGATCGCCGTGAGTGGCCTCGACAGGTCAGGAACGGCGATGGGGCGAATACCGCGTGCGGTCGCGACGCCAGGGATCTCCAGCGCCGCATCGGCGGGTAGCGCGGGGACCGCGCCGCGGTTGAGAACGTTGCACGAAAACGTTTGCCGTGTGTCGTTCAGCACCGCGCGGATGATGGCGATGAGCTGTTCCTGTTCCCCACTGGACCGGTCAAAGATCGATTCGTCCAATGGCGCGGCGCCGTCGGCCTGCGCGACCATGGCCTGGTAGCGATTTTCACCCCACTCGAGGATCTCCGGGACCGAGAACGCGTCCACGCCGAGCGTCTTGCCGTAGTACTTGCCGCCGGCCCAGCGTTCCGGGAAGAACTCTGTGACGTGCCGGTCCTCCGCGGCCGGGAAGGCGCCGTAGCGCTGGAACAGTTCCCACGAGAACGGGTTGTTCCATGCTTTGGTGCCGTCCGCGAAGATGTTGCCAAGATCGTCAGGATCGGCCGGCTGCGCCAACTCGCGTTCAACCTTGTCGCGGATCAACGGCCACGCGTCTCGGCCTCGCCGGCGGAAGTGGGAGATGAAGATCAGATGGTTGATGCCCGCGTAGAGCGTGGATGTCTCCTCATAGGGTTTGCCGATGAAAGCCGCCAAGTGGTGCTGCACGTGATGCATACCGTGGCACAGACCGACCACATGCTCGGCGTCTGCCCAGCGTGCCATCGCCATGACGTTGGCAGTCATGGGGTTGGAGTAGTTGAAGAAGTGTGCGTCCGGTGCGAGATCGAGAACGTCTCGGGCGATCTCGACCAGGACCGGCGTTGTGCGCAGTAGTCGTGAGATTCCGCCGGGCATCACCGAGTCGCCGACCGGCTGATAGACACCGTGCCGCATGCAGATCTCGTGGTCTGTCTGCCAACCTGGACGGCCGCCGACGCCGACGCAGGTGACGACGAAATCAGCTCCGGAGAGCACGGTACGCCGATCGGTCGAGCCAACGACGCTGATGTGCGCGGTTGCCTTTCGCGCCGCGATCATCTTCTCTGCCAAGGCGACCGCTTTGGCCAGCGGATCCGGTGCGACATCGACCAGGCGGATTTGCCAATCGCCCAGATCGTGGGCCGAAATGAGGTCCGCTAGAAGGCCTCGGGTGAACACGGCGCTTCCCGCGCCTATGAGTACAAGGGCATGACGGTCGGCCATGTGCAGTTCCCTTCAAGCGAGTCGGACTGGATCTGACTCCCCGGGTCGGCTGGTAAGGGGCATACTCGCATCGATACGAGCATAATCGAGCATGATAATGCTTGACGATGGTCAATGCTGCGTGATTATGGTCAGATGACCCTCCAACTCCTGAGCCAGCCACTGCCTGCGATCAGCGGCCGTCCGGGTCTCACCCAGGGTGTCTATGGGGATCGGGGCAATTTCGAACTTGTAGCGCCGGCCGAGGGCGGCGGCATATGGGTGTTCTGGTTCAACGCTGACCTGGTCGATCGGCGGTCGGGGCCGCCGCCAGGATCCTGGAGCGGCGGCTTGCACTTCGCTGGCACGCGGCGGGTACGGACGGTTGCCATTACCCAGGTTCCACAGGGTCCCGACTTCCTCGAGATCATGGCGTTGAGCGATGCCGGGGCCGAGCGGTACTACTGGACTCCCGCAGATGGGTTCATCGACGCGGGCATCTTGATCCCATATGCTCGTGCGGTCTCCGCGCTTACGGTCGATGCCGACGGCAGTTCCTTTCGTCTCGCGGCAGTCTCGCCCGCGGGAGAGGCGTTGCGACTGACGGCTCAAACTACCTCCTACCCGCATCTGGATTGGCTCATCGAGCCCGCGGGAAACGCAAGCGAGGCCGTGGTGCTAGATGTGGGGGATGGCTCCATGGGCACGCTGGTCGCCGATCACGTAAGCACGCCGGCGGGTGCCGTGCCCGGCTTCTGGTCGACAGTCAACGGCGTGTCCGGTGCGGAGGAGCACCTCGTCGGCATCGATGCGCGCGGCCGCGTCGTGTTCAGCCAGCTGGGCTTGTCGGGCTGGTGCGAGCAGCGACGGCCCTGGCCGAGCCTGCGCGTCGATGCCGTCGCCGCCGCG
>JAFIHI010000101.1 GCA_017848755.1 Nakamurella sp. | reverse complement strand
GATCCAGTGCGATCTGATCTGGGACGGTGGCGCGCCGGTGCGGGTGTCGCCGCGGTCGATCCTCGCCGAGCAGGTGCAGCGTGCGGCGGATCGTGGGTGGATCGCGTTGGCGGGCACGGAGCTGGAGTTCATCGTGTTCAACACGACCTACGAGGACGCGTGGAACTCGGACTACACCGCCATGACGCCGGCGAACCAGTACAACGTCGACTATTCGATCCTGGGCACGACTCGGGTCGAGCCGCTGCTGCGCGAGATCCGTAACGTGATGCACGCGGCGGGTACCACGGTCGAGTCCGCGAAGGGCGAGTGCAATTTCGGTCAGCACGAGATCGCTTTCCTCTACAGCGATGTGATCACCACGGCGGACAACCATGCGGTGTACAAGAACACGGCGAAAGAAATCGCGGCGCAGCACGGCCAGTCCATCACCTTCATGGCGAAGTACGACCAGCGCGAGGGCTCCTCGTGTCACGTGCACATGTCGCTGCGCGGGCTCGGCGGGGAGACCGTGTTCTGGGACGAGGCAACCGGGTCGCGGAGCAAGCTCTACGACCAGTTCATCGCGGGCATTCTCGCGACGATGGCGGACTTCACGCTGCTGTACGCACCGAACATCAACTCGTACAAGCGATTCGCGGACGGATCGTTCGCGCCGACGACGATCGGCTGGGGCAACGACAACCGCACCTGCGCGGTGCGGCTGGTCGGGCACGGCGCCTCTGCGCGCCTCGAAAACCGGCTCCCCGGTGGGGATGTCAACCCCTACATGGCGCTTGCCGGCATGCTGGCGGGCGGCCTCTACGGCATCGAACAGGGCCTCGAGCTGGAACCCGAACTGACCGGGAACGCCTACACCTCCGACCATCCGCGGGTGCCACACACCCTGCGTGACGCGCGTGACGTGTTCGAATCGTCACAGGTCGCCCGGGCGGCTTTCGGGGACGATGTCGTCACCCACTACGTCCACGCGGCGGATACTGAACTGGCCGCCTTCAACGCCGCCGTCACCGACTGGGAGCGGCGTCGCGGGTTCGAGCGACTGTAACCGAGAAGTGAGAGAGCACACGATGTCTGTAGGCATTGCCGTGGCCGCCGACCCGTCTGTGACCCGTGGGGCCGGCGGTTCGCACACGGTCGTTAACCCGGCGACCGGCCGGGCGATCGGCGAGGTCCCGCTGGCGGACGCCGCCGAGACCGACGCCGCGATCGCCCGTGCGAACGAAGCGTTTCCGGCGTGGAAGGCGGTGGCACCCGGCGAGCGCGCCCGGCTGCTGCGGGCGTTCGCCGCCGCGGTCGACGCGCACATCGAAGAGCTCGCGCAGCTCGAGGTCGCAAACTCCGGGCATACCGTCGGCAACGCGCGGTGGGAGGCCGGCAACGTCCGCGATGTGCTCAACTACTACTCGGCGTCTCCGGAACGCATGATGGGCAAACAGATCCCGGTTCCCGGCGGGGTCGACATCACGTTCCGCGAGCCGCTGGGCGTGGTCGGTGTGATCGTGCCGTGGAACTTCCCCATGCCGATCGCGGGATGGGGGTTCGGTCCGGCACTGGCGGCCGGCAACACCGTCGTGCTCAAGCCCGCGGAGCTCACCCCGCTGACGGCTCTGCGGATTGCCGAACTGGCTCGGGAGGCTGGACTGCCGGAGAGCGTCTTCATCGTGATCCCCGGCAAGGGAAGCGTTGTCGGGCAACGGTTCGTGGACAACCCCACCGTGCGGAAGGTGTGTTTCACCGGGTCCACCGAGGTCGGCAAGCAGATCATGGCCGGGTGCGCGCGGCAGGTGAAGCCGGTGACGCTGGAACTCGGCGGCAAGAACGCGACGATCGTGTTCGCGGACACCGATCTCGACAAGGCCGCGGCGTCCGCGCCGTACGCGGTGTTCGACAACGCCGGGCAGGATTGCTGCGCCCGTTCGCGAGTCCTCGTGCAGCGCAGCGTCTATGACGAATTCTTGGACAAGTTCGCGGCGGCCGTGCGGGGCGTCAAGGTGCTCGACCCGGCATCGGCCGATGCCGAGATGGGGCCGCTGATTTCGGCCGGGCACCGGGACAGCGTCGCGCGATACCTCGACGGTGTCGAGATCGCGACGACCGGAACCGCGCCCGACGGGGCGGATTTCGCGGGCGGATTCTGGATGCCGCCGTCGGTCGTCCTGCCCCGGTCGGTGACCGACGCCGTGTGGCGGGAAGAGGTCTTCGGCCCGGTCGTCGCGATGATGCCGTTCGAGGACGAGGCCGAGGCGATCGCCATGGCCAACGACACCGAGTACGGCTTGTCCGGCTCGATTTTCACCTCGGACGTGGGGCGCGCGCTGCGCGTCGCCCGCGGCGTGCAATCCGGGAATCTGTCGGTGAACTCGCATTCGTCGGTGCGCTATTGGACCCCGTTCGGCGGCTACAAGCAGTCCGGGCTCGGCCGCGAGCTCGGCCCGAACGCGACGGACGCGTTCACCGAGGAGAAGAACGTGTTCATCGCCACGGATTGAGCACCATCAGGGCCCTGTGATTTCAGGCGAAATATCCACTTCAGAAAGGCTTGTCATTCATGTCAGGACGCATTGAGGGCCTTGTCGCCGTCATCACCGGCGGTTGTTCCGGGATCGGGCTCGCGACGGCGAAACGGTTCGCCGCGGAAGGCGCACACGTCGTCATAGGCGATGTCGATGCCGAACACGGGCCGCAGATTGCCGAAGAACTTGAGGGTGCGTTCGCGAAAACCGATGTCACGAACAAGGAATCGGTCGATGCGCTGTTCAAGCTCGCGCACGACACGTACGGCAGCGTCGACATCGCGTTCAATAACGCCGGTATCTCGCCGCCCGACGACGATTCCATCCTGACGACCGGCCTGGAGGCATGGCGCCGCGTCCAGGAGGTCAACCTGACGAGTGTGTACCTGTGCTGCAAGGCGGCGTTGCCGTACATGTTGGAGCAGGGCAAGGGGTCGATCATCAACACCGCGTCGTTCGTGGCGGTGATGGGCGCGGCCACGTCGCAGATCTCCTACACCGCCTCCAAGGGCGGGGTGCTCGCGATGTCGCGGGAGCTGGGCGTGCAGTTCGCGCGGCAGGGGGTGCGGGTGAATGCGCTGTGCCCGGGTCCGGTGAACACACCGCTACTGCAAGAACTCTTCGCGAAGGATCCGGAGCGGGCCGCGCGCCGGCTGGTGCACATCCCGATGGGCCGGTTTGCTGAGGCGGACGAGATCGCTTCCGCAGTACTGTTTCTCGCCTCTGATGATTCCTCGTTCATCACGGCGTCGCAGTTCCTGGTGGATGGCGGCATCGCCGGCGCCTACGTCACGCCGCTGGACTGATTTTCCTGTCCGCCGAGTACCTCCTACATCGAGCGGTGCGAAATTGCGGACAAAACGGGCGTCAGACGGTGCATTTCGCACCGCTCGGCGGGGAGGAGTTGTCCACCTGTGCGAAATCCATCCACACTGTCGCGGGCCGGCGGGTGTGGACCTGATGTTGTGCGCCACTGTGGCGCATGGAATCCACAGAGTCCTACCGGTTGTCCGTGGCGGCACGAGCCCAGGGCGGGGTCTTACTCGGTCGGCAAGCGCGCGAATTGATCGGCCGAGCGGGCCTTGCCGCCGCCGTGCGGCGGGGTGCGGTGACGTCGATGTGGCACGGGACATACGCGACCGGCCCGATCACCTTGGAGTCCCGTCTGACGGCCGCGGAAATTACTCTGGGCGGGCCTGCGCGGCCATGTCTGGACACTGCCGCGGAGATCTACGGGTTCGATCTGTCCGGGAGCACGTCGCTGCATCTTCTGGCGAATCGGGACTATGCGAGCAAGCGGTCGGGGCTGGTTCTGCACCGCATCGATCCGCTGGCGCCGTTGGTCGATGTGCGGGGGCGCCCCACGATGGATCCGGTCGAGACGGCCGTTCGGGTGGCTGCGGGGTTTCGCGGGCCGAGTGCTGCGCCGCGGAGCCTGGCGGTGTTGGATGCGGCGCTGGCCTCCGGGTCGGTGGCCACGGCAGCCGACCTTGCCTGCTTCGCGGACGCCGTCACACTTCGCGGCATTCGGCACGTCCGCGACGTGGCGGACTGGGCGGACGGCAGGGCCGAATCCCCGCGCGAGTCGTGGCTGCGGTGGCTCTTTCTGCAGGCAGGCTTTCCGTCGCCGATGCTGCAATGGCGGGTCGAGCCTCGTCCGGGCCGATGGTATCGACTGGATCTGGCATGGCCGGCGTACAAAGTGGGATGTGAATACGACGGCGTTGCCTTCCACACCGGTGAAGCGCTCTGGGAGGACCGGGCGCGGCTCAACGACGTGCTGGGCGACGGTTGGTTGATGACGATGGTGACGAACTCGATGCTGACCCAAGGATCGGCGCAGCTGCTGCGGCAGGTCGGTGGGATGCTGCGCAGCCGCGGAGCGTCCTGGTGAGGGACGTAATCCTCGCCGAGCGGTGCGAAATTGCGGACAAAACGGGTGCCGGGTGGTGCATTTCGCACCGCTCGGCGAGAAGGGGAGAGACGTGAGCAAGCCGGTGATCGGGATCAGCACGTATCGCGAGCCCGCGGACTGGGGGAGCTGGCGGCAGGTCCGGGCGGATCTGCTGCCCGCCGCGTACGCCGACGCGGTGAAGGCGGGGGGCGGTGCCTCGGTCCTGCTGCCGCCGAACCTGGACGCCGACGACGCGGCGGCGGTGATCGATCGGCTCGACGGGCTGGTGATCGGTGGAGGGGCGGACGTCGACCCGGCGAGGTATCGCGACGAGCCCGGCCCGCACACCTCCGGGTGGCGCGCGGACCGGGACGCGTCGGAGCTGGCGCTGCTCGATGCCGCTGGTGAGCGCGACCTGCCGACGCTCGGCATCTGCCGCGGCATGCAGATGATGGCCGTGCAGGCGGGCGGATCACTCGCGCAGCACGTGCCGGACGTCGTCGGCCACGAAGGGCACTCTCCAGGCGCGGGGAATTACGGGTCGACAGCCATTGCGGTGCGACCGGGTTCACGATTGGCCGACATCGTGGGGCCCAGCCTGACGGTGCCGTGTCACCACCATCAATCGGTCGATGCGCATCCGGGATTCGCCGCGGTGGCCCGCGCGTCCGACGGCCTGATCGAGGCGATGGAGCGATCCGACCGACGGTTCTGGCTGGCTGTCCAGTGGCATCCCGAGACCGACACGGACATGCGGTTGTTCGCCGCCCTCGTCGCGGCGGCCCAGCGATAGGGGCTCACCCCGCGCAGCGGGCGAACACCGTCATACTCGATGGGCAGCCGACGGGGCGGCTCTTGTGGCGCAACGATGCGCCGCGGACGGGCCGCGCGCCGACCAGATGAGCTGCGGGAACCACCCTTCGCGGAACGCCTTCACTCGGTGCGTCCCTCTGCCGATCGGATAGTCAAGGCTCGTGGCGCTGATCCGCCCCGCGTGAGGCGTCCGCTGCTCATGAGCCCGACAACGTGATCCGGGTGAACGGTGAGGTGACGGTCGATGTCCACGGCGACGATTCCGGCTGCAGGACTGTCCCGAGTGTCTGGAAATGGGGCGGCGCATGCGGCCGACGAGCGTCGGCGCGGGGGGCTCGGACGCTGGTTCGTCGATCGGAAGGTTCGCACGAAGATCCTCACGGCGCTCGGCCTGCTGGCCGCGGTCGCGATCGGGTCGACCCTGGTGGCGGTGAACGCCCTCGCCGCATCGAACGCCGGCCTGGTAGGCCTGACAAATACGCAGAACGATGTGATGGCGCCGCTCTCGCTGATCCATCAAAACGAGTTGAAGGCGCGGAGTCTCATCGCGATGGCGACCATCGATACGTCGGCCGACGCGCTGGCGGCGTCGAAGGTGTCGATCGCCGACACGGACGCCGAAACGGACCAGGCGATCGCCAAGGTCGACGGTGCCCTCGGCTCTATGGACCCGAAGGATTGGGGCGCCTTCAAGGACGCGTGGCACGGTTTCAAGAACCTGCGCGACGCGGTGTTGTTCCCGTTGGCGGCGGCGAGTGATCGCGCCGGATACCAGGCCGCGTACCACACGCATGCCACGTCGGTGGTCAGCGCGATGGCAGCGTCACTCGACTCGATCGAAGCGCGGGCCGCGGCCTCGTTCAGCGCGCAGGCGGCCGATGCGTCGGCGGCGAAGAACCGCAGCATCCTGGTGATATTCCTAGTACTCGGGCTCGGTCTGGCGATCGCGGTGGGCCTGAGTCTGTACGTGGCGCGCGGCGTCCACCGCCCGCTTACGCGGGTGAAGACGGCGCTCGATGCCATGGCGAATCGCGACCTGACCGTCGGCGCCGACGTCGATTCACGTGACGAGGTCGGCCAGATGGCCCAGGCCCTGGCCGCTGCGCAGAGCACCGTCCGTTCGATGATCGGCGCGGTCGCCGACTCGGTCGGCGCCGTCGCGAACGCGTCGGAGGAACTCTCCGCGTCCGGGATGCAGATTGCGGCCGGGGCCGAGGAGACCTCGGTGCAGGCCGACGTGGTCGCAGCGGCGTCCGAAGAGGTGTCGCGGAACGTCCAGACGCTGGCGGCGGGGGCCGAGCAGATGGATGCGTCGATCCGGGAGATCGCCCAGAACGCTTCGGAAGCAGCGAAAGTCGCGTCCGCGGCGGCGGCGAAGGCCGAGTCCACGAACGCGACCGTGGCGAAGCTGGGAGTGTCGTCCCAGGAGATCGGCGATGTGGTCAAGGTGATCACGTCGATCGCGGCGCAGACCAACCTGCTCGCGCTGAACGCGACGATCGAGGCCGCCCGCGCCGGCGAGGCCGGGAAGGGATTCGCCGTCGTGGCGAACGAGGTCAAGGAACTCGCGCAGGAGACGTCCCGAGCGACCGAGAATATCGTCGCGAAGGTCGAGGCGATCCAGTCGGATACCGCGGATGCGGTGCGCGCCATCGGCGAGATCGGGACGATCATCGCGTCCATCAACGACTTCCAGACCTCGATCGCCTCGGCGGTCGAGGAGCAGACGGCCACGACGGTGGAGATGAGCCGCAACGTGGCCGAGGCTGCGAACGGGACGGGCGAGATAGCCTCCAACATCACGGGTGTCGCGCAGGCGGCGGCCTCGACGACGGAGGCCGTGATGCAGGCACATGCAGCGATCGGACAGATCGCGCAGATGGCGACCAGCCTGCGCAGCCAGGTCGCGACGTTCGCGTACTGAGGCCGGGTACCGAGTCTGCGTGCTGACGAAGCCGGCGCGGCCGAGCGGGCGAAGACCGAGCGGATCAATCGGATCCTGGACGACATGCATGCGCGCATCGTCGCCGGGCCGCCGCTGATGAATATCGACGACCGCTATGACGAGAGAGGTTTGCCGGCGTGATCGTGGACAGTTCGGCCGTTGTTGCAGTCGCCGCAGACGAGGCGGAGTGTCACCGTTTCGTGCAATCGATGAGGTCGGCGAACCGTGTGACGATGTCCGCGGCGTCGTATTTGGAAACGGCGATCGTTCTCGACGGCCGTGGCGATCCTATCCTGTCCCGCCACCTCGATGAACTGCTCGTGGAGCTGGACATCCGCATCGAGCCCGTCACCGCGGCGCAGGCACAGATCGCGCGCCAGGCCTACCGGGACTTCGGCTGCGGCAGCGGGCATCCCGCGCGGCTCAACTTCGGCGACTGCCTCTCCTACGCGCTGGCGAAGGATCTGCGAGAACCCTTGCTGTACAGGGGGGACGACTTCGTGCACACCGACATCCGACCGGCGGTGTGAGGGCTGCGGATCATCGTGCCGACGGCCGACCCGGGAGCCAGACACATCCACTCGGCACAGTGCGCGGAGGATAGGGGATTCGAACCCCTGAGGGCGGTTAACCCAACACGCTTTCCAAGCGTGCGCCATAGGCCACTAGGCGAATCCTCCATCGGAGAGGGTACCGGACTTCGCGAGCCCGACCGAATCGCCCGGCGCCGGCGCCCGTGCCGCGCATCTCCGGTAGCATGGCGACCGGACCCCCGCGGCGTCCATCTCCTCAACTCCCCCAGGGCCGGAAGGCAGCAAGGGTCCGGGAGCTCTGGCGGGTGCGGGGGTCCACCTCGTTTCGCGCCGGGTATCGAGTATGACGATGTTCCCGGCCAAGCCCCCGGCGATGGGGCACGGCTCGGACACGGGGCAGAGCTCGCCGGGCGATGTCAAGCCGGGCGCCCGTTCACAGCGCTCACTCACGGCGCTTATTCACACAACCGACCCCGACCCCGGCACTACGTCATAGGCGGCACGTAGGCTCTCACACGTGGCGCTCGCTCTCTATCGGAAGTACCGCCCGGCGACGTTCGCCGAGGTGGTCGGGCAGGAGCATGTCACCGAGCCGCTGCGCAAGGCCCTCGCCGCCGGGCGGATCAACCACGCCTACCTGTTCTCCGGCCCGCGCGGATGCGGGAAGACCTCGTCCGCGCGGATTCTCGCCCGGTCGCTGAATTGCGAAAACGGCCCGACCGCGGATCCGTGCGGGGTGTGCGCCTCCTGTGTCGCGCTCGCGCCGGAGGGGCCGGGGTCGCTCGATGTGGTGGAGTTGGACGCGGCGAGCCATGGCGGCGTGAACGATACGCGCGAGCTGCGCGACCGGGCCTTCTACATGCCGGCCGAGTCGCGGTACCGCGTGTTCATCATCGATGAGGCGCACATGGTCACCAAGGAGGGCTTCAATGCCCTGCTCAAGATCGTGGAAGAGCCGCCGGAACACCTGGTGTTCGTGTTCGCCACCACGGAGCCGGAGAAGGTGCTGCCGACCATTCGTTCGCGCACCCACCACTATCCGTTCCATCTGCTGCCGCCGGCGACGCTGCGCGGATTGCTCGAAAAGCTGTGCGGCGAAGAGGGTGTCGCGGTCGAGCCGGCCGTCTACCCGCTGGTGGTGAAGGCGGGGGCGGGGTCGGCGCGCGACGCCCTGTCCGTGATGGACCAGTTGCTCGCCGGCGCCGGGCCGGATGGGGTCACCTATGCGAGCGCCGTCGCGCTGCTGGGGGTGACCGACGCGGCGCTGCTGGATGAGATGGTCGATGCGCTGGCGGCCTCCGACGGTGCGAGCGTGTTCGGCGCGGTGGAGCGGGTGGCCGGGGCGGGGCACGACCCGCGGCGGTTCGGGGCGGACCTGCTGCAGCGGCTGCGCGATCTGGTGATCCTGCAGGCGGTCCCGGATGCGGCAGCGAAGGGCCTGATCGACGAGCCGGAGGACGAACTGGCGGCGATGGCGGCCCAGGCCGAGCGGCTGCCGACGGCCACGCTCACCCGGTTCGCGGAGATCCTGCACACCGGCCTTGCGGAGATGCGGGGCACCACCTCGCCTCGGCTGGTGCTCGAGTTGCTCTGCGCGCGAATGCTTCTGCCGGCGGCGTCGCTGGACGATGCCGGGCTGCTGCAACGGCTGGAACGGGTCGAGCGGCGGCTGGACATTGCGGCGGAACACGATGCCGCCGGTAGCGGCTCTGTCGGTGGTTTGAGCGGCGAGTATGACGATGTTCGCGGCTCCGCTGCCATGCGTGGATCGAGAACCGTTGCGGAGCGGGCGGAATCGGCCCAGGGCGGCATCGAGGCGGGAACGCGCGGCGGCGCGCCGGATGGTGCGGGCGCGGCGCCGGGCAGCGTGCGGCCGTCGCCACCGTCCGCCGCGGGGCCGGACCTGGGTCTGCCGGAGCCGCCGGTGTTGTCGAGTGACCGGCCACGCTCGAAACCGCCGACGCGGGAGGGGCGTTCCGCCGCATCGGGCGGCGAGGGCGCTGCCGACCCGGGTAGGGACGAGGCGGCGGGCACCGCCGCTGACGGTGCCGCCTCGGAATCCGCCCCGGCGGATGCCGCGGGAAGCGACGACCGTCTCGGAACGGCCGGGGTCGGGCCGGATGCTCCTTTGGAGGCTGCGGCGGAAGCCGGCGCGGCCGCCGGCGCGCAGGCCGGGTCTGCGCGGCAGGCGCGACCTGACCCCGCGGAAGACACTGCGGAATACGCTGCGCCGCCGCCGGTTTCGGGCGGCGAGATCGGTGTCACCGACGTGCGGCGCGTCTGGTCGGAGGTGCTCGCGGCCGTCAAGCAGCACCGTCGCACCACGCAGGTGCTGCTCGAATCGGCGACCGTGACGGCGCTGGATCGCGGCGTCCTGGTGGTATCCATGCCGACGGCGGCGCTCGCCAGGCGTGTCAACGAGCCGGGCAATGCCGATGTGCTGCGCGCCGCGCTCCGCGACGTCCTCGGGGTGGACTGGCGCGTCCGCTGTGAATCCGGGGACGCGGCCGAGGGCGGCTCCGCCGGACGGTCGGCGCCCGCCGCGGTGGGGCAGCAGCCCGGCAGCCGTGCCTCGGCGCCTGCGGCGGGCCGCGACGCGGACGCCGGAGCGGGCGCGGGTGCCGGCCCGGCTGCCGACCGGGGCGGCCGCGGCGGTGCCGGACCGAACGTGGACCTCACGCCGGCCACGGCCCGCGCCGGGGTGACAGCTCGGCCGAGTTCGACTCCCGTTGCCGCACAGCCGGTCTCCGACGAGCCGGACGAGCCGAACCCCTACGACGACCTCGACCCGGACGAAGACGTTTCGCCGGACGCATCGTCATATCAGCCGATCGATCCGAGCCGGGCCGCGATCGACCTGCTCACCGCGAAGCTCGGGGCGCACCCCATCGACGAAGGCCCCTGATCGGCGGCAGGCGACCGTCCCGGGCGAGTAGCACGGTGGTGAACACGAGCGCCGTGGCACCGGCTGTGGCCCACAACCAGGTGCTTCCGGCCCAATTCGCGGCTGGCCCGGCGGGCCCGTACGGGAAGATCGGCAGTCGCGTCTCGAGCGGCCGCGCCAACGCCCACGCGGCGGCGAGCGGCACTACCGCGGTCGCGAAGCGGTTGCCGGGCGTCGCCGCAGCCCCGGCGCGCCGCCAGGTGACCCATGCACTGGCGATCGCGGAGGCCGAAAGACCCTGCACCGCAATGGTTCCCGGGTGGCCAAACAGTGCCGGCCGCGCCCACCACACGAGCAGTAGCCATACCGCGGCGAGCGGGGCTATGCCTATCGCGCGAGCGGCAGTGCGCCAGGGTAGGCCGCGCGGCGCGGCGTCTACCACGGCAGCCGCCGGCTCGTCGAGACACCAGCCGACGGCCCCGGCGAGCAGCCCGACCGCGAGACCCTGCAGTGGCCACAGGGTCCAGGGGTGCACCCGGACGAGCGCCATCAGCGTGCCGAGCAGGGCGGTGCAGGCACCAAGCAGTCGCCACGGGATTGCCCGCGCCGCATAGCTTCTCATCTGAATCGGCTCATGCGACGGTCAGAATGCCGTGCCGATGAGCGGGTTGATCACCGGGGCTGGCAGGCCCGTCATCATCGTGGCCACCAGCGTCGCCACGGCCACCGCGGCGACGATCACGATCTGCAGCCGGCGCCGTGCGCTGCTCGCCTCCGGGTCGCGGTAGAGCGCCACGAGCACTCCGAGCACGCACAAGGCGATGAGGTAGCCGAGCCACCAGAACGGCGAGCCGGGCAGTTCCTTCCACGGGGCGCCGTCGCCGCCGCTGTCCCCCCAGCCGACCGGGCCGTACCAGTACGTCCACGGCCACACCACGTGCCAGCGCCAGGTCGACTGGAAATTGCCCTGCATCACGATGGTGACCACCACCACGACGACGGCGACCACCACCGCGGAGCCGCGCCAGCGAAGCCACCGCGCAACGAGCAGGCCGACAATGGGGCCGCTCGCGGCCGGGACGACACCGAGGGCGAACATCACCGCCCACACGTGCGCGTCGCTGACGGGTCCGAACGGGACGGCCCAGGGCTCGGCGGGTTGGACGTGGTATTGCACGATCGCGGCGACGAACCACGCCAGCGCCGCGGCGACGGGCACGCAGGCGGCGGCGGCGAGTGCCTTCGTTCGCGTGCTCTGGCCGACGGCGAGTGCTCCGGCGGCCTCGGCGGCGCGGTCGGATCGCGCCGTGAGGTTTGCCATGACGATCATGCCGAGTAGCCCGAGCAGGGCCGCCGGCGCGATCATGCTCATCGTGGAGGAGGAGCCGTCGTCCTGGACGAAGCCCGCCACGGTGAGCGCGGCGGTGCCGCCGGCGCCGATCAGGAACAGCCAGGACCGTGCATACTGGACGATCTCCCGCCAGGCGAGAGTACGCAGCGTCGCGGCACTCGCGTCGGAATGCCGCTGTGGCCGGGACTGCGCTTCGAACTGTGCGGGGGGCGTTGTCATGGTCGTTCTCCGTTACGACTGTTGCCGGAGCAGCAGGTAGGCATCTTCGACGGTGGGAGTGACACGCTCGATGCCCGCGGCGGCCTCGCCACCGACGGACCTGATGAGACCTGTTCCGGTGCGCCAGGTCTGGATGGCGCCGACGGTGGCCTCGGCACCCTGATGTACCAGGCCGTCGGCGGTCGCCAGCAGATCGGCGACCGTTCCATCGAACCGGACGGCGCCGTCGTCGAGCACGATCACCCGATCGCACAGCGCGGCGACGTCCTCGGTCTGGTGCGTCGAGATGAGCACCGCGCCAGGCTGTTTCGACAGGATGTTGCGGAGCCCCATGCGCTGCTCCGGGTCGAGACCGGTGGTCGGTTCGTCCAGGATCAGCAGGCTCGGCGACCCGATCAGTGCCTGCGCGATGGCGAGCCGGCGCCGCTGGCCGCCGGACAGGGCGCGCACTTTGGTGGTGCTGCGATCGGCTAGGTCGACCAGCGCGAGCACGCGCTGCACCTCGTCGTGCCGAGACGCCGTATTGCGCCACTCCTTCAGCACCGCAATGTAATCGAGGAAGCCGGCGGCAGTCATGCCGCGCGGGAAAACGACCTCCTGGGGCAGGTAGCCGATCCGGCGCCGGGCCTCGACCCGCTCGCCGTACGCCCCGGTGACGTCGTACCCGGCGACCGTGATGCGTCCGGAGGTCGGCGCGAGGACGGTGGCCAGCATGCGGAGCATGGTCGTCTTGCCTGCGCCATTCGGGCCGAGCAGGCCGATCACCCCGGTATCGAGGTGCAGCGTGGTCGGGCGAAGCGCGCAGGTCCGGCCGTAGGACTTGGCGGCGTCCGTCAGGGTTGCGATCATCGCGTCACTCCTGCCTGCGCTGTGCTGCGCGACGAGGTCCAGTACCAGATGCCGGTTCCCACGGCGAAGGCGGCGAAGATCGCCTGCCCGGAGCCCCCGCCGACGTGCCCGAGCTGTCCTGTCGCGTCAATCGCGAGGACCGCAACCGTCCAGCCTCCGGCGATGACGGCGGCCACCTGCCACGTGCGCAGCCACCGCAGCCCAACCAGCGCGCCCGCGGTGAGCCCGAGTGACGGCAGCAGCCACACCCAGGTGAGTGCGTGCAGGCCCGGCACCAGCGCTGCCAGGCAGCTGAGCGCGGGTAGGGCGACCAGCAGCGTGGCGAGCGTGCGGAGCAGCCCGATCCGGAGTCGCGACAGCGGCGTGGCCGCGGCGAGCTCGCGGAGTATGTCGGTCGCGTCGAATGCCGCGAGTACGGCGAGCAAGGGGATCAGCGGGCTCATCAGCATGAAGCCGAGGTCCTGGAAGCGGCCGAGGTTGGCGGCGACGCTCACGCTGGCGAGCGCGCCGCCAATGGCGACGGCCCACGGCAGGCGCAGGTTGTCGCAGGCCGCGAGGATCACGGTGTCGGCGTCGTCAAGGCCAAGGTAATGGGCCCACCGTAGTGGCCACCGTGGACGGGGATGCGAGATCTCGGTGTGCACCGCGGTCCACAGGCGCTCGCTCCCGCCGACGAACCGGGACGCCTGTCGTTGGCAGTCGCTGCATTCGACGAGATGCGCCTCGACAGCCGCCTGGCCGGGGCCGTCGAGCGCCCCCGAGGCGAATCGTTCCCAGAGTTCCCGGGGCACATGCCATGTCATGCTATTTCTCCCACCAGGTGCCGACGCAATTGCGCCTTCGCAAGCCGGATGCGGCTCTTCGCCGTGCCGATCGGGATGCCCAGCAGCAGCGCGGCCTCACGTACTGACAGCCCGTCGACCACGGTGACGAGCAATGCCTCGCGAAGCCGCGGGCTGAGCCGTGTGAGCGCGGCACCGAGATCGCCGTGTTCCACGGCGAGCAGCAGCTCGTCCTCGGCGCTGCGGACGATCGGGGAGAGCGCCGACACCACCTGGTGCGGAACGGGTGCCGGTGGGCGCTGGACCCGCAGTGCCGAGATCAGCTGTCGGATGGCGATGCCCCACAGCCAGGCGCCGACGGCACCATGCCCGCGGTAGCGGCGCGGATGTCGCCACACGGCGACAAACGTTGCCTGCAGCGCGGTCTCGGCCAGATCTTCGTCCGGGGTGCGGCGGGCGAGCCGGATCCGCAGCCACGCGGAGTGCCGGTCCATCAGCTCGCGCAGCGCCGACTGGTCCCCCGCGGCGATGCGGGAGATCAGTTCGGCGTCTTCGGCTGCGCCGTGGGTGGCGCAGTCGGCGGTTTCGTCCTGCACACCCCACCTGTCGCACGTCGGGTCGTGAACGGATCACTGTAGAGGCGAAACGGCGATGTCGATAGTCGCTGCGGTCGCTCGTGCGCGTGGTGAGCCCGGGGGACGGCGCCGCGACCGGCAGCTGGAATCACCCGGACGGGCTGACGGCCTCGGCCAGCCGGGGCGGGCTTGTCGCGGGCCTCTCGCGGGCGCAGCCCGCGCGAACCTCGTCATAAACGGGTGAAAATGCCTGATATGACGACGTTCTCGGCTCAGCCCAGGGTCGGATACAGGGGGTGTTTCGTGGCCAGTGCGGCGACGCGCGCGCGTAGTGACGATGCCAGCGCAGCGTCCAGATCTCCGGCCGGGGCGATGAGCGCGGCGGCGATGACATCGGCTACCTCGCGGAAGTCGTCGTCGCCGAATCCGCGGGTGGCGAGCGCGGGGGTGCCGATACGCAGACCCGAGGTGACCATCGGCGGCCGCGGATCGAACGGCACCGCGTTGCGGTTGACCGTGATGCCGATCGAGTGCAGCCGGTCCTCGGCCTGCTGGCCGTCCAGGGGCGAGTTGCGCAGGTCGGCGAGAACCAGGTGCACGTCGGTGCCGCCGGTGAGCACGTTCACCCCGGCCGCGGTGGCGTCGTCGGCCACCAGGCGCTCGGCGAGCAGCTTCGCCCCGCGCAGGGTGCGCTCCATGCGGTCCTTAAACTCCGGTGCGGCGGCCATCTTGAACGCGACCGCCTTCGCCGCGATCACGTGCTCCAGCGGGCCGCCCTGCTGACCGGGGAACACCGCGGAGTTGATCTTCTTCGCGAGATCCTTGTCGTTGGTCAGGATCACGCCGCCGCGCGGGCCGCCCAGGGTCTTGTGCGTGGTCGTGGTGGTGATATGCGCGAACGGGATCGGCGAGGGGTGCAGGCCTGCGGCGACGAGACCCGCGAAATGCGCCATGTCGACGAACAGATACGCGCCGACCTCGTCCGCGATCTCCCGGAATCTCTCGAAGTCCAGGTGCCTCGGGTACGCGGACCAGCCGGCGACGATCACCTTCGGCCGGTGCGTCCGCGCCATCTCGGCGACCGCGTCCATATCGATGCGGTAGTCCTCCTTGGACACCTCGTACGCGGCGACCTCGTAGAGCAGTCCGGAGAAGTTGATGCGCATGCCGTGGGTGAGGTGCCCGCCGTGCGCGAGCGACAGGCCCAGGATGGTATCGCCGGGCTTGATGAGCGCCTGGTAGGCGGCGGCGTTGGCCTGCGCGCCGGAGTGCGGCTGTACGTTGGCGTACTCCGCGCCGAACAGATCCTTGATACGCGCGATCGCGAGACGCTCTGTGACGTCGACGTTCTCGCATCCGCCGTAGTAGCGCCGGCCCGGGTAGCCCTCGGCGTATTTGTTCGTCATTACCGAGCCCTGCGCCTGCATGGCGGCGACCGGGGCGAAGTTCTCCGAGGCGATCATCTCCAGGGTCTGCTGCTGACGGTGCAGCTCGGCGGTGATCGCTTCATAGACCTCGGGATCGGCCTCGGCGAGCGGCGCGTTGTGTCCGGGCCACGGGGTGAGCGATGTTGTGCTGGCGGCGGCTTCGGTGGCGGTCATAGCGGGCCTTTCATCGAGGGTGAATCGGCATGGTCCACGGTAGCCGCCGGGCGTCGGCGTACCGCCGTGGCGGTCGAAAAACGACGTCTCGATTCGACCAAGATCAACTCGACGAGCGGAAACGTCGGGGCGGGCGAATCTGGGCGTCGATTTTCAGTCGATGGCGGTCAGCGGCCGAGGAACGCCTCGACGCCGGCAGCGATGCCCTCGGCGTACCTCTGTTGGCCCGCCGCCGACGACATCGTCGCGGCCTCGGACGCGTTCCGCATATTGCCGCATTCGATCATGATGGTCGGCCGGAGCGACAGGTTGAGGCCGGCGAGATCCGAGCGCTGCCACAGTCCGTCGGAGCCCAGGGTGTTGCTGATCGGGAAGCCGGCGCCGGCCATGCCGTTCCGGACGTCCCGCGCGAGTTTCTCGGTACCGGCGGTGATGTCGGGCCCGGCCGGTGCGCGTGCCGCCGTCATGACGTAAAACCCGCGGACACCGGCCGCCTCGCCATCACCGTGGATGGAGATCACGGCGGCTGCGTGCGCCTTATTCCCGATCCCGGCCCGGTCGTTGACACACGGGCCCACCCCGGTGTCGGAGTCCCGCGTCATCACGACGGTGATGCCCTTGTCCTGCAACAGCTCCCGTAGCGCGACCGCGACGTTCCAGGTGAACTCGTGCTCCGGATAACCGGCGTTGGTCGCGGTGCCGGTGGTATTGCACGCCTTGAACTGGCCGAACCCGGCCGGCACCTGCTTGTTGATGATCTCGGGGTGCTTCGCATTGGCCCCGTTGTGGCCTGGATCGATGACGACGACGGTGCCTGCCGGGATGACGATCGGCGAAGCCGGTGCGGTGCGCGTGGTTTCGACGACGGAGGATGGATCGGCCGGCGGGGTAGTGGCGGCGGCGGTCCGGGACGGCGATGTCGAGGTGGGCTCGGTGGTGCCCGTGCTGGACGGCGACGTCCTGGTGACCCCGGTGGTGGACACCGCAGTGGACGCCGGGTCGCTGGTCGATGGGGGCGGTAGGACCGTGATCGAGGCTCCCTGAGTCGCGGGTCCCCAGGTCGCCGTATGGGGCGTCGCCGCGTCGGGGGCGGCGTCGGAAGACCCCGAGGCCCCAGCCGCCGGAGCGGGCGTGGACGAGGGCAGCGTCATACTCGCCGGGCCGCAACCCGCGAGCAGCAGGGCGACGCAGCCGGCGGTCCAGGCGACGGCAGCTGTGCGGACGAAGGGCGGGCGAGCGGAGGGCGAGCGAGCATGCACTGTTCCAGGGTGCCAGCACATGGCCCGGTTTGCCGACAGGCCCACTACGCTGGGCCCTGTCAGACTGCGATCGCCGAGGAAGGGACCGGGTTCTATGCAAGCCGGCGGGTTCGATATGGGCGCACTGCTGCAATCTGCACAGGCGGTGCAGGCGGAGATGGCGCGGGCGCAGGCGTCGCTCGGCGACGTGCGCGCAACGGGCAGCGCGGGCGGCGGTCTGGTGCGCGCGGAGATGGACGGCAACGGGCAGCTGGTGGGGCTGACGATCGACCCGTCGGTGGTCGACCCGGACGATGTGGACACGCTCGCGGACTTGGTGATCGCGGCGGTGCGTGACGGTGCCCGCGCGGCGGAGGCCCTCGCCCAGAAGGCGATGGGATCGGTGGCCGGCGGCCTGATGGGCGGCATGGGAGTACCGGGTTTGTCGGGGTTGCCGGACATCGGGAGCATTCCGGGCCTAGCGGGGCTGACCGGCGCGTCCGATGTGGTCGAGCCGGCCGATGCGGCTGACGCGGCCGATTCGGCCCGTCCGGAAGGCTAACGGCCCGCGGTGTACGAAGGCCCCGTCCAAGATGTGATCGACGAGTTCGGCCGGTTGCCCGGCATCGGCCCGAAGTCGGCGCAGCGCATCGCATTTCACCTGCTCTCGACGGACCGCGCCGAGATCGACCGGCTGTGCACGGTGCTGCAGAAGATGGCGTCCGAGGTCCGGTTCTGTGACCGGTGCGGCAACGTATCCGAGGGTGATCTGTGCCGCATCTGCGCCGACGCCCGGCGCGACGCCGGCGTGATCTGCGTGGTCGAGGAGCCGAAAGACGTTGCGGCCGTGGAGCGCACGCGCGAGTACCGCGGGGTGTACCACGTGCTCGGCGGTGCGATCTCGCCGATCGACGGGATCGGGCCCGACCAACTGCGCATCGCCCCGCTGCTGACGCGGATCGCGGAGCCCGACGTGCGCGAGGTGATCCTGGCGACCGACCCGAACCTGGAGGGCGAGGCGACGGCGACCTACCTGGTGCGGCTGCTGTCGACGTTCCCCGACCTGTCGGTGACGCGGCTCGCGAGCGGGCTGCCCGTCGGCGGCGACCTCGAATACGCGGACGAGGTGACGCTGGGGCGGGCGCTGTCCGGGCGACGCTCCGTCGGCTGACGTGTCCGGTCAGGCTCGTGGTGTGCACGAGAGTCTGGACGCCGCAACGGGTATCGCGGCGGCGGCGCGCCTTGTGCTGGTGCGGCCCGCGCGGCTCGGATCGACTCGGCTGGTCGCCGTTGACGGGCCGAGCGGCTCCGGGAAGACGTCGCTCGCGGGGCCGCTGGCGGACGCGATCGCGGGCGCTATGGGCGGAGCGGTGATCCAGCCGAGACGCACCGGCGGTCGCGGGTCGGGCGGCGCCGGTGATGGTGCCGGAGTGGGTGCTGCGGCAGGGCGCGACGCCCGTAATGGTGACGGTGACCCTGCTGGCGATGGCGCCCCCGAGAGCGTGGCCGCCGCGAACGGCGCCCACCCCGGAACAGCGTCATACGCGGTTCCCCGTCCCGATGCGGCAGTTCCACGGGTGGCCGTCGTGTCCACCGATCTGCTCGCGACCTGGGAGCATCCACTGGACTGGTGGGCGGTCATGGAGGAGTTCTTGCTGGCGTCGGTCGCGGCCGGGCAGGTCGCGAGAATGCCGGTGATGCAATGGGTATCGGGCAATCCGCGGCCGGGCGGGTCGATCGTGGTGCCGCCTGTGGAGGTGCTGGTCCTGGAGGGGGTGTCGTCGGGGCGGTCGGCGGTGGCGGGCCGTCTATCGGCGCTGGTGTGGGTGGAGGTGCCTGATGTGGGCGAGCGACTGGAGCGGGCCGTGGCGCGCGACGGCGAGGCGATGCGCCCGTACTTGGCGCGCTGGCAGGTCGACGAGGCGGCGCATTTCGCGGCTGATGGAACCCGCGACCGAGCCGATATCGTGATCGATCCGCGGTGACCGCTGGCCCGCTCTCGTTCCGCCGCTGACCGGCGGAGACGTCAAGCGTCCGTAAGGAGACGGTCGAAGACCTGTTCGAGGAGTTCGGGGTCCGGCTGTGGGAGCCCGGCGATCGCCGAGAGATAGAGCCCGTTCCCGACCAGGCGAATGATCTCGGCCCGGACGGGATCGGCGATCGCACTGCGCATCGGCCGCTCCCATGCCTCGAAGGACTCGGCGAGTACGGCGAGCGCCTGCGGGTCGGCATCTTCTCCGGTGCGCACTGCCGCCAGGAGAGACGTGAAAAACCCGCCCTCGTCGGCACTTTCAGGTCGTGCGTATTCGAGGAACGCGCGTGCCGCATCACCGTGCGCGGCGCGGCCCGTCATCTCGTCGTCCACCGCATCGCGGACCTGCTCGAGCAGACCGACATACAGCGCCGACTTGGACGGGAAGTGATAGAGCAGGCCGCCCTTCGATAGTCCGGCCCGGTCCGCGACGGCCTCGAGCGTGACGCTGCTCGGGCCGCCGGCCACGAGCAGATCGCGCACGGCGCGCAGAATTCTGTCGCGAGCGTCGGAGGCCATGACGTAGACTGTACCGGCCGGACGGTATAGACAGAGAGCACCGCCAGCGCTGGTCGCCGGCCACCAGAGCGGTGCGGGAATGGAAGCACCGGTCCCATGTTCGGCACGTACGTCGCGGTTCTGAAAACGCCCGGGGCAGCGCGGTTCTCGGCTGCCGCGTTCCTCGGTCGCGCGCAGATGTCGATGATCGGCCTCGGTGCCGTGCTGCTGCTGCAGGCCGAGCGCGGCTCCTACGCGATCGCCGGCGCCGTGTCGGCGATCTACGCGATATCCATGGCTGTGATCAGTCCGCAGGCTGCGCGGCTGATCGATATCTTCGGCCAGCGGCGGGTTCTGCGGATCCAGATCGCACTCCATGTGCCGGCGATGGCTGCGTTGATCGCGCTCGCCATGTCTCCGGCGCCTACCTGGGTGCTGTACGTTTTGGCCTTCTTCGCCGGTGGGGTCCAGCCGAATCTCGGTGCGTTGGTGCGGGCGCGTTGGTCGGCGAAACTGACCGGGAGCGGGAAACTCCGAACAGCGTTCGCGTGGGAGTCGATGTTGGACGAGGTGATCTTCATCGCCGGGCCACCGCTGGCGACGTTCCTGGTGATCGCCGTCTTCCCCAGCGCGGCAATGATTGTCGCCACCGTCATCCTGGCGATCGGGACGTGGTGGTTCGCCTCCCTGAAGGAGAGTGAGCCGAACGCGATCGGGCGCGGCGCGCAGCACGCGAGGCGGCGACCGGCGATCGCGCTGCCCGGCGTCGCGGCGATCGCGCTGATCTACGTCTTCGTGGGCAGTATCTTCGGGTCCTTCGAAGTCACCACCGTCGCGTTCGCCGGCCAACACGGCCACATGGGCGTGGCCGGGCTGCTGCTCGCGATGAACTCACTCGGCTCGCTGGCCGGTGGCCTGGTATTCGGGGCGCTGAAGCTCCGTGCTTCGCTGCTGCGTCAGTTCCTCTTCATGCTGGCGCTGCTCGGCATCGTCGTCTTCCCGCTGCCGTTCTTGCGGTCGATCTGGCTGCTGGCGATCGGGGCGTTGGTGGCCGGGGTTGCGGTCGCGCCGGTGTTGATCTCCGGTGTTTCGCTGATCGAACGGATCGTGCCGGCATCGCGGCTGACGGAGTCGATGTCCTGGCCGACCGCGGGACTGGCTGTGGGGCTTGCGATCTCCTCCCCGATTGCGGGCGTGATCGTGGACGGAAACCCGGCGTCGACGGCCTACTGGGTAACGGCGGGCTGTGCGATCGCGGCGGCGGTAACGGCGTTCCTCCAGGTGACGCCGCTGTACCGGGCGAGTGCGGCGGCGTCGGCGCGTATTGCGGCCGGGACACAGGTCGCTACAGGGGCGCCTGCGGCCCGCTAATCGGCAGGTCAGGGCGCGAGGCGCCGTTGCGTCTTCGGCTGACACGTGGGGCACCAGAACAGGTTTCGCCCCTCGAGCACCTCGGTCAGCACGTCTGATCCGCAGACGTAGCACTGCTGGTCGGCGCGGCGGTAGACGTAGACCTCGCCGCCGTGCGGATCGACGCGCGGCGGGCGGCCCATGGCCTCCGGCATGTGCTCCGGATACACGGTGTCGATCCGGCCGACGGACAGCGCCTTGTGCATGAGCTCGACAAGGTCGTCCCAGATCGCGTCCCACTCCTCGCGCGTGAGGAGCTTGCCCGGCATGTGCGGGTCGATGTGGTGACGGTAGAGCACCTCCGCGCGGAAGATGTTGCCTACCCCTGCGGTCACCGCCTGGTCCATCAGCAGGGCGGCAATGGGTTTCGCGGCGCGGTGCACCTTCGCCCAGCCGATGTCCGGATCGGCGTCGTCGCGCAAGGGGTCCGGCCCGAGTTTGGCCAGGATCTTCGTCATACCCGGTTCATCGAGCAGTTCGCACGCGGCTGGTCCGCGCAGATCGGTGTAGCCGTGGTCGCCGACCATACGCCAGCGGATCGTGTCTCTGGGTGGGGGCGGATCGCCTGCGCCGAACTCCATGCGGCCGGCCATGCCGAGGTGCACGTGCACGTGCCGCGGCACCGAATGGAAGGTGATGAACAGGTGCTTCCCGTAGGCCTCGGCGTCGGAGAGCACATGCCCGGTGATCTCCGCGGCCTCGCTGCTGAAGCGGCCCTGCGGGCTGGACGAGGTGACCGGCCGGCCGCCGAATTCGTCCATGACGGAGTGCGCGAGCCGGTGTAGTACGTGACCTTCGGGCATGGCTCTTACTCTGCCACGGCCAAGGGTGGTGTGGGGATTCAGTTGTAGGGACTCACTCCCCGGGGCTTTCCAACACACTGGGCCGGCCAGCCGGGCTGGCTTTCGAGATAGCCGTCCGCGGCGAAACTACCGCCGACAGCAATGGTGTCGCCCTCGGCGTAGTCCTTCCCGCGCCAACGGAGCACTGCCGGGGATGTTGCCTCGCTCACCTGGCTCAGCGGGAAGACCGGGATCGCGGTGGTCGCTGCGTCGGCGCTGACGATGACGACGCAGCCGTTGCGGACCTTGACCTTCCCTTCGAGGAGCGCGGCGTGGGCGGGCTGACCCGGCACATCGGGGTAGACGGCGACAAGAGGGCCGCCGCTGCTCCGAGCAGGCAGGGCGCCGACCGGTGCGCTGGTGCCAGTCTCGACCGAGGGTGCCCCCGCGGCAGCGGACGATTGTGCTGCCGCGGCGCGTGAGTCCGCCGAAACCGTGGACCTCGGGGCGCGGCCGGTCGCGGCGGGGTCGGCCGTGGGGGACAGCGTGGCGGTGGCGCTCGCCGGCGGTAGTCCGGTGCCGGTGGCGATCGGATCGTCCGTCACTTGCCCAGTGTCCAGATCGAATCGGCGGCTCTGCAGTTCCTGCCCGGTCGCGCCCAGGGCAATGACCGTGGCCGAGGTCGCATCCTTCGGCAACTGGACCGCGAACCCGCTCCAGCCGTCGACAAGCGGTGTCCACGTGGACGTTTCAGAGCCCGCTGCCGAGAACGCCGTCCCCTTCCCGGTGTCGATGATCCAGTGCGCCTGCGCGCCGCCGAACCCCGGGTCGATGCCACCCGTATCGGGGCCAGGTGGCAGCGCGGTCATGATCTGCACCTGTGCCACATCCGGCCCGACCGCGCCCCACAGGGTGGTCGACGTCCACGCCGTGGCACCGGGTGCGTCACCGATGACGCTCGTCCCCCTGGTGACGTAGCCCAGCGGTGTCCCGTCCGGCCGCTGCCTCTGCGCGTCCTGAACCGGAGTCATTTCCCCTCGACCATCTACGTAGCGCCCGCTGAGCGAGGCGTTCGGCGGGGTCCCGTCAACGAACGACATCGAAATGGCCTCCGGGCCGAGTGCAGTGCTTGCCGACGTCGATCCGAGCGGACGGGACGCCGGCGCGTTGCCCGCGGAACCGCTTGCCACGGCGTAGATCTCGTACGACGTGTCGACCGGCACCCGCACGGGTGTGGCCGGATCCGCGCCGGCTCCCGGCGCCGCCGCCTGATGCGTGGCGCCGAATCCGCCGGTGGCGATGGCCGACGTGGCGACCGCGATGGCCGCGACCGCGGCCGCGGCGATGAGCGGAACACGCCAGGAATGCCTTCGGTCGCGGGGCGGTCCGATCACCGAAATCGTTGCGGCGTCGAGGCCTTCGGATTCGCCGATGACGATGTTCGCGGCAGAGGCCCGTTCCTGGAACCGCGCCCACGCGGCCGCCGGCGCTTCGATGTGATCCGCCTCGGCGTGCAGCGCCGCGGACAGGCGCCGGCCGAAAACGGCGTCATACTCGTTGTTGTCGGTATTCATGACGGTCACCGCTGTCCTTCTGGAGTGTCTTCCAGTGCCGCGCGCAGGGCCTTGAGGCCCCGGGACACATGGGATTTCACGGATCCGACCGAGCAGGCCATCGCCTCGGTCATCTGCGCTTTGGACAGGTCGAGCCAGAAGCGCAGCACGAGCGCCTCGCGATGGCGCGGCGCCAACGCGCCCAATGCGGTAAGGAGTGATCGATCCGAGACCGATTGCAGCGCGGCGTCTTCCGCGCTCGATTCGGCGCGCTGCACCGGCTGCGCGGCGTCGTACCTCGCCTCGACCGCCTCGTGCCTCGCCGCAGAGCGGCATAGGTTCACCACCGTCGTCCGCAGGTAGCCGCCGGCCCGTGCCGGGTCGGTGAGACCCCGCCAGCGTGTGTGCAGCCGGGCGAAGGCCTCCTGTGCGATGTGCTCCGGGTCGACGGCACCGAGCAGGTGGGCCAGCCGGAACATCGTCTCGAACTCCGCGCGGAACAGTGCCTCGAAAGGTCCAGAGCCCCGATCCGCGCCCGGCGCGCCGCCACGGTGTGCCTCCCCGGACGGCGTTGTCGGCGTCATGGGCGGCGTCACGGCGGGCGGCTCACCTCTCCGGCGGGTTCGCTCGGGCGCATCAATGGTGCTCACCACTCTCCCACGCCGACGTCGGCGAAAAGGTTGAGAAGCCACCTGGGTGAGCAGGGGGTGTTCGAGGTGACCAGCGGCGATAGGACCGCGCACCCGGAACAACGCCCCCCCGCCCGAGATGACGACCGCTCGCCGACGGGGATCACAGCGGCGCGCGGACACCGGGGCGATACGCTCACGAGAGTGAGCCCGCAGCACATGGCCGAGATGTTCCAGATCCAGGCGTCTGCATGCGACGCCCTCGGCTCGCGGTTCTACGGCGTGCTGTTGCAGCGCATCGCGAAGGACATCCTGGCTGACGGACCGAGCGCAGCGGTGCTGGCCGGTCATGAGGACGATCCGGGCCCCTCCGCGCTGGCGCTGCGTCTGATGGGCGCGGTGCACTACCTGGTGCTCACCGGCGAGGCTCCCGACCTTGCCGCGCATTTCCCGTCGGTCGGTGGCGACGGAGATCCTGTGCGCACCTGGCCGGCGCTGCGCGATCTGTTTCGTTCCGCACCGCTGGAACTCGCGGCCGGGCTGCACCACGCACCGCAGACAAATGAACCCGGGCGCTCTGCAGCGCTTTTCGGCGCGCTGCTGCAGGTTGCCGGGCCGGACCCGCTGCCGGTCCGGCTCTTCGAGATCGGTGCATCGGGCGGGCTCAACCTGCGCGCCGACCGGTTCTGCTACCGCTCCGCAGACGGCCATCGGTAAGGCCCGCTGTCGCCGGTCGACCTGGATCCGGCGTGGATGACGATGCCCGTGTCCTCACCCGGTCCGGTCCACGTGGTCGAGCGGCGCGGTGCGGATCTGGCCCCGATCGACCCGACCACGCCCGACGGTGCCGCGCGGCTGACGTCGTTCGTGTGGCCGGACCAGGCGGATCGACTGCAGCGGCTGCGCGGAGCGCTCCTGGTCGCCGGGCAGTACCCGGTGCAGCTCGAAACGTCCACGGCCGCAGACCTCGTCGACGCGATCGAGCCGGTGGACGGTCATCTCACCGTGCTGTGGCATTCGGTGTTGCTGCAGTATCTGGATGCCGCCGAGAAGGTGCGAATTGTCGATCGGCTGGGCCAGATCGGCTCCACTGCAACAGATCTGGCGCCTTTCGCGCACATCTCCTTCGAGCCGCGGCGACTCACCACTGACGGCGTTCGTAGGTACCTCGTCACCGCCGAAACCTGGCCCGGCCGTGACAAGGAAGCGGCGCACGCCATCTTCGGGGAGGCGCCGGCGCACGGAATGCCCGTCACCTGGGGCGAGCCGGTGCCGGACCCGGCTCGCCCCGCCCCCGACGGCCCACAATGGCCGACATAAGATGCGCGGTTGCTGGGAGCGGTGCGGGCCGCCGGGAGATCGTCGGTGTGCCTAGCGCTGGTCCTCGTCGTCGTCACCGCGGGCCGAGATGGCAGCCGCCCGGTTCACGGCGGAGACCACTGCCTTCAAAGATGCGGTGGTGATGGAGGAATCGATGCCCACGCCCCACACGACGAGTCCGTCGATAGCGCACTCCACGTAGGCGGCGGCCCTCGCGTCGCCGCCGGCGGAGAGCGCGTGCTCCACATAGTCCAGGACTCGGACGTCGTGCTCGGTGGAAGACAGTGCATCGCAGAACGCCGCGACCGGGCCGTTCCCGAACCCGGACACGACCGACTCGACACCGTCGACGCGGACGGTCGCCGTGATCTGATCGCGGCTGACCTCACCCTCCTGCTCGGCGTCGTCGGTCCGGGAGCGGATGAGTTCGAGAGGCTGGACCCGGCCGAGATACTCGTCGGCGAAATAGGACCACATCGCCGCGGGCGACACCTCGCCGCCCTCGTTGTCCGTGTGCTTCTGCACCACGTGCGAGAACTCGATCTGCAGCCTGCGCGGCAGATCCAGCCCGTGCTCGGTCTTCATGATGTAGGCGACGCCGCCCTTGCCGGACTGCGAGTTCACCCGGATCACGGCCTCGTAGCTGCGCCCCACGTCCTTCGGATCGATGGGCAGATACGGTACCTCCCAACGGAACTCGTCCACGGGGACACCGGCCGCTGCGGCGTCGCGCTTCAGGTGCGTGAAGCCCTTGTTGATGGCATCCTGGTGCGACCCCGAAAACGCCGTGTACACGAGGTCACCGCCGTAGGGGTGGCGCTCGGGCACGTCCAGCTGGTTGCAGTACTCCACGGTCCGGCGGATCTCGTCGATGTCGGAGAAGTCGATCTGCGGGTCGATCCCCTGCGAGAACAGGTTCAGCCCGAGCGTCACGATGCACACGTTGCCGGTGCGCTCCCCGTTGCCGAACAGGCACCCCTCGATGCGATCCGCGCCAGCCATATAGCCGAGTTCCGCTGCGGCGACCGCGGTCCCGCGATCGTTGTGCGGGTGCAGCGACAGGATGATCGCGTCGCGTCGCTCCAGGTTCCGGTGCATCCATTCGATCGAGTCGGCGTACACGTTCGGCGTTGCCATCTCGACGGTGGCCGGCAGGTTCACGATCATGGGATTCTCGGCGGACGGACCCCAGATCGCGGAGACCGAGTTGCACACCTCGACGGCGTATTCCAGCTCCGTACCGGTGTACGACTCGGGGGAATACTCGAAGCGCCAATCGGTCTCGGGGTATTTCTCCGCCCAACGGGCGACCTCCTCGGCGCCGTCGGTGGCGATCCGGGTGATCCCCGCGCGGTCCAGGCCGAAGACGACGCGGCGCTGGAGTGTGGACGTCGAGTTGTACAAATGCACCACCGCCGAGTGCGCGCCCTCCACCGCTTCGTAGGTGCGGGCGATGAGCTCCGGCCGCGCCTGCGTCAGTACCTGGATGCGCACGTCCTCCGGAATGGCCTCCTGCTCGATGATCTCGCGCACGAAGTCGAAATCGGTCTGCGACGCGGCCGGGAAGCCGACCTCGATCTCCTTGTAGCCCATGCGGACCAAAAGGTCGAACATGCGCCGTTTACGGGCGGGGGACATCGGGTCGATCAGCGCCTGGTTGCCGTCGCGCAGGTCTACCGCGCACCACAGTGGCGCCTTCTCAATGCGTTTCGCCGGCCACGTGCGATCCGGCAGATCGATGGGCGGGAACGGTGTGTACCGGCCGAACGGCATCTGCGACGGGCGCTGCCTGTTCCAGGTCGGCTGGTCGGCCGGAATGTCTCCGGCGGGTTTACGGATGTGGGAGATCTGTGGCGTACTCATGTCGGTCGGATCCTTCAGTCGTCATATCTCGAGTCTCCGCTGCACGAAGCGCGGGAACGCGCCCGCGGCAAGACATCTCGGAATGGGGAACGGACAAGACAACCGGCGCAACACAAGATCCCGCGACGGAGAGGCCGGTCTTACCAGGCCCCGTCGCGGCGACTAAGGAGCAGGCCCACCGCGACGAGACCGCGGGGCGCTGCGCTCGGCACCACGTCACGCACTGTACTCCCATCCCTGGTGCGGCGACACCGCGGCGTACGTGGCGTGCCCGCGCCGGCGTTCTGCGCCCGACCCCGGCCATGCGTGGCACCACTGCGACAGGGGCCTCGCACCACGGCGTGAACAGCGTCATACGGTGAAATCCAGCCACCTCCGCACCGGTAGAATCGGCGGCGGTCGGTGCCGATCCGGCAGCCGGGATACGGCTCGATGATCATCCTGCTGTGAGATCTCTGGGAAGACCCCGAGGGTCGCTGCTGTCGGCACGCGCATGTCGGAAAGGTGGGCGGCCACGGTGGCGCTGATCGTGCAGAAGTACGGCGGTTCGTCGGTCGAGAGTGCCGAGCGGATCAAGCGTGTCGCCGAACGCATCGTCGCTACCCGCAAGGCCGGCAACGAGGTTGTTGTAGTGGTCTCCGCCATGGGCGACACCACGGACAACCTGCTGGATCTGGCGACACAGGTCTCGCCGGTGCCGCCGCCGCGGGAACTCGACATGCTGCTGACCTCCGGCGAGCGCATCTCCAACGCACTCGTGGCGATGGCGATCGACGCCCTCGGCGCCAAGGCGCGCTCCTTCACCGGATCGCAGGCCGGCGTCATCACCACGTCGGTGCACGGCAAGGCCCGGATCATCGACGTGACGCCCGGGCGGATCCGCAAGGCGCTGGACAACGGCAACATCGCGCTCGTCGCGGGGTTCCAAGGGGTGTCGCAGGATACGAAGGACATCACCACACTCGGGCGCGGCGGGTCCGACACGACCGCGGTGGCGCTCGCGGCGGCTCTCGGGGCGGACGTCTGCGAGATCTACACGGATGTCGACGGCGTGTACAGCGCCGACCCGCGGATCGTGCCCGATGCTGCCCGCCTGGACCGTGTCACCTACGAAGAGATGTTGGAGATGGCCGCCTCGGGCGCCAAGGTCTTGATGCTGCGGTGCGTCGAATACGCCCGCCGTTACAACGTTCCGGTCCACGTACGCTCGTCGTATTCGGACAAGCCCGGAACGATCGTCACCGGATCGATGGAGGAACTTTCCATGGAGCAGGCACTTCTGACGGGCGTCGCGCACGATCGGAGCGAGGCCAAGGTGACGGTCACCTCGATCCCGGACCGGCCGGGCGAGGCGGCGAAGATCTTCCGCGCGATCGCCGACGACGAGATCGACATCGACATGGTGGTGCAGAACATCTCCGGTTCGGCCGACGGGCGGACCGACATCACGTTCACCTGCCCGAAGGCCGACGGGCCGAAAGCCGTTGCGGCCCTTGAATCCCGGCGCGACGAAATCGGCTTCGACAAGATCATCTACAACGATCACGTCGGTAAGGTCTCGCTGATCGGCGCCGGTATGCGATCCCACCCGGGTGTGACGGCGACCTTCTGCGAGGCGCTCGCGAATGCCGGGGTGAACATCGACATCATCACGACATCGGAGATCCGAATCTCCGTGCTGGTCAGGGATGTCGACTTGGATGACGCTGTTCGCGCGTTGCACGCGGCGTTCGATCTCGGCAGCGATGAGCAGGCCGTCGTGTACGCGGGGAGTGGGCTGTGATGGAAGGCGCTGTGGTGCACGGTGCGGCGATGGGCGTCGCGGCGGGAAGCGGCGTGGGTCGACTGACGAAGGACCCGGCGGACGGCGGATTGACCGTCGCCGTGGTCGGCGCGACCGGACAGGTCGGCGGGGTGATGCGACAGATCCTGGCGGAGCGGAAGTTCCCGATCGGACGGATCCGCTACTTCGCGTCGGCGCGATCGGCGGGGACCACCTTGCCGTGGAACGGCGAGGACGTGGTGGTCGAGGACGCCGCGGCTGCGTCGGAGGCCGACCTTGCGGGCATCGATATCGCACTGTTCTCGGCCGGTGGGACGACTTCGAAGGAACTCGCGCCGAAGTTCGCGGCCGCCGGGGCGATTGTCGTCGACAACTCCTCTGCCTGGCGGAAGGACCCCGAGATCCCGCTCGTCGTCTCGGAAGTCAACCCCGAGGCCGCGTTCGGAGCGGATCCGGCGCGGGGCGGCCACGGCATCATCGCGAACCCGAACTGCACGACGATGGCCGCGATGCCGGTGCTGGCGCCGCTGCATCGCGCGGCGGGCCTCAAGCGTTTGATCGTGTCGTCCTACCAGGCGGTGTCCGGTAGCGGGCTGGCCGGCGTCCGGGAACTGGCCGGGCAGGCGCAGGCGACCGCGGCGCGTGCGGCCGAACTGACCTACGACGGGTCTGCGCTCGACTTCCCCGACCCGGTCAAGTATGTCGCGCCGATCGCCTTCAACGTGGTGCCGATGGCGGGGTCCGTGGTCGACGATGGCTCCGCAGAGACGGACGAAGAACAGAAGCTGCGCAACGAGTCTCGCAAGATCCTCGGTATTCCGGACCTGCTCGTGTCCGGAACCTGCGTGCGGGTACCGGTTTTCACTGGACACTCGCTGTCGATCAACGCCGAGTTCGAGCGTCCCATCGATCCCGACACGGCGCGCATGCTGCTCGCGGACGCGCCGGGCGTCCAACTGGCGGACGTGCCGAACCCGTTGCAGGCGGCCGGCACCGACCCCTCCTATGTGGGCCGGATCAGGCAGGACCAGTCCGTTGCGGACGGGCGAGGATTGGCGCTCTTCGTCTCCGGCGACAACCTGCGCAAGGGCGCGGCGCTCAATACGATCCAGATCGCCGAGGTCGTCGCGGGTATCCAGTAGCGCTGCAGTGTCGACATCGCCGTGGTGTCGGTAGTGCTGTGATGTCGGCATCGGCATCGGCATCGGTAGCGTCGCGCGGCCGGCAGTGCCATTCTTGCGTGACGGGGATCCTGTCACGGGGATCCAGTGACACGGAGGCACGGCATGACGGCACAGCGGACGGCGGCGGGTGCGGAATTCCGGGCGGCCCGGGACTTCCTGCAGGCGAATCGCGATGATCTCGGTGCGGCGCGCGGCGGCTTCCGATGGCCGCGGCCGGCCGAGTTCAACTGGGCGCTGGAATGGTTCGACGTGCTTGCGGACGAGAACCCCGATCGGGCGGCGCTGACGCTGGTCGAGGCCGACGGATCCGCCGGAACGTGGACCTATGGCACGATGTCCGATCGATCGGACCAGGTCGCCTCGTGGCTCCGCGGGCTCGGAGTGCGGCGCCAGGACCGCATCATCCTCATGCTCGGCAACCAGGTCGAACTGTGGGAGTCGATCCTGGCCGCCATCAAGCTGGGCGCCGTGATCATCCCGGCGTCGACGCTGCTCGCAACCGCCGATCTGCGCGACCGGGTGGATCGCGGCAATGCGACGTTCGTGATCGCACGCGACGTCGACGTTCCGAAGTTCGCCGATGTGCCAGGGGATTTCGTGCGTATCGTTGTCGGCGAACCGGCCCAGGGATGGGTGAGTTACGCCGACTCGTCATCTGCGGTAAGGGGTTTCGAGCCCGACGGTGTGACGCCCTCCTCCGATCCGCTGCTGCTGTACTTCACGTCCGGGACCACGGCGCTGCCGAAACTCGTGGAACACAGCCATATCTCGTATCCGATCGGGCATCTATCGACCATGTACTGGATCGGCGCGCGGCCCGGCGACGTGCACATGAACATCTCGTCGCCGGGCTGGGCGAAGCACGCGTGGTCCAACGTGTTCGCGCCGTGGAACGCGGGCGCCACGGTGTTCCTCTACAACTACGACCGGTTCGACGCCTCCGCGCTGATGCGGGTGATGGGGGAACACCACGTGTCCACGTTCTGTGCTCCGCCGACGGTGTGGCGCATGCTGATCCAGGCCGATATGACGCAGTTGACACATCCACCGCGCGAGGCGCTGGGTGCGGGGGAGCCGCTCAATCCTGAGGTGATCGCGCAGGTGCGGCGGGCGTGGGGCGTCACCATCCGGGACGGATACGGCCAGACGGAGACGTGCGCGCAGATCGCGAACTCGCCTGGCCAGCCGGTGAAGGCGGGGTCCATGGGGCGTCCGCTGCCCGGCTACGACATCGCGCTGATCGACCCGGCGACGGACGAGATCGGTGACGAGGGGGAGATCTGCATTTCCCTGGCCGATCGTCCCGTCGGCCTGATGTCCGGTTACCAGGGCGACGGCGGGCGCACGGCGCGGGCCATGCACGACGGCTTCTATCACACCGGCGATGTGGGATCGCGCGATTCGGACGGGTACATCACCTATGTCGGACGGGCCGTCGACGTGTTCAAGGCCTCCGACTACCGGATCTCGCCGTTCGAGCTCGAGTCCGTGCTGCTGGAACACCCGGCGGTCGCCGAGGCCGCGGTGGTTCCCTCGCCGGATGCGCTGCGGCTCAATGTCGCGAAGGCGTACGTGATGCTGGCGGCCGGGCATGCACCGGACCGCGACACGGCGTCCTCGATCTTCTCGTACTGCCTCAGCCACCTCGCGTCCTACAAGCGGATCCGGCGGATCGAGTTCACCTCGGAACTGCCGAAGACGATCTCCGGCAAGATTCGGCGAGTGGAACTGCGCGGCAGGGAGGATCAACTGCACGGGGCGGGAGAGGCGACCCCGGGCGAGTTCCGCCTGGAGGACTTCCCGGAACTCCGTTGAGCCGAGTCGCCAGAGACGGGGCCCGGGCGACTCCGGGCCGCGTCAGGGGAACAGGTGGTCCCGGACGAACCCGACCTCGCAGGCCACCTGGCGAAGCCGTTCCTCCACCACCATCGAGCCGTGACCGGCGTTGAACCGGTACACGGCGTAGTCGGCTCCGCGCGCGGCCAGCGCGCTCAGGTAGTTCTCGATCTGCCGGATCGGGCAGCGTGGGTCGTTCTCGCCGGCCATCACCAGCACCGGCGCCGTCACCGCGTCGACCCACGTGAGTGGGGACGAATCGATGTAGGCGTCGGGCTTCTCGGCCGGGGAGCCGCCGAACAGGGCGCGGTCGTACGCCCGCATCGGTTCCATCTCGTCCTCGTACGCGGTGACGTAGTCGGCGACCGGTACCCCGGCGACTCCGCACGCCCAACGGGTCGGCTGTGAGCCGAGCGCGAGCAACGTGAGAAAGCCCCCCCAGGAGTGCCCCGCGATCGCACAGCGATCCGGATCGATGAGCCCGTGTACGGCGAGATAGTCCTGCACGGCGGCGATGTCGGCCAGTTCGGTGTGCCCGACGCGGTCCGTGAGTGCGTCGCGCCAGGCCGAGCCGTAACCGGTCGATCCGCGGTAGTTGACCTGACAGACGGCGATTCCGCAATCGAGGTATGCGGCGCGCAACGCATCGAAACTGTCCTCGTCGGCGCTGCTCGGCCCGCCGTGGATCATGAACACGGTGGGGACCGCGGTATTGCTATGTGCCTCGCCGGACACCGGTTGGCTCCCGGCCGGCCGAGCCAACAGCGTATGAATGCGTCCGCCCGCACCGTCCACCCACAGGTCCGTCACCGGCTCCGAGGGTGCCGCTGCGTCGCCCGGCGGTGTGAGAAGGACTCTGCTGTGCGCGGTCTCGGGGCCGGCGGGCAGCGCCCGCAGTTGCCAGCCGCTCGCGGCACTCGAATGCCGGTACCAGACCGTCCCGTCGGGCCGGGCGAGAGCGCCCGCGATCACGCCGGTTTCGGCCGGAAGCGCGGCGAGCCAGCCGGACGACAGGTCGAGTCGATGAAGCGTCGATCGGCCCTGGTGCGTGTGCACGACGAGGACAGCCCCTGCATCGGGGTAGAACGCGCCGTCCAGATCGCCGGGCAGGTCGATACTCAGTTCCGTGAATTCGCCGGTCTGAATGTTCCAGATCCCCAACTCGTCCCTGCCGCGACGCTCATGACCCACCAGTAAACGCTGGTCGCCGGCGACGGGTGAGAAGTCCAAGGCCGACAAGCCCTTTCCGGGGCCGTCGTCCAGTTCCGCGACCACGGACCCGCCGCTGACCTGGTAGGCCCGCAGCGCCGGATAGCGGGAATCGCCGCGCTCCGAATGGGACAGCACCCAGACGGTTTCGTCGGTCGACAGGGCGCCGACGCCGCCGTCCGCCTCGTGCCGGTAGACGGTGGTGATGCCGCTGTCGTTCGCGAGGTGGATGCGCGTCCCGTCGTCATCGGAGAATCCGGCGAGCGCGAGGGTTCGGCCGACCTCCACGCCGGCCGAGTATCCGGGGGGTACACCCGGGAGCGCCTCGCCGCTGGAACCCGGTGTGGCACCGAACATCTGGTGTCGCCAGGAGCCGAACTCGCTGCCACCGTCGTCATCGAACCACCACAGCGAACGGCCGTCGGCCGACAAGGTGCCCAGCGTCGTCCCGTCGGCGCGGTCGGTGGCCTGCGCAGTCGCGCCGCTCGCCACGTCCCAGGTGAAAAGTTCGAAGGTTCCCGTCTGATTCGACACGAACACCGCGTGGTTCGGATCGTCGCGCGCGAGCTCCGGCAGCGAGAGCCGCGGCGCAGTGAACCTGCCCCGCCACCGCTTCTCCGCCGACGGGTCGTCGAACAAGCGTGGTGGGACGCTCGCCACCGGATGTTCGTGTGTCATGGGAATATCTTGCCCTGCCGATGCGTGCGAAACTATGCGACATGACGACAGCTGCCCCAGGTTGGTATTCAGATCCGTCGGGTTCCGGCGCGGTGCGCTGGTGGGACGGCGTGCAGTGGACCGAACACGTGCAGCAGCCGGAACAGGCTTTGCCCGGCGCGGCAACGGAGTGGCAGCAACGTGTCGCGGCAAGGGCGATGGGATCGGGCGGCTCGCCGGCGACCGGTCAGGCGGCTGCGCAGGCAGGGCAGGTGGCGGGGCAGCCGGCCGGTCAGTCGGCCGGCCCGCGTTCGCCGATGACGGAGCAGCGCCTCTTCGTGTCGCAGAAGCGCAAACTCATCGAGCTCACGAACGAGTACGCCGTCTTCGGCGTCGACGGCACGCAGATCGGGGCGGTCACGGAGACCGGCCAGAGCAGCCTGAAGAAGGCCGCCCGGCTGCTGACCAGCCTGGACCAATTCATGACACATACCGTGCAGGTCAACGATTCTCAGGGCCGGATGCTGCTCGCCCTCACCAGGCCGGCAAAGGTGTTCAAGTCGACGATGGTGGTGTCCGGACCGAACGGCGTCGAGATCGGACGCCTGGTGCAGCGCAACGTGTTCGGCAAGATCCGCTTCGGGATGGAAGTCGGCGGAACGGAAATCGGCTCGCTCAACGCCGAGAATTGGCGGGCCTGGAACTTTGCGATCCTCGACCACACCGGCACCGAGGTCGCCCGCATCACGAAGACCTGGGAGGGTCTGCTCACCACGGTCTTCACCACGGCGGACAACTATCTCGTCGACATCCATGTCCCGCTCGCGGACCCGATGCATTCACTCGTCGTGGCCGCTGCCCTCACCGTGGACACCGCGCTGAAGCAGGATTCCCGCGGCTGGAACTGACCCCTCGCGCGGCGCCGCGCGCCTGGACGATCAATGCCGGGACCACCAGAACTCGAGCTGAATGTTGTCCGGATCGCGGAACACCAGGGCGGTTCCGGTGCCGGACGGCGCATCGGTGACCGGTGAATGCGTGACGCCCTCCGCGGTGAGGTGTTTTTCGAGTTCGATGAGCTGGTCGCGGCTTTCGACGCCGAAGCCGACATGGTCCAGGCCCGGCGTGCGCTCGTTGAACCGGTTCGCGGCGAGTTCGTGATGCTGGTTCACCCCGATGATGAGCCCGGTCGCCGGATGCCGCATGACGATCATCGTGCGGGTATCGAGATCCGCACGCCTCAACCGCTGCAAACCCAGTACGCGGCAATACCATTCACAACTGGCCTCGGCGTCCGTGACGGTGAGGTCGAGATGCGCGATGCCGGTGAACACTCCGGTGGACTTCCCGGTAGACATTCCAGCGGACACAGCCATGCACTCCTTGTCGTTCCCGCCCCGCCCACGCCAGCCTAGTCTCTGGTCTCAGCTCAAAATCGCTGAATTCCCCGTTGAGTGGGAGTCCTGCAGAGTTACGGGTGCCGTTTTCTCTGCAGGACTCCCACTCAACGCCCGCGACTGAGGCGGGTGTCGGAGCGGGCGGCGGATTCTCATCAAAGTCTTAACCGCCGGTCGTGACCCACGGGCACAATGGGGATATGGAACGTACGATGACGCGCCCGGCATTGCGCTGGTTCGCCCCGGTCGCTGTCGCCGCGGTTGTCGCGGGCTCTGCGACGTTTGCGCACGTGGCGGCCGCTGAGGTCGGTGCCGGAAGCCTGCCCGATATCACCGCGGAACAGTTGGTCGCGAAAGTCGCCGGGGCGATCGGGACTCCGGTCTCCGGCATCGTGACCGAGTCGGCCGACCTCGGCCTGCCGGATCTGACCGGTATCGGGTCGGCCGGCGGTTTGTCCGGTGCGGGGTCGTCCAGCTTGCTCGGCCTCGCCAGCGGCTCGAACACCGCGCGCGTCTGGTTCGACGGGCCAAGCCGGCAACGCGTGGCGCTGCTCAGTACGCTCGGCGAGACCGACCTGATCCACAACGGCACGGAGTTGTGGACCTGGAACAGTTCCGACAACTCCGTGTCGCACCAGACGCTTCCCGCGGGACATGAGGCCGACTCGACGGGGGGCGTGGGCGACGGCAGCCCGCTGCCCCAGGCCTTGACCAACCCGGCCGCGGCGGCGCAGATGGCGCTGAAGTTGATCGGCGGCACGACGACGATCGGCGTCGACACCACCAAGGTCGCCGACCACGCCGCCTACGAACTGGTGCTGACACCGAAGGGGACCGGATCGCTGATCTCCGATATTCGCATCGCGGTGGACGGTTCCACCTATGTGCCGCTGCGCGTGGTGGTCGACTCGGCGCGCACCGGAGCCGCTGCGCTCACGATCGGCTTCGAGAAGGTCTCCTTTGCCCCGATCGACCCCGCGCAGTTCGCCTTCACGCCGCCGCCGGGAGCCACGATCACCTCCCATGACGCTGCTCTCGGCCACGGCATTCCCACTGGCCTGCCCTCGTTGGCGGGTGCTCGCGTGGTCGGTTCCGGGTGGACCAGCGTGCTCGTCGCACGCCCCGGCAGCAGCGCTGCCAGTGGCACTTCGAGCGGGCTTCCCGGCGCCATCGGTGCGCCGAAGACAGGCGCGACGCGAACCGCCCCCGGCGGCGCGTCGGGCGAATGGGGCGCCCTGCTGAGGTCCCTGCCACGCATCAGCGGGAGCTGGGGGAGCGGGCGCGTCCTGGCCGGCACCCTGTTCACCGTGGTGATTGCCGACGACGGTACGATCGCGGCGGGTGCCGCGACGGAAGGGGTCGTTACCGCGGCCCTGGCGCATTGAGCACATCGGATGCGCCGGGCCCAGCGCGCGCGCTGAGCGCACCGAGTTCTGTCGGCGTACGGGGCGCAGTAGATGCGTCCGGTGCCGCCGGTGAGGCCGACTCTCTCGGTGGGGGCGACGCCTCGACGAGTAGCACCTCCGGCGCCGCAGTCGGTCTCGCCATCGAGTCGGCCGGCCTGGCCAAATTGTTCGGTGGCCGGCCCGCGGTGGCGGGCATCGATCTCGCCGTGCCGACCGGCAGCGTCTACGGATTCCTCGGGCCGAACGGCTCCGGCAAGACCACCACGATCCGGATGCTCGTCGGGCTGGTGCGGCCGTCGGCGGGTAACCACCGGTTGTTGGGGCAGCCGATGCCGCGATCGGCCCCGGCCGTGCTCGGTCGCGTCGCGGCCCTCATCGAGGGGCCGGCCTTCCACCCGTACCTGTCCGGTCGCGCCAACCTGCGGCGGCTCGACGCGGCCGACATGTTCGCGGACCGGCGTACCGCGGCGCGACGGGTGGACGCCGCCCTAGATCGGGTCGGGCTGTTGGCCGCCGCAGCGAAGCCGTACCGGGCGTATTCGCTCGGCATGCGGCAGCGACTGGCGATCGCCGCCTGCCTGCGCGGGCGGCGGGAGCTGGTGGTGCTCGACGAGCCCACCAACGGTCTCGACCCGCAGGGCACCCGCGAGATCCGCGCTCTGATAGGCGATCTGCACTCCGCCGGAGCCACCGTGCTCGTGTCCAGCCACCTGCTGAGCGAGGTCGAGCAGGTGTGCAGTCACGTCGGCATCATGAGCGCGGGGCGTCTGGTCGCGCAGGGGCCTATCGCGGAGCTGCGCGCGGCCGCGGGCG
>JAFIHI010000100.1 GCA_017848755.1 Nakamurella sp. | reverse complement strand
GTCGTGGCCCTGCTCATCGCGCCCTGGGCGGTACGGGCGATGCTGGCCCTCGATCGACTTGCCATGCAGGCGCTGCTCGGCCCGTCATCGACGTCGCGCGTCGCGGAACTCGAGCACAGCCGCGCGCACGCGGTCGATGATGCCGCCGCCACCCTGCGCAGGATCGAACGCGACCTGCACGACGGCACCCAGGCTCGGCTGGTGGCGCTGGCCATGAACATCGGCCTGGCCAAGGAGAAGTTGTCCGAGGATTCCGCGGGACCTGCAGGCGCCGACAGCACGGCCCGGGCGGACGCGCTGACGCTGCTCGATCTGGCGCACACCACCGCGAAGGATGGCATCGCCGAGGTCCGTGACCTGGCGCGCGGCATCCACCCGCCGGTGCTGGACGCCGGCCTCGACGCGGCGCCGCGCACGCTGGCCGCGCACAGCGTGGTGCCGGTGCGCGTGCACACGGCCATCGACCGGCGACCGACGCCGTCGATCGAGACCATCGCCTATTTCTGCGCCGCCGAGTTGATGACGAATATCGCCAAGCACTCGCACGCCGGCCACGGCAGGGTGGAGGTGCGCACGGTCGGCGACCGGCTCCGCCTACAGATCGCGGACGACGGCGTGGGTGGGGCGAGCGTGCGGGCCGGGGGCGGCTTGGCGGGTCTGCGCGAACGCGTCCGCACGGTCGACGGCCGGCTCACGGTCGATTCGCCGCCAGGCGGGCCGACGACGTTCACCGTCGAGTTGCCGCTCGCCGCCGACCCGCCCGACATCTGCGTGATCGACATCCGCATGCCGCCGGCCTTCACCGACGAGGGGCTGGGCTCGGCGCTGGCTCTATAGCGATCCCATCCAGCGGTCGCGCTGCTGGTCTTCTCGCAATACGTCGAGACACGTTATGCCACGGAGCTTCTGGCGAATCCGGCGGGCGGTGTCGGGCATCTGCTCAAGGACCGGGTCGCCGACGTGAAGGAGTTCGTCGAGGCGTTGGAGCGGGTGGCCGGCGGCGGAACCGCGCTCGACCCCGAGGTCGTCACGCAGTTGCTCGGCGCGAGCCGGCGCCGAGACGAGCTCGCGATGCTCACTCCGCGGGAGACAGAGGTGCTGGCCGCGCTCGCCGAGGGGCTGTCGAACGCGGGCATCGCGGCGCAGCTGGTGGTCACGGAGCGGGCGGTGGAGAAGCACATCGCGAACATCTTCGCCAAGCTCGGGCTGGCCGCGTCGGAGACGGAGAACCGACGGGTGATGGCCGCGCTCCGCTATCTCCAGGGCTGACCGAAGATCCCCGGTCTGCCGGGATGGGCGTCGGTGGGCGGCGCTGAACGCACTGAACTGCTGATTCTCCCGCGTCCCATTGGAAGGTGTCGCACCCGCGATTAGGTGCTACACTTGAAAGGTGCCCACGACCCGAGCGCGTCACGTCGTCACAGAGACGAACGATATCGCGCGAGCGTTGGACGACGCCGCGCAGCGCTGGCCTGCGGACCGCGATCGCCGCGCGAAGTTGCTGCTGCACCTGGTGGAGGAAGGGCATCGCGCCGTCCTCGACCAACGGGATCGCGAGAGCAGCCTGCACCGTGAGGCCGTGGTTCGAACGAGTGGCGCCCTGACCGGCCTCTATGGGCCGGACTACTTGGCGCGCATCCGCGAGGATTGGCCCGAGTGATCGCACTCGATGCCTGTGTCCTGATCGCGCACCTCGACTCGTCGGACGCCCACCATGCAACCGCGACGGAGCTACTGGCAGACACCGGCGGACGGCAACTGATCGCGAGCCCGATCACCATCGCCGAAGTGCTGGTCGGTCCGGCGCGAGCTGGGCAACTCGACCGCGGCATGAACGCATTGCGACAACTCGGCGTGGATGCCGTCGATCTCGGCGCCGACGCGCCGTGGCAGCTCGCGACCCTGCGTGCAGCGACAGGGTTGAGGCTCCCGGACTGCTGCGTCCTGCTCACAGCGGAGGCATCCGCAGCCGAGATCGCCACGTTCGACGAACGTCTTCGCGTGGTCGCGCAGGGCCGCGGGATCGCAGTGCGAGCCTGAGCCAGCGCCCGTCACGACGGGTCAGGCGCGGGCAACGAGCTGGTCGATGGCGGCCGCATCGATGCTGTCCGGCAGGGCGCCGTACTCGCGGCCGCGGTCGGGGCTGAGGCGGGCCGCCACGAACGACTCGGCGATGCCGGACGGGGCGTGCTCGAAGAGGATCGAGGCCTGCAACAACAGCGCCATCCGCTCGACCAGCACCCGGCCGCGCCGTTGCAGCCGGGCAAGATCGTCCGCCTCGCCGGAAGCGAAAGCCCGTGCGGCGTCGTCCATGTCGGCGGCGAGCCGGTCGAAGGCCGTGTCGAACGCTGCCGTGCGGCCGCGCCCGGCCTCCAGTTGGGCAAGCAGGGCCTTGCCGCTAGCGGGATCGCGCGCCAGCGCCCGGAGCACGTCGAGCGCGATGACGTTCCCGGATCCCTCCCACACGGCCAGCACTGGCTGTTCCCGATAACGGCGCGCGAGCGGGAAGGTTTCGGTATAACCGTTGCCGCCCAGGCATTCCATCGCCTCGTAGGCGTGCTCCGGCCCGCGCTTGCAGATCCAGTACTTGGCCACCGCCGTGGCGATGCGGCGGAAGTCGGCGGCATCACCGTCGGCCTCAGGGTCGTCGCGGTCATAGGCGGCGGCGATGTGTGCGGCGGTCCAGGTCGCGGCCTCCGCCTCGAGTTGCAGGTCCGCCAGCACCGCCCGCATCAGCGGCTGATCGATGAGCGCGGCGCCGAACGCGGCCCGACCGCGTGCGTGCCACGCCGCCTCCGAGACGGCTTGGCGCATACCGGCTGTCGTGCCGAGGATGCAGTCCAGCCGGGTCCGGTTCACCATCTCGATGATGGTGCGCACGCCGCGCCCGGGCTCGCCGACCAACTGCCCGGGGGTGCCGTCCAACTCGATCTCGCTGGAGGCGTTCGCGCGGTTGCCGGGCTTGTCCTTCAGCCGCTGGATGAGGAACGGGTTCCGCTCGCCGCCCGGCAGCACGCGCGGCACCAGGAAACAGCTCACCCCCTCGGGCAGCAGGGCGAGCACCAGGAACGCATCCGACTGCGGCGCCGAGCAGAACCACTTGTGCCCGGTGATCAGGTAGGACCCGCCGTCCGGGATCGCCCGCGTGGTGTTCGCCCGGACGTCCGAGCCGCCCTGTTTCTCCGTCATCGCCATGCCGAACGTCACCGCGGACTTCTCCGCCGGGTCGATCAGGCGTGGGTCGTAGTCAGTCGACATCGCTCGTGGCACCCAAAACGCTTCGTGCGGCGTGCCTTTCAGCGAAGCGACCACCGCATGCGTCATCGAGACGGGACACGAATGCCCTGGCTCGATCTGCGCGAACAGCATGAACCGCGCCGCCCGCTCCACGTTCGCCCCGGGCCCGGGAGCGGTCCAGGCGAGGGAATGCGATCCGGCCGCGAGATCGTCGCGCATGATGCGGTGGTACGCCGGGTGGAACGCTACGTGATCGATCCGGTTGCCCCATCGGTCGTGCGTCTGCAACTCCGGGGTGATCGTGTTCGCCAGATCGGCGTCATGCTGGAAATCCGCGCTGCCGACGAGCCGGCCGATCCGCTCCAGCTCAGTGAGATCCGCGTGCGGAGCGAACGTGCGCACCGCATCGACGAGGGCGACATTGGCGGAGTACTCGTCGATGTCAACTCGCGGCGCTGCCTGGTTGGTGACGGTGTGCGTATGACGAGTGCCGGTCATGCCGTCATCCTCGCGGAAATGCGGGCCGGGCGCGATACTGCCCTCCTTTCGCCGAGCGGTGCGAAATGTCGG
>JAFIHI010000099.1 GCA_017848755.1 Nakamurella sp. | reverse complement strand
GCGCGCCCTGCTGGGCATGGGAGCAAAGGATGTGGCCCTGCTGCGCGACGGTGTCGAGGTGCGACGACCCATCGCCGAACTCGGCGTCGACGACCTGTTCGTCGTGCGGCCCGGGGAGAAGGTTGCGACCGACGGCATCGTGGTCGAGGGAATGTCCGCAGTGGACACCAGCATGCTCACGGGGGAACCCGTCCCCGTCGAAGTAGGAGTCGGGGACCCGGTCGTCGGTGCCACCGTGAATGCCTCTGGCCGGCTTGTCGTCCGAGCGACGCGCGTGGGTGCGGACACGCAGTTGGCACAGATGGCTGAGCTCGTGTCCGCCGCCCAGAACGGCAAGGCGCCTGTCCAACGGCTTGCCGACCGTGTCTCAGCCGTGTTCGTCCCCATCGTCGTGGCTCTATCCCTGGTGACGTTGATCGGCTGGCTGCTTGCGGGGGCCGGTCCTGAGTTCGCCTTCACGGCAGCGGTCGCCGTCCTGATCATCGCGTGCCCATGCGCGCTGGGACTGGCCACGCCCACGGCTCTGCTGGTCGGCACGGGCCGCGCGGCTCAGTTGGGCATTCTCGTCAAGGGGCCTCAGGTGCTGGAGTCGACCCGGCGGGTGGACACCATCGTGATGGACAAGACCGGCACGGTGACCACAGGGAAGATGACCGTCGTGGACGTCGTGCCCGCGACGGGTCAGGATGCCGACGAGTTGCTGGGACTGGCCGCCGCGGTGGAGGACGCCTCCGAGCACCCCATCGCGCAGGCCATCGCTCAAGCCGGCCGGGACCGCTTTGGGACACTGAAGCCCGTCATCGAGTTCACCTCGAGCGCCGGACGTGGCGTGACCGGCACGATCGACACTGTCGCCGTCTCCGCTGGGCGCGCCACCTGGCTGGCGGAGTCGGGCTCATCGCTGCCCGACGACCTCGCCGACGCGCTCACCGCCGCGCAAGACCTAGGGCGTACACCGATTGCTGTCGGCTGGGATGGCGCCGTGCGCGGACTGGTGGTCGTTGCGGACACAGTGAAGCCGACCAGCGCCCGCGCCGTCGCCGAACTGCGAGCACTCGGTCTCACCCCTGTGCTCCTCACCGGCGACAACGAACGAGCCGCGCGAGCCGTCGCAGCCGAGATCGGCGTCGACGAAGTCATCTCTGACGTGCTGCCGTGGGACAAGGTCGAGGTGGTGCAACGACTTCAAGGCGAGGGCCGTGTCGTCGCGATGGTCGGCGACGGCGTCAACGACGCTGCCGCACTGGCCCAGTCCGATCTGGGCATCGCGATGGGGACCGGCACCGACGTCGCCATCGAGGCCAGCGATCTCACCCTTGTCAGCGGCGACCTGCGGGCAGCCCCGGATGCCATCTCGCTGTCGCGGCGGACGCTTCGCACGATCAAGGGCAACCTGTTCTGGGCGTTTGCCTACAACGTCGCCGCCATCCCACTGGCCATGGCCGGACTGCTCAACCCCATCGTGGCCGGCGCTGCAATGGCGTTCTCCAGCGTCTTCGTCGTCTCCAACAGCCTGCGCCTGCGCCGCTTCCGCGGCCGCACGCAGCCGGAGCTGACATAGGACCCAGCACGGGAGGGGCCATGAGTGCCAATCCGAATGCAGACCCGAGTGCGCTCACCGGGGCACTGCTGACGGGCACCGGCCTGCACCAGGCGTATCGGCGGGGGGTGTGGCCCCGTCGCCGAACGCGCGAGGTCCTTCGCGGGGCATCCGTGTCACTGGCCGCAGGTGAGGTGGTCGGGCTGGTCGGAGAGAACGGCTCGGGGAAGACCACGATGCTGCGCATCCTGATTGGCGACCTTCACCCGGACGCGGGCACCGTCACCCGGACCGGTCCGCTCGGCTACTGCCCCCAAGTGGCTCAGTTGTACCCGCGCCTGACGTGCAACGAGCACTTCGAGTTGTTCGCGGCCGCCTACCGGATCACCGGCGCGCAGGCGACGGCATCTCGCGACGCCCTGTACGACGAGTTGGACTTCCCCCGCTACGCGGACGCCCGCGTCGCGGAACTGTCCGGCGGAACGCTGGCCAAGCTGAACTTGGCCCTCGCTCTCCTTCCTGATCCACCGGTCCTGCTGCTCGACGAGCCTTACGCCGGCTTCGACTGGGATACCTACCTGCGGTTCTGGGACATCGTCGCCGACCGCCGGCGCAGCGGGTGCGCTGTCTTGATCGTTAGCCACTTCGCGGCCGACCAGTCACGCTTCGATCGGCTCATCACACTTCGAGACGGCCTCGCGGTGCCGTGATGAGCGCCGTCGGCCTCGTCGCCCGCCGCTTCGCGGCCGACTACGCACGCAACGGCGTCAACGTGCTGGTCCTCGTCCTGGTGCCGGCCACCTTCGTCGTCGTGGCGGCCGGAAGCTTGGGCGACGCCGCCTCTCGCTTGGGCGGCAATGCCGCGGCCGTGGCAACCGTCACCGCGGGCTGGGCGGCCGGGTTCGTGTCCGCCGTCGGCATGTACTTCCTCGTCGCCGGCAACCGAGCACCCGATCGTCGCCTGCTGATCAGCGGCCTTCCCCGTAGAACTCTCGTAATGGCCCGTTCCGTCACGGGGCTGCTCGTAGCCGCTGTCGCCGCGGCGGCGGCCGTGGCCGCGCTCGCGCTGCGCAGCGGGATCGACAACCCCGGACGGGCCGTGCTCGGCGCGATCATGTTCGCCCTGGTCTACGCCGCTATCGGTGCGCTCATCGCGGTGCTGCTGCCTGATCCGGTCAACGGTGTCATCGCGGTGCTGTTCGTATGGATCATCGACGTGTTCTTCGGTCCGGCACTGACCGGCTCGGCGCGGTCCGGCACCCGCTTCCTGCCGACTCACTACCTGTCGCTGTGGATGACGGGACAGTCCCCCGGCCACGAGGTACTGGGCACCGAGCTCGCATGGGCGGTGGGGTGGACGGCGGTCGCCATCGCTGCGGCAGTGTGGTTGCTGTCGCTCAGTGGCCGACGACCCCGGCGCTGGTTGCGGCACGGACCCGCTATCCAGACGGCAGCGTCCACCGTGGCACCGCCAGCCGAAGGCCGCACGGGCACAGCACTCCCGGGCCGGGTCCGGACGATGCCGCCGACAGCGGCGGCACTGACGGCGGCCGTACGCGACTGGGCTCGTGTGCGCGTGCTGTGGCTGCTGCTGGTGCTCGTTCCGGCGGTCTTCGTGCTGCTGTCCGACGCGATCACGCCGCCCGGTCGCATGCCGGTCACCGCCGTCGATGAGGGGCGCACGGTCACGGTGATCGTCGATCCCGCCGATCTGCACGCCGGAACGATGGCGGTCAGCGGCATCGCCGCCCTGGCCATGCTCTCCGGCGCGTTCATCGTGCTGGACTCGCGGCGCGCCGATCGGCGACTCACGCAGGCGGGCCTGCCCCGACGGTCGGTCATAGCCGCCCGCATGAGTACTGCGGTGCTGGCGGCCGCCATCGCAACGGCCGCCTCCCTGCTGGTGACCGCACTGGTGTTCACACCCGCGAACTGGTGGGCATACGGTCTGGCGAGCCTGTTGGTGGCCGTCACGTATGCGTTCGCCGGGATGGTCGTCGCCCCACTCGTGGGGCGCGTCGCGGCCATCCTCCTGGCATTCCTCATCCCGTTCGTGGACCTCGGGCTGAGCCAGAGTCCCATGCTGCGCGCCGAACCGGAGGCGTGGGCTCAGACGCTGCCCGGCTACGGGGGCATGCGCATGCTCATCGATGCATCCGTCACCTCCGGCCTGGACCAGTGGGCTCCGCTGGCCTCGTCCCTCGCCTGGCTGGGCATTGCCGCGGTCGGGGCAGCGGTCGTTGTCGCCGTGGCAACCTCTCGCTCCACCCGCATGACCGACCTGTCTTCGTGAAGTTCCGATCAAGATGCCCGGCGCAGCCTGCACAGGCCCGGGTCAGCGCCGAGCATGGTCTGACACCCAGCCGGAACTGGACTCGAGGAGGAGCGCCCCGCGATGGAAACCCCACCGACGCACCCTGTGCCGCCCGAGGAAGCCGCCACGCGGTCTCGCGGGCGCTGGCTTCTGGGGGCGGCGATCCTGGGCGCGGGGGCGCTTGTCGCGGGCGGGTACGCGGCCTTCGTCGCGTACGCCGATAAGCGGCTGCCCCGGATCGCGAGTATCGATGGTGTGCCCGTCGGCGGACTGACCCGGGAAGAGGCGTTGGCCCGGGCGAGGGAGGCGGTGAATGCGCGGCTGGACCGCCCGCTGCGCATCCACGGCCCGGACGGCTGGAGCACGGTCCTGACACCGGCCAAGGCAGGTTTCGCACTCGATCCTGAGGCGGCGATCCGTGACATTCACTCACCCGGCTGGTACCCGACAAGCGTGTGGGGCTGGCTGACGGTACCCGCGATCGCATCGAGCCCTCTGACGGTGAATACCGCGCAGTTGACGGCGCAGATCGAGGCGAGCACCGCGGGCCTGCCGTCGAGCCCGCGTGAGCCCGTGATCCAGGTGCGTCGCGCTCAGCTCGTCCGCGAGCCCGGAGCCGTCGGTTGGATCGTCGATACAGCCGGCACAGCGCTTGCCATCCGCACGGCCGTCGAGCTCCAACAGGGAGACGTCGAGGTGCAGGCCGTCAAGGCGACACCGTCGGTCTCCGACGAGGCCGCGGACAGGGCAGTGGCCAGCGCCACGGTCCTGCTCGACCGCGGACTGATGCTTCAGCGCGATGACGTCAGCATTCCCATTCCGCGACGGGTCCTCGCTCGATCCCTGGCGTTCACCGTGTCGAACGGTTCGCTGCAGCCGCGTGTCGACGGCGTCCGGTTGCGAACACGTCTCCTGGCGAGGTTCCCGGAGTTGCAGGATCCGCCGCGCGATGCGGGATTTCGCATTCGGGACGGGCGACCGGTGATCATCCGGGCTCGTGACGGCCGCACGATCGCCGCCGAGGACGTGGCCAACGCCGTGGCAACCGCTGCCGTCGCCTACCCGCAGTCGGGGGCGGTGTCGGTCCCGGGCGTTCCCCTGGCTCCGGTCCTCACCGACGAACGGGCTTCCCAGCTGGGCATCACCGAACGGATCTCCTCGTTCACCCAGGACTTCCCGTATGCGGCCTACCGGGTGCAGAACATCGGGCAAGCCGCGCGCTACGTCGACGGGACCGTCCTGATGCCCGGCGACGTGTTCTCCATGAACGACACCATCAAGGAACGCACGCCCGAGAACGGCTACACAGAGGGCTTCGTCATCGGGCCCGGTGGCGTGTTCCGCGAGGATCTCGGGGGAGGGGTCTCCACGGCGACGACTGCGGTGTGGACGGCGGCGTACTTCGCCGGCATGGAAGCCGTGCAGGTGCAGGCGCACTCCATCTACATCCCCCGCTATGCACCGGGCCTGGAGGCCACGGTCGCCTGGGGAGTGTTCGACATGAAGTTCAAGAACTCCTCACCGAACGCGGTGCTCATCACCGCCCGCACCACCAACACCAGCGTCACGGTGGAGTTCTGGGGCACCCGGCAGTTCGACAAGGTCAAGGCGGTCTTCGGACCCAAGCGTGACGTCGTGCCCTACGCCACCGTCGCTGACCCGTCCGCCTCCTGCCTGGGTCAGGAGGGATCGTCCGGGTTCACGATCGACGTCGAGCGCCGCTTCATCAGCGACCGCGAGGTCGTCCGCAGCGAGACAACGACGACCACCTACCGGCCTGCTCCCCGGGTCATCTGCGCGTGAGAGCCACGAGAGGATCCTCCCTGTGATGTCGCTACGCATGATCGCCACCTGGCCAGCCAGGCGCTGGCTCACGGCCGCCGTCGTCACGGCCGTGACCGCCGTAGTGATCGCGATCCCGACAGACATGCTGCCCAATCCCTGGTTCACCCGGGCGATGGACGTGACGTGGTGGTCCTACCCGGTCCTCGCGGTCACCGCCATCCTCAGCGGACTCCTGGCCGCCACCTACGTCAACGATCCCGCCATCACGCCCGTTCCCGAGTCGCCGCGCGCAACCCGACTCGGGGGTATCGGCGTCGTGGGCACCTTCCTCGCGGTCGGCTGCCCGATGTGCAACAAGCTCGTGGTACTCGCCATCGGGATCAGTGGCTCGATGGCCTGGTTCGCGCCCGTACAGCCTTATCTGGCCGTCGTGTCGCTGGTCCTGCTCGCATTCGCCCTGCGCATACGGCTGCGGGGAATGACCTCGTGCGCTCTGGAGCCCGCCGCACCTGGGGTGCCGTCCCAGACTTTGTAGCCGACGCCCGAGAGATTCGTCGATCGGCTCGGGGGACGGCGAGTCAAGATTCCGTCATGAACGTACGACAACTGCCGAGATGGGTCAGAAATTCGGCCGCCATGGGGCAGTCTGGAGACGTGTCGTGGCCTCCCGGACGTCGATGTGCATGGACCTTCGCGCCGATGGCGCGCCAGGGATCCACTCGACGAGGTCAAGCGCTGGGTTGTGGACCTTGCCTTGGGCAGCCGGGGCGACGGCCTCTCACTGTTGCAGGAGTCTGGCTGCCGTCGATCGCACAGCTGCCAATCGGGAGAGGGTGATGAGCGGGCATCGCAGGCGCTACCGCGAGGTAACCGAGACGATGTCTCGACACGGCTTGGCCTTCCTGGTCACGGACCCGGCACACCCCACGTGGGCGCCGTTCCATCACGGACTCTTCGGTCACAAGCGGCAGCCCGAGCCGTACACGCGCGCGGATCATCTGCGGCTGGCTCTCGAGGAGTTGGGGCCGACCTTTGTGAAGTTGGGACAGATACTGTCAACTCGCCCTGATCTCCTGCCTCCCGAGTATCTGGTCGCGCTGAGTCGGCTCCAAGACGCTGCGCCGGCCGTCCCAAGTTCTGAGATCCTCCAGATCGTCGCGGCCGAACTGTCGGGGGACCCTCACAGCATCTTCGCGGAGCTTGACGCCGAGCCGCTCGCGAGTGCCTCCATTGGCCAGGTACACGGCGCCATCCTCATCGATGGCACCAGAGTCGTCGTGAAGGTGCGTCGGCCGGGAGCAGTCGAGACGGTTAACGAGGATCTGGAGATCCTCAAGGAAGTTGCCGCGCGCGCGAGTGCACGGTGGGATGCGTTGGCCGACTATGACGTCGTGGGCCTCGTCAACGAGTTCTCCGAGACTTTGCGCGGAGAACTCGACTATGAGAGGGAAGCGCGCAATGCGGAGCGGTTTGCCGCGAATTTCGCCCAGAACCCGGCCGTGCGCATTCCCCGTGTCTACTGGGGCGGCACGACTTCGCGGATGCTGACGCTGGAACGCGTGACCGGCATCAAGGTCACGGACATCGATGCGCTGGACGCCGCGGGCATCGACAAGCGCGCACTGGCGGTATCGGCGACCGAAGTCGTGTGCCAGATGATCTTCATCGATGGGTTCTTCCACGCGGACCCGCACCCGGGCAATCTCTTCATCGAGCCCGACGGCCGCGTTGCGCTGATCGACTTCGGCATGGTCGGCGAACTCAATGACCAACTGCGGGGGCAGCTCGCGTCGGTGCTTCTCGCCGCGTCTCGGTCCGATGCCCAACGGATGGCACGGGCCCTGCTCGCGCTAGACCCACATTCGAACGGAGCCGATCCTGCCGCACTACGGGCGGACCTGGAAATCCTCCTTGCCAAGTATCGCGGACTGCCCATCGGAGAGCTGGCGATCGGGCCCCTCGTCACGAGTGTCCTCGACATCGTGCGCGCCCACCACATTGCCGTGCCAAACCAACTGGTTCTGCTCTTCAAGATGCTCGTCATGGTCGAGGGGCTTGGTGTTCAACTCGACCCAGACTTCCACATGGGTGATGTCGTGACGCCCTTCGCTGAACGACTCATTGCCAGCGAGTGGTCACCTGCGAGAGTGGCACAGAAGACCGCTCTACTGATCACAGACGCCCTCGAGTATGCGGGTGAGTTCCCTCAGCTTGTCAGGAGCCTCGCGGCCTCAGCGGAGTTGCGCGAGCAGTCTGAGCGGCGTCACGCCGCCGAACTTGACCGAGCGATTCGCGACATCGAGCGGACCGGTCACCAATTGGCCACGGGCGTCGTGGCCGCTGTTGCCGTCACTGGTGCGGTGAATGGACTTATTGCCTCCCGAGGACTTTCGGCCCGAGCACGGCTGGCCATTGCCCTGCTGACTGGTGCGGCACCCATCTCGGCGTACGCGGCATGGACCTTAGTGCGATCGAACTCGCGTATCTGGAACTGACCTCGGCAGTTCCGCACTCTCCCGCACCCTACGCACAGCCGAATCGGAACTGACGCCATAACCGAAGGCGCACGTCTCGGGCAGCGGTCTAGCACTTCGCAGCGATGTAGCCAACCGGCCGCCGCCGGCTCGCGTCCTGCATCCACCGACGTGGGATGCCCGTTCGACATCACATCCCCGGAGCTGGGTAGGACGCGTCCGGCTCCACACCCAGTCAGTCCCGGTACTGCCGGTCAATGAGGGCGATCTGGTCCTGGGATGGGGCAACGGCCGCTGCGTCCGCCTGCGTCGTCGCTTTGTTCGACCCGTCTTTGCCCGGAAATTCCGTGGGTCGATCTTGAGGAGCCGCCTCCTCGTGACTCGAGTGGTCCATCGCTCGCATCATGACGAACATCATGACGCCGCAGACGAGGAGGAAGGCGAGGGGTAAAGCGCCCGACAGAGGGATTCGCAGGACCCACAGTGCGATTGCCGCGCCGATTCCGCCGACAACCATGTACCTGACGTGGCCTCTTCCGTTCATCACGTACTCCGATCATGGGTCCGCTGGTGTTCTCATTCCTCATGATCCGCTGCACGCATGTGCTCTGTGCCCCGCTGCGATCAAGGTGCGGTAAAGGCGGATCGCTCCGAGCGCGACCAGCGGCGAGCCGTCGATATCCAGACCGCGCAGACTCT
>JAFIHI010000098.1 GCA_017848755.1 Nakamurella sp. | reverse complement strand
GGGTACGCGGGGCCTGCGTATGGCGGCAGGTGCGAGCCGTCTCGCGCGCGGCGTCGCGTCTCCCGGCCGCCGCGATCGGTACCGGCACCCAAGCCGCCGGCGGTTTCTCGGTAGTTGCGTGCAGCGGCGGAGTTGGCAGCCGCATCGGCCCGCGAATCGGGCCAGGCTCCGGGTGCCGCCCGACCGGACCCCGGCACGTTCGACCGCGGGGCCAGGGCGTCCGGGCGACGCAGGACCGTCGTCTCCTGGTAGATCGGCTGGGCAGGAGCATTGCGGTCGGACGCGGAGTGCGGTCGCCGATCAGCGTCATCGTCATACTCGCTGTTACGTCCCGGAGTCGAATCGCCGTCGGCCGCGGGTCGCCGGGGCAGCGCAGTGGTGTGCTGCGCGTCCGCGGCGTTGCGCGGATCCGGCGACTGGCGGGTCATATGAATCATCCTGCCGCACGCAGCGCGATCGTGAAGGGCCGGTCTTGACGTGCGGTGGATTTTCCGGTGTCACGGCGTGCGGCATGATGGTGCGGTGGCCAACCGCGCGAAAACCGGGGAGTCCGACCGAGCCGCCGCTACGGCGCCGGGCGGCGACGCGTCGCCATCCGGCGGAGTGATGACGGAGGAGGCCCTGCAGGAGTCGGCGCTGTCGGAGGCAGCACCGTTGGAGGGGATGCTGTCGGAGGACGCACGCAGGATCGCGCTGCGCGAGGCGACGTTGGAGGCCGGCGGTGCTGGGTTGGTCGGCGAGTTGGTCGATGTCGTGGTCGATCCGCAGGATTCCCAGGGAGTGGTGACGGTCCGGTTCGCGGCCAATCTGGAGGGTTACCGAGGGTGGCAGTGGTCGGTGACGCTCGCCGTCGTCGATCCGGCGCGTCCCACGGTCAGCGAGGTCGTGCTGCTGCCGGGGCCGGACGCGCTGCTCGCCCCCGCCTGGGTGCCATGGAAGCAGCGGGTGCGCTCCGGTGATCTCGGCGTCGGCGACCTGCTTCCGCCCGCGCCGGACGATGCGCGGATCGTGCCGGCCTATCTCGAATCGGACGATCCCGCCGTCGAGGACCTCGCGCATGAGGTCGGCGTGGGCCGGGTGCGGGTGCTCTCCCGCGAGGGGCGCGCTCTCGCGGCGGCCCGGTGGCACGAGGGCGCGTTCGGCCCGGAGGATGAGATGGCGAAACATGCGCCGGGGCACTGCGCGACCTGCGCGTTCTTCGTGCCACTGGCGGGCTCGCTCGGCGCCGGATTCGGCGTGTGCGCCAACGAGTTCTCGCCCGCGGACGGCAGGGTCGTCGACGTGCGCTACGGCTGCGGCGCGCACTCGGAGTCGGCGTTCCGTCCCCGCGCGGCGCAGGCTGCGGACGCCGTTGTCGACGAACTGCGCCTCGAGGTGCATCAGCGGTCGGCAGAGCTGGATGCATCCGTGGCGGACGCATCTGTGGCGGACACCGCCGAGATGCCGGGCGATGACGGCGTTTTCGTGGATGACGCTGCTTTCGTGGATGACGCTGTTCGCGCCGGTGGCGCTGGCCCGTCCGGTAGTGCCGATCTCTTCGATGACGATGTTCGCGCCGAGGGCGAAGGCCCCTTCGAAAGCGGTGGTATCGCCGACGACGATGTTCGCGCCGAGGGCGACGCGGTCGCGGATGGGCCGGAGCGCGGCGAGGTCGCACACTGACCCGGAGCACGCGGGGATCCCGGCCGTCGACGGGCACGGTGCCTGCGGGCGACCCCGCCGTGGGGGCGCCCGGCGATGACCCGTTCCGAACGGCCGACCTGCGCGCGGCCGTCCTGACCACGTGGTCGGCCGCACCGGCGCGATTCCGCGAGGACGCGAATGCCGAGGAGTTGCTGTCGATCGGGTACCGCGGGCGCGTGATCGCGGAACTCGCCGCGAACGGCGCGGATGCGGCTCGCGCCGCCGGCGTCCCGGGCGAGATCGCGATCTCGATGGTGGGCCGCGAACTGCGCGTGGCCAACAACGGTGCGCCGTTGAACGCCGCGGGTGTCGCCGCCCTGGCCTCGCTGCGGGCATCCGCGAAACGGGGCGAAGCATCCGTCGGCCATTTCGGCGTCGGCTTCACCGCCGTGCGCGCGCTGACCGACGAGCCGTTGATCGTTTCCACGACCGGGGCCGTGCGCTTCTCCGTGGCCGAAACACACCGTGTCGTCACCGAACTCGGCGATCCGCGGCTCGACGAAGAGCTGCGTCAGCGCCACGGTGAGCTCCCGGCGCTGCGACTGCCGTGGCCGGTGCCGGTGGCCGCGCGCGAGGCCGATGATGGAATTGCCGGCCCGCCCACGGGGTATGCCACCGAGGTGCGTCTGCCGCTGCGCGCGGCGATCGATGCCGCGGCACTCGCCGCTGAACTCACGCAGCAGCTCGCGATGGACCTGCTATGGGCGCTGCCGGATCTGGTCGCCGTCACGGTCCCGGGCCTGCGCGTGGAACGGGCGCAGGCGAGCGACACGGGTATCGAGTCGATCACCGTCATCCCCGTGCCTGTCTCCGGTCCGCCAGCAGCGGGTGACTCGGCCGATCGGGAACATATTGGGCCGAGGGCTGAGGCGCCGGCGGGGGAGCCGGCCGCCGAGGCGGCGAGCGAAGAAACAGCATTCCGGGTCCTGCGGCGCGACGGCGCGATCCCGGCCGACCTGCTCGCCGATCGCCCGATCGAGGAGCGTCGGCGCACGATGTGGCGTCTCGCCTGGATCGTGCCGCTCGATGCGCACGGGCACCCGGCGGACATGACGCGGTCGCTGGTCGGGGCGCCGACCCCGACGGATGAGGCGATCGCAATGCCCGCCCGACTGGTGATCACCGCCCCCGTCGACGAGAGCCGCGGCCGGATCGCGGCGAGCCCATTGACCGACTATCTCATCGCGCAGGCGGCCTCAGCTTACGTTGATCTGGTGCGGGGTGCGCCGGCCGGCGACCGGATCGCGCTGCTGCCTCCGGTGGCTTTCCCGCTCGGAGAATTCGACGCCGCCCTCCGCGACGCGCTGACGACGAGTCTGGAACACGCTGACTTCCTGCCCGGCGCAAGCGGTTTCGCCCTGCGGCCCACCGATGCGGTGCTCGTCTCCGGGGTTCGTGGCGCGGCGGCGGCATGCGCGTCGGAGGCGCTGTCCGGCCTCATCGACTGGCCCGCCCGGGCAGCGGACGTCGAACGCTTGCGGCAGCTCGGGGTGCGCGAGGCGCCCATGGCGCATCTGACGCAGGCCCTCGCGCAGCTGGATCGGCCCGCCGCGTTCTGGCGCACCGTCTATGACGGGCTCGTCGACGTGCCCGCCGACGATCTCGCGGATCTCCCGGTGCCTGCATCCGGGGGCGGGACGATCGTCGGGCCGCGCGGTGTGCTGCTGCCTTCTACGGCGCCGGCGGGCGCTGCGTCTAGTGCTGTGTCCGGCGCTGTGTCTAGTGCTGTGTCGGGGCTCGGCGACGCGGCCGATTCGATGCCCGCTGGCATCGATACCGGCGCCAGCACAGGCGAGGCCGATTCGGCCGCGGTTCGAACCTCTTGGCCCGCGCGGGCGGCTCGCCTGGTGCCCGGGCTCCGGCTCGCAGCCCCGGGGGCGGATCACCCGCTGCTGCGCAGGCTCGGCGCCCGTAGCGCTGACGCCGCGGCGATCCTCGCCGACCCGAACCTGACCCGCGAAATCCGGCGCCGGCTCACCGATCTCGACTCCGGCCTGAGCGACGAACCGGATCCCGACGACCTCGCGGCGTTCGCGTCGCTCGCCCTGGATCTGCTCCGCGAGGCCGGGCCCGGTGCCGCCGAATCTGCAGCGGGCACCGACCTGTCGGACACCCTGCTCACGGACGAGGACGGCGAGCCGTGGCCGGCGCGGAACCTGCTGCTGCCGGGAGCGCCGCTGGCATCGGTCCTGGCGAGCGACGCGGAGGTGCCGACCGTGGCGCCCCGATGGGTGACGGAGTACGGTGCCGAACTCCTCGAAACGCTCGGCGTACGAACCGGTTTCGGACTGCTTCGGTTCACCGTGCCGCCCGGCGGCGACGTCGACCTGCCGGACGTCGACCTCTGGTGGGAACAGGCGGGTGAGGCGCTCGGTGTCTCGGACTACGGCGCCGGCGATGGTGCGGACTCGGGCGCGGACGGTGAGACGCACACGGCCATCACCGATTTGGATCTCGTGGCAGATGCGGCCTGGCCGCGCGCCATCGAATTGATCACCGGTCGGCAGTCGACGCGGGATGCGCTGCGACGGACGGCGTTTGGACCGTCATATTCCGCGTGGTGGTTAGCTCGCTACGCCGTCATAGACGGATCGCCGCTCCGGCGATGGCGCGCCCCCGGATCGACAGAACTGACCGGCCTGTACGACGAGATCCCGGTGGACCTGTCGGCCGACGTCTGCGAGGACATCGGCGTGCCGCGGACGGTGGCCGATGCCGCCGCCGATCCCGAGGATTTCCTGCGCCGCTGGGCCGACCCCGCGCGCACCGTTGCGCCGTGGCGCGTGGCGGGTCTGACTGCCGCGCTGGTCGGCGCACTGGACCGGGCACCGGCCGATGAGCTGCCGGAGTACGTGCGGGCGCTCACGGGCGCCGTGGTCGCTGCCGACGATGCCGCCGTGCTCGACGACCCCATGCTCGCCCAGGTCCTCGATCCCGCGAAACTTGTTGCGGGAGGCGCCGATCCACGCCTCACCGCCGACGTGCTGGACCTGCCGCTGGCGTCCGAGGAGTATCGGTTCACGGTGGTCGGCGGTGCGGCCGACCTGGGCCGCACCGCATACGGTGCGTGCCCGCTACGGGACGTACCCGGCGCGGTCCGCTGCCTCGACCTGGCGATGCGCGCCGATCTCGGTGACCGGGAGGTGCGTCTGGTTCCGGACCTGGCCGTCGGGCCCGCCGACGAGGAGACACGTGCGGCCCTGTCGACGGAGTTCGCGGGCGGCGCGGTCGACGGCGACGGGGTGGGTGCGATCCGCGTGGGCTGGTGGATCGACGGCGAGGGGATCCTCCTCGACGGCTCCGCGGCCGGCGTCGGCCGCG
>JAFIHI010000097.1 GCA_017848755.1 Nakamurella sp. | reverse complement strand
CGCCTGACGTGGGCTGACCGGTTACCAATGCTGCACCGTCATTCGTCGATACTCATTCGGGCTACACGAGTCTCGTGAATCGCCCTCACGACGTCCCTACGCGGTTGGAGCGGTGAGTGGGTACTCTGGGGTCCACGTCGGACGCTCTGAGTCGGGGTGGGCGTTGCTTCTCTTCCGCATCGCCCCTGGCCGATCAGAGGTCCTTACTCGCCAGTTTGGCCCGGAAAGCAGCCGACCGCAAGTGCTTTCGGCGGTGATTCGTACGGAACCGATCCAGAACCGCTGAGGGTGATCCCCGCGTGCCGCCGGTTGAGTGATCAGCGTGGAACAGTTCGGACGTATTGGGCGTGGTGACCACGTAAAGCGTGACGGAGCGTCGGCCGGGCGCTACAGTGGATACGTCGGTTTCCACCCCCCGGGGACCGGCTCTTTGGTTCGACTCAACCCCCCGGAGCCGAACCGCGCGGCCCCCGCCCTCCCCCCTGGCGGGGGCCGCATCTATCTGCGCATTCCGTGTTCTCGCTCGCGTCGGTGACGGCGGTCGGGCGGCGGCTGGTGCGCGCGTCCGGTGGGTTGTCCCCCTGACCGATTTTCATCCACATGTGCGCGGTTGGCGTGGCGTTCGCCGCGCTGCTGCGATCGAGTGATGGGTGCGCGGCGTCGGCGTCGACCGGCCGTTGATGACGATGTTCGCGCGTGCGCGCCTTACCCGGTCGTTCGAGCGCGCCCGAAGGGAGGGGGAGACATGCCCGCGGCACCGTTGGTGGTGACGAGCGATTCGGCGCTGTGGGCGCAGGTGGAACGGGCGGCTGCGGCCGCCGATGTCGCCGTCGATCGATCGCAGTCCGTGCAGGTCGCCGGAGCCTGGCGGGCGGCGCCGGCCGTGATCGTGGACGCCGCCCGGCTCGACGAGGTGCTCGCGGCGCGCTTGCCCCGCCGCGACGGTATCACCGTGGTGACGACGCGACCCATGGCCGCCGACCAATGGTCGGCGTGCGTTCGGCTGGGCGTGCGGCAGGTCCTCGGACCGGATGTCTCCGAGGCGGAGCTCGTCCGCGTCCTGGCGGATGCCGGTGCGGAAGGCCGCGGGCACGGCGACGGCCGTGTGATCGCCGTGGTCGGCGCGTGCGGCGGTGCGGGAGCGACCGTGCTTGCGATCGCGATCGCGGTGGCCGCCCGGTGGGCGGACCGCCCAGTGCTGCTGTGCGATCTGGACCCGTACGGAGCGGGGCTGGATGTCGGGCTCGGAATGGAGGACGCGCCCGGCGCACGGTGGGGCGACATCTCCGCCTCGCACGGCAGTTTCCCTGCCGACTCGCTGTTCCGCGGACTGCCGTTGGTCGCGGGCAAGGGCACCGATGTAGCCGTGCTCACCTACCGGCGTGACGGCCCTACCGATGCCAGAGCTGCCGCCGCGGACGACGGAGCCGGCGTAGCCGATGACGCCGACGTAGCCGCTGCCGCAACGGTTCTGGACGCGGTGAGCCGGGCCGGCGGTCTGGCCGTTGTCGATCTGCCGCGGGCGCGGCTGGCGGCGGTCGGTGATGTGGTGGCCGGCGCGGACGTGACGGTGCTGGTGACGCCGGCTGATGTGCGCGGCTGCTACGCGGCGGCACGGGTCGTCCCGCGGCTCGCCGATCTGGGTGCTGCGATGGCGCTGGTCGTCCGGGGACCGTCGCCGGGCGGCATCGGCGCGCGGGATATCGCCGCGGCCCTACAACTGCCGCTCGTCGCCGCGATGCGTCCGCAGCCCGCTCTCGACAAGGCGTTGGAAGCCGGCCGGTGCGCCGGCGTGGCCTCGCGCGGACCGCTCGGCCGGGCGGCGAATGCCGTCCTTCGGTACGCCGGCGGTGCGTGATGACGGGCTTTTCGGGTGCCCCGGCGCCCACCGAATTCGTCCAGCGCGTGCAGCGCCGCCTGGCTGCCGACGGATCGGCGCCGGATCCGGCGAACCTCGCGCGGGCCGCGCGCGCGGAGAGCGACGGGTTGGTGGACGACGCCCGAATGCTCACGCTGATACGGCAACTGGAGGAGGAGCTCGTCGGTTGCGGTCCGCTGACGGAACTCCTCGCGGATCCGGAGACCACCGACGTGGTGGTCAATGCGCCCGACGACGTGCGGGTCGACCGCGGCCACGGATGGGAGCGGACGGGGGTCGTCTTCGCCGACGACGAAGCGGTGCAACGGCTGGCGCGGCGGCTTGCGTCGGCGGCCGGCGCGCGATTGGACGATGCGCATCCGTTCGTCGACGCGCGGCTGGGCGATGGGACGCGCCTGCATGCGGTCCTGCCACCGTTGTCGGTCGACGGGACGTGCCTGTCGCTGCGGGTCCTGCGCCACGATCGGTTCGATCTGGCTGCGCTGAACGCGGCCGGAATGTTCCCCGGGGAAACGTTCGACGTGCTCCGCCGCGTGATCGAGGCGCGGCTGGCCTTCCTGATCAGCGGCGGCACCGGCACTGGCAAGACCACGCTGCTCGATGCCCTGCTCGGCGCGGTCGATCCGCGGGAGCGGATCGTGACGGTCGAAGATGCGGAGGAGCTGCGGCCCGCCCATCCGCACGTGGTGCGGCTGGTGTCGCGAGCCGAGAACGTGGAGGGCGCAGGCGGTGTGACCATGCGCGATCTGATGCGTCAAGCGTTGCGGATGCGGCCGGATCGATTGATTGTCGGGGAAGTTCGGGGTGGCGAGGCTGTCGAGTTAGTGGGCGCGCTGAGTACGGGGCACGACGGCGGCGCGGGGACGGTGCACGCCAACGGTTCGCGGGAAGTTCCCGCCCGGTTAGCCGCGCTGGGGGCCATGGGCGGCGTCGACCGTGCGGCGATCTACGCGCAATTGTCGAGCGCCGTCCAGGTGATCCTGCACCTGCGCCGGGATCACGGTGTGCGCCGGCTGTCGGACATCGCGGTCCTCGCCGAGCCGGAAGGCGGTGCGCCGCGGGTGGTGCCCGCCGTCGTTGAGGGGCGGCCGACCGCGGACGGTGCCCCGTTGCTTGCCGGTCTGCTCGGTGCGCGCGGGGTGGCATCACCATGGTGACTGGGGTTGTCGCGGTGGGTGCGGCTTTCGGGCTGGCGCTGCTGGTCTGGCCGGATCGGCCGCGCGGGGCGGACCTGCCGGGCGTGCACGGGTACGGGTCGGCGAGGGTGCAGTGGAAGGGTGCCGTGGGGCCTCGGGGACGGTGGCGGGCCGAGCGGGTCGGCGATGCGGCTCAGCGGGGCGGTAGCGCGGGTCCGGGCCCCGGAGTTCGCTTCGCTCGCCTGCGGGTTCCGCGGCGGCCGGCGCGGTTCTGGACGCAGTGGGCTTTCCGGGCACTGACATGCGTCGTGGCGGCAGCGGTCGCGGCGGCAATCTCGGTGCCGGTGGCACCGGCCCTCGCCGCCGTGCTGGTCGTGGCCACTGCGCTGCGCCTCGTCCGGAGGGCGCGTGCGTCCGCGCAGGAACGTGCCGACCTGAACGGCGCCGCGGTGATCCTGCGGGCGCTGACCCGGGAGCTGCGCGCTGGTCGCGCCCCAGTCGACGCGGTGCAGGCCGTACTTCGGGACGCGCCGGAGCGGGTGGCCAGGATCGTAGAACCGTTGGGGCGTGGGCTTTCTCAGGAGTTAAGCCGGATGCGCGGTGGCGCGGCGGGGCGGCCGGCCACTCCGACCGATGGCAGGGGGCGGGCCGGTCGGGTGCGGCGGGAGCCGGTGGGCGTTCTCGATGACGTTGCCGTGCGGCTGAGCATCGGCTGGGATGTGGCCCAGCGGCAGGGTGTTCCACTGTCGTCGGTGCTCTCGATGCTGGCGGATGACATCGCCGACCGCTCCGCGGCGGAGCGGGTCCGGGCGGCGCAGGTCGCCGGGCCGGCCGTCTCCGGGTATGTGCTGGCGGCACTGCCGATCGCCGGACTGCTGCTCGGGACGGGCATGGGCTCAGATCCGATCGCGGTGCTCGGGTCGACCACCGTCGGCGGCGCGCTGCTGGTGGTCGGGGTGGCGCTCAGCTGCGGCGGGCTGGTCTGGGCCGATCGGATCGTGCGAGGTGGGTAGCGCGGTGGCCCCGCTGACGTTTCCGCTGGCGCCTTCGACCATGCTCCCGCTGGCGCTCGCCCTCGCTGCGGGTGCCGTGGCGATGCTGCTCACCGGGAAGCTGGACTCGCGGAGCGAACGCGGTGCGCGGGCGGATCGCGCGGCCCGGCGCCGCACCGTCCCGGTCGCCGTCGGAGGCGCCGCCGCGGCCGTGCTGTTCGGTCTGCCAGTCTGGGCGGCTGCGATCAGTGCGGGGCTCGCGGCACTTACGGCTTTCGCCGCGGCACGGACGCGCGATCGGCCGAAACTGCTCACCGACCGTGAGACCCGTGACCTGGCAGGCTTTCTCGATCTGATCGCCGCGTGCCTCGACGGTGGATGCTCGGCCGAAGCTGCGCTCGCGACAGGGGCCGAGACCGGGCTGCTCACCGGTACCGCGGCCGCCGCGCTGAGCCAGACTCGTGCCTTGTTGAGTCTGGGGACGGACGTGGCGACGGCATGGCAACCCGTCGCCGGGTACGCGCCGCTGGCCTCCCTCGGCGCCGCCGCCACCCGCTCCGCGCTCGGCGGGGTGCGGCTGGCGGATGCGGCGAGGGAGACCGCCGCGGAGCTCAGGGCTGCGGGCCGCGCGCGGGCCGAGCGGCGTGCGGCGCGCGCCGGTGTCGCCATGACGGCCCCACTGGTGCTGTGCTTCCTGCCCGCGTTCGTATGCCTCGGCCTGGCGCCGACCATCATCGGCCTCATCTCGTCATTGCACCTGTGGTGACATGCCGGCCGGGTGCACACCCGCGCGATGGTTCAATGGTCGGGTGG
>JAFIHI010000013.1 GCA_017848755.1 Nakamurella sp. | reverse complement strand
GGCTTCTACCTGCAGCCGGCGGTGGGCGGCCGCCCGCGGGACAGCTCCTGGTGGCCGCCGCCGGCGGGTCAGCCTTCCACCGCCGGGGCGAAGGCGGCACCCTGCAACCGCTACCGGACGCTGGAGCTGGTGCGGGGGGTCGTCGAGTCCGACCGCGGTGCGGCGGTGGCGCTGTACACCGGCAATGACGACAACATCGTCGCGGACCTGCTGCTGCCGTTCGACATCCACACCTCCCACGGAGTGGTCCGGCGACGGTTCGTCGGCGGGCTGCTGGGCCACTGGGCGGTCTGGACGCGATTCGCCGTCGAATTGCTGGAGTTGGCCAAGCGCGCGGCCGACGGCGATGAGACGGCGCGCTGCGCCGCTCTCCGGCATAACGCCTGGATCACCGAGGCCAACGCGGCGGTGTTCGACGTGGCGCACGATTTCCACGGCGTCATCGCGGGGGTGCACGAAGTGCTACGGCATCAGGGCCTGCTCGCCGGCACGTGGTGTCTGGATCCACAGGAGGAACTGTCGGCCGGACAGGCTCAGGCCATCGGCGCCGTGATCGCCCGCGTACCCGAACTGCAGGCAGAGGATGCGTTCGTGCGGAACAACCTGCCGCGCTGGCTGGGCGGGGCTGAATAGTTCGGGACGGCGTTCCGCCCCGGGCGGATCGTGATCACCGCCGAGAAGGCCAGGAACCAGGCGTCGAAGGGCAGGGCATCCGGGCGGGCCCACAGCCGAGGAACGCAGCCCGCGGATGCGGGTGAGGATCGGGTAACAGGATCACTCCGCTGCGACGGACCCGCTCAGCCGGGGTCCGGCTTCTATACTCAGCCCGTGGCATCCACCGTTTTCGATCGGATCACTGTCGACCCCGGCGTACTGGGCGGCAAGCCGTGCATCCGCGGAGTGCGAATCTCTGTGGGGATGGTCGTGCAGATGGTCGCCGGCGGGAAGTCGATCGACGAAATCCTGGGCGAGTACCCGTACCTCGAGCGAGAGGACATCTAGCAGGCCCTGGCGTGTTCAGCCGAACTTGCCGAAAGCGAGTACCACCTGGCATTGCGGCCGAGCGCGTGAATTTCCTCGCCGACGAGAGCCTGCCGCCGATGCTGTGCGAATACCTGGCATCGGATCTCCGACACCGCGAATCACATTCGGGACACCATAGGTGGAGCGAGGGCGATCGGCGGCCCTCGGGGACCTCGCTGCAGCCGGGCAGGTCGAGCAGGATCGCGCGCACCTTAGCGGGGATCTCGCCGAGGACGGCCATGCGCCCGTGCAGGGCGTCCTGAGCCGAGAAGCTCAGCGAGACTTGGTCTTTCTGCTGCGGGCTGAGCCAGAATGCGAGCACGCTGAAGGGCAGCAGCCACCAGGCGCTGCGCCGGCGAATCAGCAGGACCGCGGATTGCGATTCCCGTTCGACGCGGAAGCCATAGGTCCGCAGCGCCGGCAATAACACGCGCTGCGCCCACGCCCGAATCTGGTCGACCGGCCGGTCCGCCGTCCATACCGGCTCCGTCGCGCTCGCCATGACGACGACTGCATCGCCGATGGACCCCGCCGGCCGGTTGCGCGAATGGGACACGCTGAGCGCCCAGGGGCTGATCACCGCCGAGGAACACGCGGCTCAGCGCGTCCGCATCCTCGACTCCCTCTGACGGCTTCGCCGCGGGCAGAATGGGCTCGATGCCTCCGCTCGCCCCCGCCGGCCGGTTCGCCCCCAGCCCGACCGGTGATCTGCACCTGGGCAATCTGCGGACCGCCCTTCTCGCATGGCTTTTCGCGCGATCGACCGGCCGGCGCTTCCTGATCCGCGTCGAAGACCTCGATCGGGTGCGGGCTGGTTCCGCGGCACGGCAACTCGCCGACCTCGCCGCGGTCGGGCTCACCTGGGACGGCCCGGTCACCTATCAATCGCAGCGCCGAACCGCCTATGACGCTGCTCTGGCGACACTCATGTCGTCCGGCCTGACCTACGAGTGTTATTGCACCAGAAGGGAAATCGCCGAGGCAGCATCGGCGCCGCAGGAGGGGCGCGGCGATGCGGGTCTTCCGAACGCCTACCCCGGAACGTGCCGGAACCTGACGGAAGGGGAGCGGGCCGCGCGACGCTCGGCGGGCAGGGATCCCGCGATCAGGCTCAGGTCCGGAACGTCGTCATATTCGGTGACCGACTTCTACGCGGGCGAGTTCACTGGCCAGGTCGACGATGTCGTGCTGCGGCGCAACGACGGGGTGCCCGCCTACAACCTCGCGGTGGTGGTGGACGACGCCGCGCAGGGCATCGACCAGGTGGTGCGCGGCGACGACCTGCTCACGTCCACCCCGCGGCAGGCGTACCTCGCGCACCTGCTCGGCCTACCGCAGCCCATCTACGCACACGTGCCGCTGGCGCTGGGCCCGGCCGGCGAACGGCTCGCGAAGCGCGACGGGGCCGTGACCCTGGCGGATCTCGCGCCGTCGGGGATGACGCCGTCCCGGGTGCTGGGCGTGCTGGCGGTTTCGCTGCACCTGGCCGAGCCGGGCGAGGACGTGACGGCCGAGGCCCTGCTCGCCCGCTTCGACCCCGACGCGCTGCCGCGCGAGCCGTGGATGGTGCAGCCGGACGCGCTGGTATCGCACACGCCGTAGCCGGCGCGGGCGGCGAATCGATCCAGGCCGTGCCGAAGTGCGAGCCGAGTTGTCAGCACGCGCCCGCGGGCGGCCGGTCGGCGTAGTACCGGCCGAGGAAGTCCTCGCGGAGCGCCTCGAAATGCCCGGCGTCGATGGCATCCCGGATGTCGTCGACGAGGCGGATGATGAACCGCTCGTTGTGGATCGTGGAGAGCACGCTGGCGAGGATCTCCTTGGCGCGGAACAGATGGTGCAGGTAGGCGCGGGTGTAGTGGCCGCAGGTGTAGCAGTCGCACTCGGGATCGAGCGGCGTGAAATCGCGGCGGTAGCGCGCCGCGGTGATGTTGTAGCGCCCGTCGCGCGAGTAGATCGAACCGTTGCGCGCGACCCGGGACGGCGAGACGCAGTCGAACGTGTCGGCGCCGGCGGCGATCGCCGAGAAGAAGTCGTCCGGTTCGCTGATGCCGAGGAGGTGCCGCGGCTTGTCGGCGGGGATCTCCTCGCACACCCATGCCACGATCCGGCCGAGGTGGTGCTTCTCGAGCGCACCGCCGATGCCGAACCCGTCGAAACCGCCGTGTTCGTCGGCCATGTCGACCAGGCCGCGGATGGCCCGTCGCCGCAGGTCTTCGTACTGGGCCCCCTGCACCACACCGAAGAGCGCCTGATAGGCCCGTTCCGGCCGCTCGTCGGTGAGCCTGCGATGCTCGTGCAGGCATCGCGCGGCCCACCGGCGGGTGCGTTCGACGGAATCCTCCTGGTAACGGCGCGTGTTCATCAGCGTGGTGAGCTCGTCGAAGGCGAACATGATGTCGGCGCCGAGCCGGTGCTGGATCTGCATCGAAACCTCCGGTGTGAACCGGTGTTTCGACCCGTCGATGTGCGATGTGAAGGTGACGCCGTCCTCGTCGACGTGCGCCATCCTGGTCTTGCCGGCGGCGATCACCTCGTCCGAGCGGATGCCGTCCGCCGTCATCGCGAGGACCTTCTTGAATCCCACGCCGAGCGACATCACCTGGAACCCGCCGGAATCGGTGAACGTCGGCCCGGGCCAGTTCATGAATGCCCCCAGACCGCCTGCGGCCTCGACGATGTCAGGCCCCGGCTGGAGGTAGAGGTGGTATGCGTTCGAGAGCAGCGCCTGCGCTCCGAGCTCGGCCATGGTTTCCGGGAGCACCGCCTTGACGGTGGCCTTCGTGCCCACGGCGATGAAGGCAGGCGTGCGGATCTCCCCGTGCGGCGTGCTGATGGTGCCGGTGCGACCGAGACCACCGGGCAGCGCCGTACCCGGCGTGAAACGGAAGGCGTCCGCGCCGCGGGCGGGCATCACGGGCGCGACCACGCCGACACCTGTTTC
>JAFIHI010000096.1 GCA_017848755.1 Nakamurella sp. | reverse complement strand
GGGGCGGGGCGGGCGCGGTGGCGAGCGGCGTCGGGATCGTGCGCAGGTTCGGGGTCGTGCACGGCGTGTGGGGGCTGCGCGGCGTGATGTCGGTGCTGCGCTTCGACGCCGCCACGACGCGGCGCTACGCATGGCAAGCGGTCGTCGGGACCGGAGGCGGAGTGCTGATCGGCAGCGGCATCGTGTGGGCTGCCGGGGACCGCGAGGCGCTGCTGTGGGCAGTGCTGCCGGTCGCGGTGTTCCTGGCTGGGTGGGGGCCGACCGCGATCAACTACCTCGTGGGGCAGATGTCGTTCTCGACGTTCACGATCATCCTGCTCGCGCTCATCGCGTGGCCGCCGACGCTGGACCTGGGCCTGGTCCGTGTGGAGGACGTCGCGATCGGCTGCGGGGTCGCAGTGCTGATCGGGCTGCTGCTGTGGCCCGGCGGGGCGCGGGAGTCGTTGGCGTCCCAGCTCCGAGTGGCGGTGTCGGCGTCGGCGACCTACCTGCACGAGGCGGTGGGTGCGCTGACGCATCACCCGCCCGAGGAGTCGCTGCGGGCGCAGCGCCAGCGGGCCGTGAAGTCGGCGCTGCTGGCCGCCGAGACGCACGACATCGCACTGATGCAGGGCGGCCCCGCCACGCCGGACACGACGAGCTGGGCACGGGTCACCTCGTCGGCGGCGCTGCTGGTGCGCGTCGCGGACGTGGTGACCCATACCGCGACGACGACCGGCGACCAGGCGTTGCTCGCCGACGAGCCGGAGCTCGCGGCCTTCGTCGACGCCGCGCGGGGCCGCAGCGCGCAGGGCTGGATCGACCTCGCGCAGTCGCTCGGCGCCGATGAGGGACTGCGTCCCGGCGCACCTGGGTCGGAGGTTCCGGACCTGGCCGGGATGCCGGCACTGCCGCCGGGTACCGACCCGGACGTGCGGGCGCTGGTCCTGTCTCTGTGGATCGTCGACTGGCTCGACCATCTGGACCGACTGACCGTCCGCTAGTATCTGTGGACCGCGCGGGTGTAGTTCAATGGCAGAACATCAGCTTCCCAAGCTGACAGTGCGAGTTCGATTCTCGTCACCCGCTCCACCGAAACCCCTGCTACGCAGGGGGTTTCGTCGTTCTTTGGTCGAGAGCCAGTAGCCCCCGTTGACCCCGAATCACCCCAAATCGCCCAGAGATGTTCCACGCGAGTTCCACGGAACGACCGCTGGTCCTAAACCGACAAATGGGATAGTCCTGACAACGACACCCACGCTGATGAAGGCGATCAGCAGCGAGACGAGGGGACGCGGAGTCGCGTCGCATCTGCTGACCGAGACTCCGCAAGTGCCTGTCCGGTCACTCGCGGTCACCACTCGAGTCGCCGTATGTGGGGGGCGGGGGCAGGTCACGTCCCACCGGGTGGTGTAACTCGGGCCGTTGGTGATCGGCTTCGCGGTGGTGCTGGTCAGATCATGACGCAATGAGTTCGGGGACGGCCACCTCCTTGGCCTGATCGGTGGGCTGTGCGTTGATCTGGGTCATGGAGCCCTCGGACAGGTAGCGGCGGTCGGAGACCTGCCACTCGTCGTGGGTCTCGATCAGGACGGCGCCGGCCAGGCGCAGTAGGGCAGAGGGGTTGGGGAACACGCCGACGACGTCGGTGCGGCGCTTGATCTCCTTGTTCACTCGCTCGAGGGGGTTGGTCGACCAGATCTTCTTCCAGTGCGCGACGGGGAAGTCCGCGAACGCGGTGATGTCATCGGCGGCCTCGCGCAGCATCGTCTCGACCTTGGGGAACTGCCGGCCCAGCATGGTCGCGATGACGTCGAGCTGGTCGCGGACGTGCTCGGCGTCGGGCTGGGCGAAGATCGTGCGGATCGCGGCGGCGACCATCTCCGCGGAGCCCTTGGGGACCTGGGCCAGGACGTTGCGCAGGAAGTGGACCCGGCACCGCTGCCAGGCGGCCCCGACCATGACCGCGGCGATCGCGGACTTCAGGCCGACGTGGGCGTCGGAGATCACCAGCGCGGTGCCGTGCAGGCCCCGGGTCTTCAGTGTGCGCAGGAACGCGGTCCAGAACGCGCCGTCCTCGCTGTCGCCGACGGCGAACCCGAGGACCTCCCGGCGCCCGTCCGCGCTGACGCCGGTGGCGACCACGACCGCCTGGGACGCGACCCGGGAGCCTTTGCCGTCCTTCCCGCCACCGATGCGGGCCTTGCAATACGTAGCGTCGAGGAACACGTACGGGAACGCGGTCTCGGCCAGGGAGCGGCCGGCGAACGCCGCGACCTCGGCATCGAGGTCCGTGCAGATCCGCGACACCTCCGACTTGGAGATCCCGGTGTCCGCGCCCAACGCCTTGACCAGGTCGTCGACCTTGCGCACCGAGGTGCCGGTGACATAAGCCTCCATCACGACCGCGAACAACGCCTGGTCGATCCGGCGACGCCGCTCAAGCAGCGACGGGAAGAACGACCCGGAGCGCAGCTTCGGGATCGCCAGTTCCAGATCCCCGGCCGTCGTGGTCAGGGTCCGCGGGCGGTGACCGTTGCGCTGCACGGTCCGGGCATCGGTGCGCTCATGACGCTCCGCGCCGATCAGGGCGGTCGCCTCCGCCTCGATCAGCTCCTGCAGCATCACCTGGACCGCGGAGCGGATCACGTCCACCCCGTCGGAGGCGTTCAAGGCGTCGAGCAGGTCAAGCAGGGCAGACTGGGACAGGGCCATCGTGTGTGTCTCCTTCGTCGAGTTCCTTGGCGGGTTCTCGCGAAGCCTCACACGGTGGCCCCTCAACGCTCAGGAGGCAGGCCCGGAGGGATTGCTGTCGGTTGAGTTGACACCGGTTGTGTCGATCAGGCGGCTGCCTGAGCGGCGTTGTCGGTGAAGGCTAGCTCGAACTCGGCGGGGGTCAGCCGGCCCAGGCCGCGCTGGCGTCGCCGGCGGTTGTAGGTGTGCTCGATCCAGTGAACGATCGCGTAGTGCAGGTCCTCGCGGGTGCGCCAGGCCTGGGAGTTCAGGACGTT
>JAFIHI010000095.1 GCA_017848755.1 Nakamurella sp. | reverse complement strand
CGAAGAACTGCACCTTGCTGGGTACCACCGCTGCGCGGCGCGCGGTGGCCAGGAAGAACACCAGGATCGCGGCGGTGCCGATGACGAGGAGCCCCACGACCTTCCATGACGCGATGACGCTGCCGTTGCCGACCGCGTCATAGAAGAAGGACTCCGTGACGGTCGGCGGCTGGAACCCGCCGTCGCCGCCCTGCATGGGGAGCAGGGCGGCCATTGCCGCACTCAATGCCACCGCGCGCTACCTCTCGGAACGTGTCGGCGCCGACCCACGGGAGTCGACCGGTCGATGTCTTTCGTCCTCGGGCGCGCGTCCGTACCGTGCCACCACCGCGTACACACCGAGTGCCATGCCCAGGATCGCGCCGATCGGGGTGGCGAAGCGGGTCCCCCACCAATGATCGAGCAACCATCCCACACCACCCCAGACGACCAGGCCGCCGAGCAGGGTCGATGTCGCAGCCCAACCGACCTGCGCCCCACTGGGCGCGCGCGTCGGGACAGACCGCTTGAACATGGCAGCATGACCCTATCAGGACCGGGCCGGTCGATCAGCACCCGCAGGGACCCGGATCAGGCGATGTGGCTCACGTCTCGCCGGGCGTGCACGACCGGATACCCGCCCGGCCGGGACCCGCCGGTCAGTGCGGGTCGACGTAGAAGATCTTCGCCCTGGCGACATACGTGAGGTGCGCCGTCATCCACGCGACGAGGCCGATCGCCACGGACACCGCCATCCACCGCGGCGAAACGGGCCCGTCGGCGGGCATCAGCACGACCACCACGCCCAGCGCGACGATCTTCGCCAGGTACGTCGCGAGCGCGGTGACGAGCACGGCCTTCGGGTGCCTCGCCCCGACGAACGCAATGATCACGGTCGACACCGTGAAGAATGCGCCGACGATGCCGAATCCGACGCCCACACCGGCCGCGGCCCGGCCGCCGGAGGCGAGTGCCGCCAGGACCGCCGTCACGCCGCCGACCGCCACCAGCACCGCCCAGCAATACTTCAGGTGCGCGACAGACCACGGGCCCGCCGACCGGCTGCGCTCGGCGGCACGCTGCACCTCTGCCAGCGGGAGTTTCGGGCCGTCGGCCGGAAGATTCGTCATACCCGCTCCTTCGCGGCCCCGCTGGCGACCCGCGGATGACGGCGGACACGCGGCCAGAACGTCGCACCCACCGCGACCAGCAGTCCTCCGACCGCCGGCCCGACCACCTTCTCCCACTCCGTGAAGGCGAGTGCGACGGCGCTGCCGGAGATCACGGCGGCCCACACGTAGAAGACCAGGACGGCCTGCTCGTGGCTGTGTCCCAGCGCGAGCATCCGGTGATGGAGGTGACGCTGATCGGCGCTGAACGGGTGCCGCCCTTCCTTGGTCCGGCGGACGACGGCCAGCAGGAAGTCCAGCGCCGGGATGAAGACGACCGCCAGCGCCACGATCAGCGGCGCCAGGGCCGCGACCGTTGTCCGGGCGCCGTACGTCGAGGGGCTGATGGTGCCGCCCACCTCGACGATCCCGGCAGCCATGGCCATCCCGATGAACATCGATCCGGCGTCGCCCATGAAGATCCGCGCGCGATAGAAGTTGTGCGGCAAGAAGCCGAGGCACGCGCCGACCAGCGCCACCGCCAGCAGCGGGGCCTGGGAGGCGGCACTGTCGTTCGCGGACACCTCGAGGACGTGCGCGGAGAACACGAACATGCCGATGCCGGCGATCGCCGCGACCCCGGCGAGCAGCCCGTCCAGTCCGTCGATGAAGTTCATCGCGTTGATGAGCACCAGCGTGATCAGCACCGTGACCAGCGTTGACTGCGCGCGATCCAAGGTCACCGTGGTGCCGTGGATGCCGTCGCCGGTCGGCAGCCACATCACGATCCACTGCACACCGAAGAACACCATGATCGCGGCGGCCAGCACCTGCGCCGCCAGTTTGGTGACGGCGTCGAGGTCGAAGCGATCGTCGAGCGCGCCGACGGCGCAGATCACGCCGCCCGCGATGACCACGCCGAGCAGTTGGCTCGACGAGGCGAACGCCTGGTGTAGTTGCGGAAGCTGCGACGCGAGCACGAGGGCGACGGTGACGCCAAGGTAGACCCCGACACCGCCGAGCCGCGGGGTCGGCCTGGTGTGCACATCGCGGGCCCGGATGGGCGTGAACGCGTGAACCTTGACGGCGAGGCGCCGCACCAGTCCGGTGACGACGAACGTGACCAGCATCGCGACGCCGAGAACCAATGCGTACTCGCGCATCGGCAGGGCGAACGTGGGCACCGGACCAAGGGTAGTCGGAGGTTCGCGCGGCCGGGCACCGCACGGCGCTGGGTCTTCAGTCTCCAGACGGGATGTCGATCACCTGGCGCAGCTTGTCCAGCGGCACCGCGCCCTCGCGCAGCACCCGCGGCTCCGGTCCGCTCAGATCCACGATGCTCGACGCCACTCCGACCGGGGCCCGGCCGCCGTCCAGGTAGACCGCCACGTCCTCGCCGAGCTGGTCGCGCGCGTCCTGCGCGGTCGTCGCCGGCGGATGTCCGCTGCGGTTCGCGCTGGACACCGCCATCGGACCGACCGTGCGCAGCAGGTCGAGCGCCACCGGATGCATGGGCATGCGCACCATCACGGTGCCGTTGGTGTCGCCGAGATCCCAGGCGAGCGACGGAGCCTGCCGGATCACCAGCGAGAGACCACCCGGCCAGAACGCCTCGATCAGCGTCCGCGCGGTCTCGCTGACGTCGAGCGCGAGGCCGTCGATGGTGTTCCATGAGCCCACCAGCACCGGGACGGGCATATCCCGCCCGCGCCCCTTGGCCGCGAGCAGCGCGCCGACCGCGGCCGAATTGAACGCATCCGCGCCGATGCCGTACACGGTGTCGGTCGGCAGCACAACGAGTTTCCCGGCGCGGGCCGCGTCGGCGGCGGCATCGAGGCCGGAGCGCCGCTGATGCGGCTCGGAACAATCGAAGGTGGTCACGATGTTCCAGTCTGTCAGGTGCGGCGATCAGGTGCGATCGGCGGCCGTCGCGAGGCGTACCCGGCGAGCCGTCACGAAACGCGGGCGGCCGGCCAGATCCGCATGATCGCGGACATCGGCCAGCACCCGCCGAGCGGCGAGCAGGGCCGGCACCGACTCGCCCTGGCTCTCGTCGTGCTCGATCACCAGCGCCCCACCGGGGCGGAGCAGACCCGCGGCGACGGAGATCAGCGGGCGGATCACGTCCAGACCGTCAGCGCCGGCGAACACGGCCTCGGCCGGGTCGTATCCGGAGACTTCCGGCTCGACGGCCGTTCCGGCCGGGACGTACGGCGGGTTCGCGGTCACCAGGTCGGCTGTGCCGTCCAGGTCGGCCAGCAGCCGCTCGTCGGTGAAGTCGCCCCCGCGCAACCGGATCGGCGTGTGGCCCGCCGCGGCCTGCAGGTCCGCATTGCGCCGCGCCCAGGCGAGCGCGCCCGGCGCCCGTTCCACGGCGTGCACGGTGGCGTCGGGGCGCGCCGCGGCGATCGCGAGGGCGATAGCGCCGCTGCCGGTGCACAGATCCACGACGACGGGCGCCTCGACGTCGACGATCTGCGCGAGCGCCGCTTCCACCACGACATCGGTCTCCGGCCGCGGGATGAACACGCCCGCCCCGACCTGGATCGTCACGCCGCCGATCACCACCGATCCGGTCAGGTGCTGCAGCGGAACGCGCCGCGCGCGCTGCGCGATCAGGTCGCGGTACACGTCCATCTGCGCCTCATCGAGCAGCGGGTGCAGACCGAGCCGAGTGCGCGGGATTCCCAGCATGTGTGCCGCGAGCTCTTCCGCGTCGACCTTCGGCGACGGCACGCCCACCGCGGCCAGTTGCTCGGTCGCAGCCATCACGGCGACCCGCAGCGACTCCCGCCTGCCCCGGGCGCGCGCCGGTTCGCCACGGTCCGACCCCGGAGACATCGTCATCTCCGGACGACCCCGTCCACGTCACCGGCGAGGCGCGCGGCACGGTCCGCGGCCGCGAGCGCGTCCAGCACCGCATCGAGATCCCCATCGAGCACCTGATCGAGGTTATAGGCCTTGTAGCCGACGCGGTGGTCCGCGATGCGGTTCTCCGGAAAGTTGTAGGTGCGTACCCGCTCCGAGCGGTCGACCGTGCGCACCTGGGAACGTCGCGCGTCGGCGGCCGCGGCGTCGGCGGCCTCCCGGGCGGCGACCAGGAGGCGGGATCGCAGGATGCGCATCGCCTGCTCGCGGTTCTGGATCTGCGACTTCTCGTTCTGGCAGGACACCACGATCCCGGTCGGCAGGTGGGTGATGCGCACCGCCGAATCGGTGGTGTTCACGGACTGCCCGCCGGGCCCCGACGACCGGTAGACGTCGATCCGCAGGTCGTTGGAGTTGATCTCGACGTCGGTCGTGTCATCGGCTTCCGGCGCGACGAAGACACCGGCCGCGGAGGTGTGGATCCGCCCCTGCGATTCGGTGACCGGGACCCGCTGCACGCGGTGCACACCGCCCTCGAACTTGAGCCGCGCCCAGACGCCCTCGGCCGGCGTCGGAGTGCCGGGGGCCTTGATGGCCACGGTGACCGAGGTGTAGCCGTGCAGGTCGGACTCCGCGGCATCGAGGATCTCCGTCTTCCATCCGCGGATCTCGGCGTACCGCAGGTACATGCGCAGCAGATCGCCGGCGAACAGAGCGGACTCGGCGCCGCCCTCCCCCGCCTTGACCTCCAGGATGACGTCCTTCGCGTCGTCGGGATCGCGCGGTGCCAAGAGCTCCAACAGCTCGGTCTGGAGCGATTCCTCGCGCCGCGCGAGATCCTCGGCCTCGGCGGCGAAGGCGTGGTCCTCGGCGGCGAGTTCCTCGGCCGCGGCCCGGTCGTCCTGCACGGCAGCCAGCTCCCCGGCCACCCGCACGATCGGCGCGAGTTCGGCGTACCTGCGGCCGACCCGCTTCGCCCGGCCCGGATCGGTGTGCAGGCCGGGGTCCGACATCGTCCGTTCCAGCTCGTGGTATTCGGCGACCAACTCGCCCAACCTGCCGCGCTGGCCGTCGCTCTGTGCCGTCATCTCTCCCGCCGCCCTACCGGTTTCGCCCTGCGGACACGCCGTCCGGCCATGCTTTCCGGATACGCCGTCCGGATACGGGGCCGCGCCCGTGCGCGGTACCCGAAACACACCAAACGGCGCCCGCCGACCGTAGGGTCAGCCGGGCGCCGTCTAGGCAGCTAGCGAGCGCGCTTGCCGTAACGCGCCTCGAACCGGGCGACGCGGCCGCCGGTGTCGAGGATCTTCTGCTTGCCCGTGTAGAACGGGTGGCACTGCGAGCAGACCTCCACGCGGATCTGGCCGCTGGTCACCGTGGAATGGGTGGTGAAGTGGTTGCCGCAACCGCACGTCACATCGGTGAGCACGTATTCGGGGTGGATCCCGGTCTTCATGTAATGGTCCTCTTTCGCTTAGCCGCCGGGTCGCCCGCGCGGACGCGCGAACGTGAACCGGAGCTCGACCCATCAGTATGCCAGAACCGAAAAGCGGGTATGACGCTGTCCGCCGCGATGCCGTATCCGGTTGGCCGGGCGCCGTGCCGACGGCTCCCGGTCAACCGTTACGGTGCGTGAGTGGCGATCATCCTGGCCCTCGTCTCGAGCGTCCTCTGGGGGATCGCGGATTTCGCGGGCGGCACCGCCACCCGCGCGTTGCCGGCGTTCGTCGTGGTGCTGGCCTCGCAGACCGCCGGGCTGATCGCCGTCGCCGTTGCAGCAACGGCGACGGGCGCCTGGACGGACGCGGCCGGATACATCCCGTGGGCGGCCGGCGCCGGATTGGCCGGAGCGGCCGGGCTCTTGACCTTCTACCACGCCCTGGCGGTCGGGACGATGGGCGTGGTGTCGCCGATCGCGGCGCTCGGCGTCGTCGTGCCGGTCGCCGCCGGGCTGGCCACCGGACACCTGCCGTCGGCAGTGGTCGCCGCCGGCTTCGTCTTGGCGATCGCCGGGGTGGTGGCCGCCAGCGGGCCGGCGCGGTCGGCCGGACGCAGCCTCACACCCGTGGTGCTGGCGATCATCGCGGCGGTCTGCTTCGGTGGGGCGCTGCTGTTCATCGCTCGCGGCGCCGCGGTCTCCCCCCTCATGACGATGGTCGGCATGCGCATGGCGTCCGTGTCAGCGCTGGCGGGCCTGTTCCTCGTCAGACGGCTGCGCGGGCTGGGCAGCGCGATCGACGCGCGAGGCGGCACAGCCGCAGGGCCGTCCAGCGCGTTACGACGGTTGCGTACGAGCGCCCGCCTCTGGGCGATCGTCATGGCCGCGGGGCTGTTCGACGTGTCCGCCAATCTCACCTTCGGCCTGGCCAGCACCGCCGGCGCGCTCACGATCGTGGCCGTGCTCGGGTCGGTCTACCCGGCCGTCACCGTCCTTTTGGCACGCGTCGTGCACCGAGAGTTGCTGACCAGGACGCAGCAGATCGGCGTGACGGTTGCGGTCGTCGGTGTCGCACTGATCGCCGGCTGGAGCTAGCCCGCGCGCCACATACGACGATGCGAGCCTCAGTCCGACAGCGGCATGTTCTTCGCGACGGTCATCAGGAACTCGGCGTTGGTCCGCGTCTTGCGGAGCTTGTCGAGCACCACTTCGAGGGCCTGCTGCGGCTCCAACGCAGCGAGCACCCGGCGCAGTTTCACCGTCACCGCCAATTCGTCCGGACCCATCAACAGCTCTTCCTTGCGGGTGGACGAGGCGTCGATATCGATGGCCGGGAAGAGCCGCTTGTCGGCGAGCCGGCGATCGAGCTTGAGCTCCGCGTTGCCGGTGCCCTTGAACTCCTCGAAGATCACTGTGTCCCCCGCCGATCCGGTTTCCACGAGGGCGGAGGCGAAGATCGTCAGCGAGCCGCCGTTCTCGATGTTCCGGGCGGCACCGAGGAACCGTTTCGGCGGGAACAGCGCCGTCGAGTCGACACCGCCGGACAGGATCCGGCCAGACGCCGGGGCCGCGAGGTTGTAGGCCCGGCCGAGCCGCGTGATGGAATCGAGCAGCACGACGACGTCCTTGCCCATCTCCACCAGACGCTTCGCCCGCTCGATCGACAGCTCGGCCACCGAGGTGTGGTCGCTCGGCGGGCGATCGAAGGTCGATGCGATCACCTCGCCCTTGACCGAACGCTGCATGTCGGTCACCTCTTCCGGGCGCTCGTCCACGAGCACGACCATCAGATGGCATTCCGGGTTGTTCGTGGTGATCGCGTTCGCGATCGCTTGCAGGATCGACGTCTTGCCGGCCTTCGGCGGCGACACGATCAGCGCTCGTTGGCCCTTGCCGACGGGCATCACGAGGTCGATGACGCGCGTCGTCAGGATGTGCGGTTCGGTTTCGAGGCGCAGCCGCTCGTTCGGGTACAGCGGGGTGAGCTTGGTGAACTCGGGGCGGTTCCGCATGAGTTCCGGGTCCAGCCCGTTGATCGTGTCGAGCTTGGCCAGTGGCGTGAACTTCTGCCGCTGCGATGCCTGCTCGCCATCCCGCGGAACCTTGATCGAGCCGGTGATCATGTCACCACGACGCAGTCCGTACTTGCGGACCTGCGACATGGAGACGTACACGTCCTTGGGGCCGGCCAGGTATCCCGAGGTGCGCACGAACGCGTACGAGTCGAGGACGTCGACGACGCCGGACACCGGGACGAGCACGTCGTCCTCGGTGATCTCCGGCTCGCTCGTCTCGCTGAACCGATCCCGTCCGCGCCGGTTGCGATCGCGATAGCGACGCCCACGCCGCCGCGAGCCGTCGCCGCGGTCCCCGTCGTCGCCGCGGTCGGAACGGTCCGTGCGATCGGTGCGGTCGACCCGCTCGGGGGCTGCCCCGCGGTCGGAACGGTCCGCCCGGTCCGTCCGGTCGACCCGCTCGGTGATCGCCGCGCGGTCGGAACGGTCTGTGCCACGCCCGTTTTCGACCGCCCCGTCGGTGTCGGTCGTGCTGCGTCCGTCGTTCTGGCGTCCGTCGTTCTGGCGCCCGTCGTCCCGCCGCCCGTGCCGGTCGCGCCGCTGCTTGCCCTCACCGCGATCGCCGCTCGAACGCCGTTGCTGGTCTCGCGTGGCATCCGGCGCACTGCCGTCGGCGCCACGTTGGCCGTCTTCGTGGCTCTCGCCGCGCCCGTCACCGGGTTCCCCGGCGAGCGGTGCGCTTCCAACGGATCGAGCATCGCGTTCGCCCGCGGTCTCGATCGCAGGCTTGACCGCAACGGCAGGTGCAGCCTCGGCTGTGGCGCCGTCTGCCGCCGAGTCCGTGTTCCGGTGCCCTCCACGATTCGCCGGAACCTCTGCCACGACGTCGGTCAATGCGGGTTGCGAATCGGCGGCTCCGGCAGGTCGGCTCGCGGCGCGGCGCCCGCGCGTGCTCGCCGCAGCGGTGGGCATAGTGGGTACAGCCGTAGCGTCGCGGCGCTGCGTGATCGCGGCGACCAGATCGCCCTTTCGCATGGCGGAGATGCCCTTGATGCCCAGATCGGTCGCCAGGACCTTGAGGTCCGCGAGCACCATCGATGTGAGGCCGTTGCTGCCGCGGGCGCTCTGGGTGCGGGTGGCCAACTCCGTGGTCTCGGTCACGAAGATCCTTCCTGTCCCGGCGGCATGACGCCGCTGCGGGGTTGCGGGGAATGTGCCGACGCGGATGGCGCCGGCCTCGTCCGGATCGTGCCGGACGGTTTCAGTGGTGATGTGTTCCTCGTGCAGGTTTCTGATTCGCGCATGAACCGTGGTGGTGTACATGCATGTCGTCATCCGCAAGAACGCGGCACGCGACGGCGGGTCACACACCCGCCGGCGATCAGACCCCCACACGGAACCCCGGTCGCACCGCGACCGGACGGTCACCGTTCAGGCTACCGGTGCGGACCCGCCGTTCGCAACATCGACATGGACGCGCCGAACGGAACGCCGTCGACGGTCGCGCCGTCGACGGGAATCGCCACCTCATCCGCGTGGAACCCCGGCTGCTCGATCATCGACCGTGTCGGCACATCGGTGCACAGCAGCAGGACGGACGGTCCGGCGCCGGACAGCACGGCCGCGAATCCGCTGCGGCGCAGCCTGCCGAGCAGGGCTGCGGTCTGCGGCATCATGCCTTCGCGATACCGCTGATGCAACCAGTCCTCGGTCGCCTCGAGCAGCAGCGCCGGGTCGTGCGCCATGGCGTGCACCAGCAGCGCGGCTCGCGCAGAATTCGACGCCGCGTCGGCGTGGGGCACCTGCGGTGGCAACACGGCGCGGGCCGTCGCCGTCGCGCAGGCCGTCTCGGCTGTCAGCACCACCGCGCAAATGTCCGGGTGCACCGGGGAGCGCACCGCCTTGGCCTCGCCGCCCGACCGCGACATCCAGGCAATGGTGAACCCGCCGAACAGGACCGGCGCGACATTGTCGGGGTGGCCTTCCATCTCGGTGGCGAGTCCAAAGACGGCAGCGTCGTCCAGGCGTGCGGCGCCGTCGGCGGTGAGCGCACGCGCCATCAGGATTCCCGCCACGATCGCTGCCGCCGACGATCCTTGGCCGCTGCCGTGCGGAATGCTGTTGACGCATCGCATGCGCAGTCCCGGAACGGGTTCGCCCATCGCCTGCCATGCGCGGCGCGCTGCCTGGTAGACGAGGTGCGATTCGTCCGTGGGCACCCGCGCCGCGCCCACACCCTCGACCACGATGTCGAGTCCCGATTCGGCCGGTTCTGCGATCACTTCGTCGTACCGACCGAGCGCAAGACCGAAGGTGTCGTAACCCGGGCCGAGGTTGGCCGACGAAGCAGGCACCCGGATGCGCACCTCGGCGGGATGCGTCATACCTGAGCTCACGCGAGGTCCAGCGCGGCGGCGACGGCTTCCGGGGTCGGGTCGATGATCGTCGGCTCGGCCATGGACTTCAGCGCCGTGTCCGGGTCCTTGAGGCCGTGGCCGGTCACCGTGCACACCGCGAGCGCGCCCTTCGGGAGCCGGCCGTCGGCCGCCGTCTTGAGCAGCCCGGCGACGGATGCCGCCGAGGCCGGCTCGACGAACACGCCGACATCCCGGGCCAGAATCGAGTAGGCGTAAAGGATCTCGTCGTCCGTCACCGCATCGATCAGTCCGCCCGACTCGCCTCGCGCCGCGACCGCACCATCCCACGATGCGGGCGCCCCGATCCGGATGGCCGTCGCGATCGTCTCCGGATCGGACACCGGATGGCCGAGCACCAGCGGCGCCGCACCCGCGGCCTGGAAACCGAACATGCGCGGTAGCGCATCGACGACGCCGTCCGCGTGGTATTCGCGATAGCCGCGCCAATACGCGGTGATGTTTCCGGCATTGCCGACCGGGAGCAGGTGCACGTCCGGCGCCCGCCCGAGCTCGTCGCAGATCTCGAACGCGGCAGTCTTCTGCCCTTCGATCCGCACCGGGTTCACGGAGTTGACCAGTTCGACGTCGGGCGAGTCGACCGCCGTCTTGCGGGCCAGTTCCAGGCAGGCGTCGAAATTGCCGCGCACCTGCAAGATCCGCGCCCCGTATGCCACCGCCTGGGCCAGCTTGCCCAATGCGATCTTCCCGTCCGGGACGAGCACCGCGCTGGCCAGTCCGGCGCGGGCTGCGTATGCCGACGCCGAGGCGGAGGTGTTACCCGTCGACGCGCAGATGACGGCTTTCGCGCCGCGCGCCAGCGCATAGGTCACGGCCACCGTCATCCCGCGGTCCTTGAAGGATCCGGTGGGGTTCGCACCCTCGACCTTCAAGTACACGTCGCATCCCACACGCGCCGACAACCGCGGCGCGGGCACCAGCGGCGTAGCGCCCTCTCCGAGGCTGACAACCGTTGCACCGTCTGGTATTTCGACACGATCCGGATAGTGGGCGATGAGGCCGAACGGCCGTGTGCTCCGGGTCATCACGCCTCCTCCGCCACGCGCATCACGCTCGTGACCTTCCGCACCGCGGGCAGCTCCGACAGACGGGCCACCGTGGCGGCCAAAACGGCATCGGGCGCCATATGGGTTACGAGCACCAATGTTGCGTCCGCGCCGCCGCCCTCTTGGCGCACTGTCGAGATCGAGATCCCGTTCGCCGCAAGCGCTCCCGACACCGCGGCCAGGACCCCGGGACGATCTTCGACGTCTAGGCAGACGTGGTACCGGGTCGGGACTTCGCCCATGGGTTGGACGGGTAGTTCCGCGTGGGCCGATTCGGCCGGCCCACGTCCACCGGCGACGATGTCGCGCGCCGCCGTGACCACATCCCCCAGCACGGCGGACGCGGTGGGCGCGCCGCCCGCACCCGGGCCGTAGAACATCAGCCGTCCGGCAGACTCTGCCTCGACGTACACCGCGTTGTAGGCCCCGTCCACCGTCGCCAGCGGGTGTGTGCGCGGCAGCATCATCGGATGGGTCCGGACGGACACCGCATCGCCGCCCTCGGTGACCACGCGCTCGCAGATGGCCAGAGCCTTGATCACGTAACCGATCTCGGCCGCAGCGGCCACGTCCGCGGCGGATACGTCGGCGATGCCCTCGCGGTGCACGTCACTGGCATGGACCCGGGTGTGGAAACCGATGGACGCCAGGATCGCAGCCTTGGCGGCGGCGTCGAACCCATCGACATCGGCGGTCGGGTCGGCCTCCGCGTAGCCGAGCCTTGTCGCCTCGGCCAACGCGTGCTCGTAGGTCGCACCGGTGGACGACATCGCCGAGAGGATGTAGTTGGTGGTGCCGTTGACGATGCCCATGATCCGCGAGATCCGATCCCCCGCAAGGGATTCCCGGATCGGGCGGATCAGCGGGATGGCGCCGGCGACAGCCGCCTCGAAGGACAGGTCAGCGCCTGCGGCGTCCGCCGCGGCGAAGAGGGCGGGCCCGTCCTCGGCCAGTAGCGCCTTGTTCGCGGTGACCACCCGCGCTCCGCGCCGCAGCGCCGTGAGCAGCAATGTCCGCGCCGGCTCGATCCCGCCGATCACCTCGACCACGATGTCCGCCTGCGGATCCGCGACGAGGGATGCGGGGTCCGTGGTCACCAGGCCGGCAGGGATGTCCTCGTGCCGGTGCGGCCGGCGGACGGCGACGCCCACCAGCTCGATCCGTGCGCCGATCCGAGCCGCCAATTCGTCGGCGTGCTCGACGAGCAGGCGTGCGACCTGCGAGCCGACCGTGCCCGCGCCGAGCAATGCCACCCCGATGGTGCGCGCGCTCATCATCGACCTGTCCCCCGCCTCGACGCGCCGCGGAACACCAGCACGGCGTGTACCAGCAGCGCGATCACCACCGCGACCGCCACGACGGCGATCGTGGTTCGCGCCCACCCGGGCACGGGCGGGTTCACGAGCACCACCACGATCAGCGCCGCGGCCACAGCCAGCAGCACCACTCCGGGCACCAGCGACGGCGGCTTCGGGCCGTCCTGCTCCGAGTCAGGCACCAGTTACTCCCACACTTCCAGGTTCATCAGATCGTCGATGGTCTCACGACGCAGCAGCACCGACGAGCGGCCATCCGTCACGGCCACCACCGCCGGTCTCGGCAATCGGTTGTACGTGCTGGCCATCGCATAGCAGTACGCGCCGGTGGCGCCGACCGCGATCAGGTCCCCCGGCGCCAGGTCCGCCGGAAGATAGCAGTCTCGCACGACGATATCGCCGCTCTCGCAGTGCTTGCCGACGATGCGGCACAATTGCGCGGCCGCGTCCGACGACCGCGACGCGAGCACGGTGGTGTACTCGGCGCCGTACAACGCGGTGCGAATGTTGTCGCTCATCCCGCCGTCGATCGACACGTAACGCCGAACGGAGCCGGCGTCGAGCTGCACATCCTTGATCGTGCCGACCTCGTACACGGTCACCCCGCACGGTCCGACGATCGCGCGACCCGGTTCTACGGCAATGCGCGGGACGGCGATGCCCGCCGCCCGGCACTCCCGCGACACGATCTCGCGGAGCGCGTCCGCCATCGTCGCTGGGTCGGGAGGATCGTCCTCGGTCGTGTAGGCGATGCCCATCCCCCCGCCCAGATCGAGGTGGGTGACCGTGTCGACGAGCTCCGGGTACCTGGCGATGAGCTCGGCGAGCAGTCCGACCACGCGGTGCGCGGCGACCTCGAAGCCGGCGGCATCGAAGATCTGCGAACCGATGTGGGAGTGCAGCCCCACCAGGGAAAGGCCATCGGCCGCCAGGACCCGCCGCACGGCCTCGGCGGCGTCGCCGCCGGCCAGCGAGAAGCCGAACTTCTGATCCTCATGAGCCGTCGCGATGAACTCGTGCGTATGGGCCTCGACGCCGACCGTCACCCGCACCATGACGGGAACCGGCCGGCCGGTCCGCCCAGCCACGGAGGCCGTCATATTCGCCAGTCGGGCGATCTCCGCGAACGAGTCGATCACGATGGCCTCGATCCCGGCCTCGATCGCGGCGCGCAGTTCGGACTCCGACTTGTTCGACCCGTGCAGGGCGATCCGTCCGGGCGGAAATCCCGCCTTGAGGGCCAGCGCCAACTCCCCCTCGGAGCACACGTCCAGACCGAGTCCCTCCTCGGCAAGCCACCGCACGACACCGCCGGACAGGAAGGCCTTCCCGGCATAGTGCACATTGGCCGGATCGCCGAACGCAGCGGCGAAATCCCTGCAGCGACTACGGAAGTCGCCCTCGTCCATCACCATCAGCGGCGTGCCGTACCGAGCGGCGAGGTCCCGCACGTCGACGTCCCCGAACCGTATGACGCCGTTCTCGGCGCGATGCGTACCGCGCGGCCACACGGCGGGCGCGAGCTCATTCAGGTCCGCCGCTGCGACATGGGCGGGCCGGTCGGGCGGGATCACGTCGGCATGCCGCGGACCGGCCGGATGCGCGATCACATCCGCTCCGGCGCGGTGACCCCGAGCAGGGCGAGGCCGTTGGCCAGCACCTGCCGGGTGGCGCGGCACAGCCACAACCGGGCCACCGTCGCATCGGTCGCGGGCTCGTCCCCCATGGGCAGGATGCGCACCGCGTCGTAGAACTTGTGGTAGCCGCTGGCGAGGTCCTCCAGGTAGCGCGCGACGCGATGCGGTTCGCGCAGCTCCGCGGCGGCGGCGACGACCTGCGGATAACCGGCCAACAGCGCGAGAAGCTCTGCCTCCTGGGCGGTATCGAGAAGCGCCGGGTCGTAATCGTCGCCCAGCTCGATGTGCAGGTCGGCCGCATGCCGCTCAAGCGAGGCGAGGCGGGCGTGCGCGTACTGCACGTAGAAGACCGGATTATCGTTGGTCTGCCTGGTCCACACATCGATGTCGAGGTCGAGCGTCGTGTCCACGGAATAGCGGATGAGCGCGTATCGGGCGGCGTCCACGCCGAGGGCATCCACGAGATCGTCCAGGGTGACGACGGTGCCGGCGCGCTTGCTCATGCGTACCGGCTCACCGCCGCGCACCAGGTTGACCATCTGCCCGATGAGGACCTCCACCGTGTCGGGGTCGTCGCCGAATGCGGCGGCCGCCGCCTTCAGCCGAGCGATGTAGCCGTGGTGGTCCGCGCCGAGCATGTAGATGCATAAGGAGAACCCGCGCGACCGCTTGTCCAGGAAGTACGCGAGATCGCCTGCGATATAGGCAGGATTGCCGTCCGACTTGATGACGACACGGTCCTTGTCGTCACCGTACTCAGTCGAGCGCAGCCACCAGGCGCCGTCCTTCTCGTACAGGCTGCCGGAGTCTTTCAGCTTGTTGACCGCAGTGGTCACGGCGCCGGACGAGTGCAGCGAGTCCTCGTGGAAGTACACGTCGAAATCGGTGCGGAAGGTGTGCAGCGTCGACTTGATCTCGTCGAACATCAGCTGCACGCCCTCGGTGCGGAAGGTGCGGAGCGCCTCGTCGTCGGGTAGCCCGGCCGCTTCCGGATGGTCCTGAACGACCCGCTGCGCGATCTCGGCGATGTAGGCGCCGCCGTAGCCATCCTCGGGCACCGGCTGGTTCCGCGCGGCGGCCAGCAGGGACATGGCGAACCGATCGATCTGCACGCCGGCATCGTTGAAGTAGTACTCGTTGGTGACCGCAGCTCCCTGCGCACGCATCACCCTGCCCAGCGCGTCACCGACGGCGGCCCACCGCGCGTGCCCGAGGTGCAGCGGCCCGGTGGGATTGGCCGATACGAACTCGAGGTTGACCGCGATTCCACTGAGAGTACTTGCGCTGCCGTACTTCTCGCCGGCGATGACGACGTCGCGCGCTAAAGCGCCGATGGCCGCGGTCTCCAGACGGATATTGACGAACCCGGGCCCGGCGATCTCGACTGCCGCCACGCCGGGCGCCGCGCGCAGCCGCTCGGCCAACGCCTGCGCGATCGTGCGCGGCGGGACCCCAGCCTGTTTGGCCAACTGCAACGCGACCGGCGTCGCGTAATCCCCGTGCTCGCGCGACCGCGGACGGTCGATCGTGATCTCGTCGGGAACGGCGACGGACAGCGCGCCGTCGGCGACGGCCGCGGTCAGCGCGGCACGCACCTCATCGGCCAATTGGGCGGGATTCACCGGTTCATTCTAGGAAGTGCGCCGCGACGCCCCGACACGCGAGTGCACTGGCTCAGGGCCGGCACAGGATCTCGGCGTGCGGAACCGCGAAGAATGCGCCCGGCGCCGCGGCCCAACTCCGCCAACCCTCCGCGATGCGACCCAGGTCCGCGCGGCCCTGCATCAGTGCGATCGACTCTATGCCCGCGTCCTAACATATGAAACTATGTCTCAATCTATGAGATTTATGACGGCCCAGCGACGTCGTCCCGGGGACGCCGCTCGTGGCCCCCGCGGTGGCGTGCGGAGCGACGGCGACCCAGCACGGCGCCATGCGATAAAGTTGGTCCCCGGGCCCCCGTAGCTCAGGGGATAGAGCACCGCCCTCCGGAGGCGGGTGCGCAGGTTCGAATCCTGCCGGGGGCGCCCACATTCTCGCAGGTCACAGCGTTATGAATGATCTTGTTCTTCAAGATCATGATCATTTGCCCACATTTTGCCCACACTTTCCAGCGACGCTGCGCGATCCAGGCGCATCGCAACGTCCTCTAGGTCGTCGGCGAATAGCTCCGCGTAGGTATCCAGGGTCATCGCCGCGGAGGCGTGTCCGAGCATCCTCTGGACCGCCTTCACGTTGGCCCCGGCGCTGATCGCCAAGGACGCCGCCGTGTGGCGTAGCTCGTGCGGGTGGAAGCCCTCTGGACAGCCCGCCTGCTTGACCGCCGCGTCGAACCAGGAGGCACGCGCCACCCGATACCGGAGCACCCCGCCTCCGGCGGCCGTGAACGCCAGGTCGTCCGGATCCTTGCCATCTATCGAGGCGGCCACGATCGGCGTCATGAACGCCGGGATGGGCACGGTGCGGCGCTGTCTGGTCTTCGTGCCGCCCCACACCAGATGCCCCTGTACCTCCGTGACGGCCGACGACACCGCTATCCGGCGGCGTGCCAGATCGACGTCGCCGACCTTCACGGCAGCCATCTCGCCCCACCGCAATCCGCAGTAGGCCAACACGTAGACCACCGGCCTGCCCACCGGGCCGGCGGCGTCTGCCAGCGCCCGGACCTGCCGGTGAGTCAGGTAGCGGCGCGGCGACACTGAGGGGCGAGCGATTTTCACCCCGTGGGCCGGGTTCGTGACGATCATGCGCTCCTTCATTGCAAGGTCCAATGCGAGCGAGAGCACACGGTGGCACTTGCGCACCGATGCCGGCGAGAGGCCCGATGCAGCCAGTTCGGAGACCCAGTGCTGGACATCGGCGTGGCTGACAGCGGACAGCAGGACCGTTTCCCAGCGAGGCATGATGTGCGTGCGGACGATGCCGTCGTACCGGTCACGCGTGGTGGGTCGGAGATCCGAACGGTCCGACAGCCAGCGACGTACCCACTCACCGACCGGAACTCTGCCGGCGGACGGCGCCACGTAGGTGCCGTCACGCTTTTGGACCTCGACCGTGGCGGCGAACTGTTCCGCGGCGCGCTTGGTTCGGAAGCCGCGCTTGTCGGTCTGCCGACGGCCCGGTCCCCGGTAACGAACCCGATACCGAGCCGAACCGTCTGCTGCGGTGTAGCGCTCGATCGTTGCCATGACGATCAGCGCCTCCGACCGAGTCGACGCTGGCCGATCTGGTGCCTTGCTTGAGATCCGTCGCCGTGGCCAGCCGCGACCGCTATGTCGATCCCGGTCACTGTGGGTCACCTGTGTTGCTGCGCGTGCATTGCGAAATCCACGCCTCCAAGTCTTCGGGCCGATAGCGCACCGATCGCTTGCCGAGCTTGACGAACCGGGGTCCGGTCCCGAGGTAGCGCAGTTGGGCCAACGCACCCTTGGTCATGGCCAGCAGGTCGCTGGCCTCGCTCGCCGTCATCAGTTTGTCCGTCATGGCAGCCTCCAGGTTCTGCTCAGATCACATGGGCTTCTACCTGCTAGTGGTGCCATGGCGGGGCAATTAGGACCCGAGCCGCGTCGAATCCCACAACCTGTGCGTGCCCGTCCGCACTACCCGACGAAGGCAAGCAAGTGGACGCAGCTCAGGCGCCACGACCGTCCCGCTTACACACTGAGCCTCTGGCAGCTCCGGGACCGGGTTCCTGCAACCGAAGAACTGGATGGTGAGGACGAGGCGTTCAGCAAGTAGATGGCGAGGTACCACGCCCACCAGATCTCGAGGGAGTATGGCCGCCCGTAGGAGTACCAGGCCGCGGCTCCCGTCGGAGCGCTGGATGGCGACAATGGGGCAGAGTTCGCCTCTTAACCGGTTGGCCGCCGCAATTGATTGGTTCCGGATAGCAGGGCGGATCCGCTAACCTCGATCCTCGGGAAGATAATTCGGTTGAGGTTTCGGCGGCCGGTCGGGTTCAGCGTGGTGGGAAGCCGAAACGTAGTCGTCGGCCTTCCCACCAGGGGATGGGCAGGTCGAGTTCGGGTAGGCCGGCGTCGATGAGGACGGGTGTGTAGGTCCGTAGGGCGAGGTCGACGCGGACGTGGTCGTCGGTGACGGTGACGGTGCCGGTGTTGTCGATGAAGTGGCGCCAGAGCCGGTCTGGGGTGGCCAGTTCGTAGCGGGGCAGGGTGCGGGCCAGCAGCCGGTAGCAGTTGCCGGCGAGCACGGTCAGGGTGGTGTCCAGGTCGATGTTCAGCGGCAGCCCGGAGGACAGGGCGTTGAGGTGGAAGCCGGAGATGTCGGCGTCCAACTCGTTCTCGATGATCATCCGTTCGGCGTAGCGGGTGAACAGGTCCTTCGCAGCGGTGGCAGCCAGGTCGTTGGTGATCAGCAGGGTGGGTTGGTCGTGGCCGATGTTGCGGATGGCGATCTGACGCAGCGGAGATCCGACGCCCTTGAGTCGGATGATCTCTTCGTGGATCTGTGGACGGCGGAACCGGCCGGCGCGTTTGACGGTGTGGGTGTGCCACGCTGATGCGGGCAGCGCCTCGAGGCGGGCCAGTTCGGTCTTGCCGCGTTGCCGCAGGGTCAGGAAGGTGATGCCGCGGGCGGCGAGCTCGTCGAGCATGGCGTAGGTGGTCAGTTGGGAGTCGAAGCAGAGCAGGCCGGGGTCGGTGCCGGCGAGGTTTTGCCAGTAGTCGGCGAACGCGATCACTTCGTGGGCCTGTTCGGCTTTGGTGATATCGGCGTTGGCGTAGACCATTTCGGTGGATGCGTGGTCTTGGGCGAAGAACGTCAAAACGGATCGGGTGCGTTGCGAGCGGGCCGGGACGTAGTGCTCTTCCAGGGGCACCTGGTCGCCGTGGTGGCGGATGGCGTGGAAGTCCAGGTTGAAGCCGGCCTCGCCGGTGTAGAGGCCGGCGGCGCGGGCGCGGCGGGCCAATTCGGTCAGCAGTGCAAGGTTGGCTTGGCGGCGGACGCGGTAGGAGTAGGAGGTCAGGTGGGTGGCCTTGGGGATCGCGGACAGGCCGAGGGCCAGGCCGAGGCCCGGGTCGGCGCCGAGGGGGAAAGCGTTGGAGACCCTGCCGCGGCGGGAGCATTTGAGTAGCAGCAGCGAGGCGATCGAGTGGAACGCCGACAGCACCCTGGTCCCGGGGTAGCCGGCCGCGCCGATCAGGGTGTCAAGGCCAAGCTTGACCATCGCGGGCAGCAGCAAGTACAACCCGGCGTGCTCGCACGGCCAGTTGGTGCCGGCCGGCCATGCGCCGATCCGTCGGGCTCTGACCGGGTCGGTGCGCGGCGCCGGGCCGGGTGTGCCGTGTCGGTGTAGTCGTTCGATGCCTTCGGCGTGCAGGATCGCCCACACCGTCTGCGCGGACACCGGCTCGCCGGCCGCGGTGAGTTGCTGCGCGATCTCGGTGACCGTCAGGTCCTTCGAGCGGGCCAGCAGCACCCGATCGCGGACGGTGGCGGACTTGCGGGGCCCTTTCGGGCCGGGCTTGGAGGAGCGGAAGAACTCGCTGCGCCCAGCGCGCAGTTCGGCGGCCAGCTGCTGCACGGTGGCCGCAGAGTAGCCGAACCGCTCGCCGACGTCGGCGGCGCTGGCCGCCTCGACGAAGTAGGCACGCAGCGCCTCGTAGCGGCGTTGCGCGGGTACTCCGGGCTCAAGGAAGTACTCCGCCCCGGTGCGCATCAGCTTAGGTGGTTTCCTTGAACATCATCGTCATATGGTAGAGCTGCATTCACCAAGTGCTTGCGCACCGCGCCGAGACGGGCGAACTACATGTGTGTGATTACGGCAAAGTCGCGGTCTATCGGCGCGCTGGCGTCGACGTCTGGATCGATCCGATGAGACCTCGGCGGGCCGACGTTCAGAGAATTCTCCTACACACGCGACAGTGCATAGCCGTCAGGGCCTCCGCCCCACAAACACTTTCGCCGCGGCCAGCCGATCCTCACCACGAGACCTGCTTCCCGAGGATCGAGGCTAATCGCATCCACACGCGGCCAGCGGGGAAGGTTATCCCGACGAACTCAGAGCGTGGAGAGAATCTCTGACGCTGACAGGTAGCAAGAACCAGTCTCGTTGGCGTGACGGCGCTTGGCCCTCAGGAGATCATCGAGCCGGACACGGCCATCCAGCACCAAGTATACGTCGCTACCGTCCATCGTGATAAACGGGGTCGACTCAGCGTAGGTTGCGAGTGCGGCGGATGAGAAGCCGTTGACGGCCACAAAGAGTCCGAGAGCGTTCTTACCCTTGCGCCGAACCTTCGCGGCAAAGGCGTCCGCCGCCTCCCGAGACACCGAATCGGCGGTCCACTTCGCCTCCAAGATGTAGTCGTCAGTATCGAAGCTGAGGGAGCCATCAATCTGTTCCGTATCGGTTCGATAGCCCAGCCGCGGCTCCATGTCGAACAGCTTGAACAGGTCCGAAAGCAGCGCCTCGAAGTCGTACCCCCGCTGGCGCAGATCCGCAGCCTGCTGAAGCTCCAGGAAACGGCCTTTCAGCGCAGAAACATCGTCGTCGAATCGCCGCAGAGCCTCGGCCTGCATCCTGTTCGCCTCGCGCTCGGTCTGGAGCCGTTCCTGCGCCTGCAGCCGTTCGCTGAACTGCTCCGTAAGTTCACGCAGGCGCGCAACTCCCTGCCGCGCGTCAGCTAGGCGAGTTGTCCGATCCGGCTCGGGCAACTGCTCAATGTCAGAGAACCGCGTCATGGCAGCGATCTCCAGCATGAATCGGATCGCCAGGTCCTGATATCGACTCTCCTGAGCGACCAACCGCTGGATGAGCTCATCGGCAACGTTGCGCTTGGTGTCCGAAGTGAAGTTGAGGCCAGCGACCAGCTCGGGACTGTCACGCAGGGACATGGTCACGAGTGCTTGAAACGGTCGCTTATACCAGGTCACCACAGCGAGCGCATCTCGGAGCGCCTGGTAGGCCTCGGTTGAGATGCGCTTGGTCACCCCTGCATCGTACGAGGATCGCCGGGCACATCAATGGCGACGCCCCGCATGCCCGCGACCCATGAGGGACCGGGTCGTTTCGCTCATCAAGGCGCTAGCGACCCGCGACGAATCGGAGCACACCGAACACGCTGTCGACCTCCGGTTGCCGCTCGCTCCGGTTGAGCCAGGGGCTGGGGGCCGACCCCCGTCGCGTAGTGCAAGGACTCTGGTGCTCGCGCCCAGGCGGCATCGCCAGAACGAGATGCCGTTCATGAATGGGAGTCGTCGATCAGCGTGCGGCGATAGCCTCCCAGTCCGCTCCATCTACCCAGGCGCTAATGCCGTTCCCGTCAACGAGACCCCCACTGGCAAGCGTTGGCCAGAAGCGACTCACGCTCTTGCCGAACACACGGCCTGACCGCGCGGGAACGCTTTGGGAGTAACACACCACGACGCCATGCCGAGCTCGTGAGATCATGACGGACAGAATCCGAGCTTCCTCGATCAGCGCCTCCGGTGTGGTCGCGCGGAAGTCCGGTATGCAACCGTCTTCAGCCCCAATGACTACCACCCAGTCGAACTGCTGACCTTTGCCTACGTGTCCAGTCAGCAGGTGAACGCCAGGCACACTGAGCAACGTGTGCTCATCCCCGACACGGATGCGCTGGCGAATCTCTGCCGGAGTGCACTGTTCGCGCAGCAGGTCGAGGCACCAGCTCAGAGCTTCACCGAGGCTCGCGCGGCTGCTCGGGTCTTGCACCGCGTCGAAACGCGCCCGGGCTCGCAGGTACGTCAAGGGGTCTTCTGCCGCCCAGCAGGCGGTGACGTCAATACGCGCCAATGTGGTCCTGACCGCTCTCGCGGTATCCGTGTCGAGCACCGGGTCATCCCAGCGATGGAACTGCAATCCACTGGCTTCGATCTGCCCGTCGACAAACCGTCGGCGAGGGCCAGTCCGCGCGATGATGCCAATCCGCTGATTCGGGGCATGCTCTAGCACGTAGCGGGCAAAGTCGATAGCGAACTGCGCCTCGTTGGCGACGTTTGCGAACGCGAGGCCGCTGGCTAGACCTCCCGATGGCCACGAGTCGGGCCTAGCGCACGTCAGCATCTGACCACCCGTGATCGATGCAAGCGCATTGACAGGCCGCAGTACTGCCGGAGACGAGCGATGGGATTCCGCAAACTCGATCGTCGTTCGGCACTCGGCGCGAATCTGGCTATCGACATAAGCTGGATCCGCGCCAGCAAAGCCGTAGATGCCCTGAGCGAGATCGCCCGCATAGGTAGTCCTCTGGTAGCCAAACGCTGTGATGATCCGAAGCTGTTGTTGCGTCAGATCCTGGAATTCGTCCACGACGACGGCGGCAAAGTGATTTCGGTACAGCCGCGCGACAATCGGACTTTGCAGGATGAGTTCGGCCAGGCGTGGGAGGTCGTCGTAGGTCAGCCGGTTCTCCGCCACACGTTGCCGCTCGATCTGCAACGCGGCGGTAATGCCCGAGCTCATGAGTTCCTGCTCGACCGTGGAATCATCGGAAGGCTTCTGCTTCGCGATTCGCAGCGCTTCCTCCACGGCGGCTTGCGATGGAAAGTCCAGTCCAAGCCGTTGACACTGCTCGCGAATCCAATCGGACTCCGGGATCTCCATCGTCGGATCGAGCCCGATAACCGCGGCGTGAGCTCGAAAGATACGTGCGGACAGACCGTGGAAGTTCACGACCGAGACGTGGTCATGGATCGCACTAGTCGAGAGATACGACCGCAGACGAGCCTTGATATTGTCGCGAGCCCGGTTCGAGAAAGTGGTCACCAAGATGCGCGTCGGGGACGGTGCAGCGCCACGCGCCAGCAAACCCTGGACCCGGAGCGCGAGTGCCTCCGTCTTTCCACATCCGGCGGGAGCCACAACGACCAGGTCTAGGCCCTCGTGGTCGCGTATCTCCGCTTGGCGTGGCGTCGGTTCGATCATGAGGCGGGTGCGAGGGAGTCCAGCAGATCGTTGATGCTGGTGATCGTCGGCGCCGACGTCTCATTCAGCAGCTGAGCAACGACCATTGCCGCGCGGACCTTGTATTTGTTTCGTCCGCAGAATTTCGCTACGTCAGAGTCCGTGCGGTTCCCGCCGAGCCCTGTCGCGGCGCAGTTGGCACGTTCGTTCGGTGAGAATAGGCTCGATGCGTCTATAGCGGACCAGACGGTGGCTGCGCCGAGTGCGGTGACGTACTCGGCTTCCAGGTCCGGTGTGGATACCCATACGCCGTTAGCGGCTAGGTCGGCCTCGGCGATACCCAGCTTCTTTGCCGTCTCCGCTGAAGCGTCTGCGTCGATCAGGATAGTCAACGGGATGTCGAAGCCAGACGTACCGAATAGTTTTATTACGGCACCCATATTGCCTGACCCGCCCGTTTCGACGATTGAAATGCCGAGCCGATCGAGGTTTCGTCCCGTCAGATCTGCGACACGCTTTAGCATGATCCGATCGGAGATACCTTCGACAGCGGCGATCCGGTGTGCGGTGAGCGGTTCCAGACGATCGCGCGCCCACCACTCAACAGCCAGCTTCTCGTCAGTCGACAGGAACCCGGCGGTCGGTTGCACCACTATGCCGCCGGCACGAACCGCGACCACACACTCGGGATCGAACGCCCCGACGATGTCGGTGGAGTGCGTGGCGATGAACTTCTGATTAGCTCCCTCTCGAAGCAGCCGGGCCAAGCTGCGCTGGCTCGTTGGGTGAAGATGCACCTCTGGCTCATCAATTGCGACCATGTTGGCTGTCACGCTGACCAAGTCGTAAAGGGCCATGGCGTAGAGCGCGCGCATGCCATCGGACTGCTCTGAGAGACTGCGGGGCTCACCGTCCTTCTTGACATGGAGCCGGACATCGTTCAGCACATCATCCTCGACGGCCGCGCCTGGTAGAAACAAGAGGTCGTCGACGGCAAGCTGGTTGGGCAGTGCCCTGTTGAGCTGGCCAGCGAGATCACTTCTCAGCCCGCCCAGAACCGTCGAAGACTCCAGCTTGGCTTGCAATTGCGCAGTGATGGCGTCGAAGTCCGCCTGTTCAGACCCGAGATCGATGGCAGCGAGGATGTCCTGGAGGTGCGACCGACGGTCGTCTCGGAGGTCACGTGATGCCCCAAGCGCCGCTAGCAAGTTCCAGCCAAGTCCTGCCACTTGGTCTCGCGATAGCTGGCGGCCGGTGCCGCCACGGGGCGCAGTTCGTTCGATCGACAAGGTCTGGGCTGAGTCAAGCGTCGCAGAGAGCCGAATGGCGAGATGGGTCGCTCCGGTGGCGGCTTCGACGGTGATCTCATCCGGGAATAGGGCCTCGTCAGCCGACGAAAAGTCAACGAGTTCGGCCTCGATGACCAGTGGCTCCTCGGTGTCGCGGAAGTCTTCAGGCACGATTCTCTGGTAAAGCTGGGCAGTGCTCGCGCCGAGCAGGAGGTCAAGGCAGCGCAGCAGTGATGACTTCCCGACATCGTTGGGCCCGACCAACACGACATGCCCGCGGACCTCAAGCACAGTGTCAACCAGTCGGCTGTAGTTCGAGACAGCAAATTTCCTCAAGCGCATCGACGCCGCTCCTCAATGCCGCCCACCGTCCGACGGGCCATCAGGCATCCTCTCGGTTCGAGCTTATGCCGAAGAATCGCTCAAAGAATGCCCCGAGCTTGGCCAGCACACGTTGCTTCTTCTCCCCGTGGCCACCATCGGGCGCGAAGCGCGAGACGGGCGGGAGAACCATGGCGATCGCGGTTCCGCTGGTCCTGATCTCCCCGTCGCGGAAGGCCTCATCGATGAAGGCGCGGGTCTCCTCAGGCTTGAGGCTCTCGTCCTCGATGATCGCGTCAAGCTCCTCGGCGCGACGTTTGGCGACGTAGGCAGCCCACTCCTCATCAAGATCACCGGTCGCAGAGACGGAGTCGACGAAGTCCTCGACCAGGTCCTTCTTGTTGCGCAGGCTCGGGCTGGCGTCGATGGCGTGGGAGATTGTCGCCCGGACCTCCCGGTCCTCACCGTCGCCGCGGGCCTCGCGGTACTTCTGGACCAGCATCAGGATGTAGTCGACGTTGATCTCGACCTGTTTGATCAGCTCGATCTCGAAGACGACGTCCTCGACGATCGACTCCTTCTCGGCGGACCCGTCCTTCTTGAACTCGGCGTAGAGGTCGAGGTAGACGCTGCGGTAGTCCTGGCCTTGCCGTTCGGTCAGGATCTCGTTGCCGGCGAAGTCGTCGAAGCTGGTCAGAATGTTCTGCAGCCGCAGGATATGGCCGAACAAGGCGATGAACGCCTTCTGAGCGGACTCGCCGATGATCGGCTGGCTGAGCGGGAACTGCGTGAGCAGCTCCTGGACCTTTTCGGCGTACTCGTCGTAGTACTCGGCGTACGGCTTGAGCAGGACAATGCCCTTGGCGTCCTTGTTGCCGAATAGAGCGATGGCGTCGTTGGTCTCTTCCTCAAGGTCGCGGAAGCTGACGATGTTGCCATAGGTCTTGACCGAGTTGAGGATGCGGTTGGTTCGCGAGTACGCCTGGATCAGGCCGTGGTTGACCAGCCGTTTGTCGACAAACAGCGTGTTGAGCGTCGTGGCGTCGAAGCCGGTCAGGAACATGTTGACCACGATGACCAGGTCGACCTCGCGGTTCTTCAGCCGCAGCGACAGGTCCTTGTAGTAGTTCTGGAACTTGTCTGAGCCGGTGTCGAAACTTGTGCCGTACAAGGTGTTGTAGTCCTGGATCGCGGCTTCCAGGAAGTCCCGCGATGACTGGTCAAGGCCGCCGGTCTCGAAGCCCTCTTCGTCGAGGTAGTCGTCGGCGACTGCTTCGTTGGCGGCGTAGGAGTAGATCAGCCCGATCTTGAGCTTGCGGTCGGGCGTGAGGTCGGCCTGCTGCTCCTTGAAGCGGGTGTAGTACCGCTTGGCGGCCTCGATCGAAGCTGCCGCGAACAGAGCGTTGAAGCCACGGACCCGACGCTCACCGAGCGAGTAGTGCTCCGAGCGGCGGGTCTTCTGGTCGAAGTGCTCCAGCGTGTAGTCGACGACCTTCGTCAGCCGCTCCGGTGCGAGCAGAGCCTTCTCGGTGTCTATGGCCGACACCTGCTTGTCGGTCAGGCCGGTGGAGACGCGGACGGTGTTGACGTAGTCGATGCGGAACGGCAGCACGTTCTTGTCGCTGATTGCATCGACGATGGTGTAGGCGTGGATCGCCATCTGGTGGCTCTCGCCTGGCGGGCAGTTGGCCGGATCACCGTGCAAGAAGCAGCCGAAGGCCTGGGCTGTGGTCCGAAGCTTCGGGTTGCCACTCGTCCCGGCGTTGACGGCGAAGATCGGGGTGCCGGTGAAGCCGAACAGGTTGTAGCGCTTGAACGCCTTGGTGATTGCCGAGTGCATGTCGCCGAACTGCGAGCGGTGGCACTCGTCGAAGATGATCACGACGTGACCGCTGTAGATGTCGTGACCCTTGTTGCCGCCGATGAAGGTCGCAAGCTTCTGGATCGTCGTGATGATGATCCGCGCACTGGGGTCTTCGAGCTGCCGCTTAAGGACCGCGGTCGAGGTGTTCGAATTGGCCGCGCCCTTCTCGAAGCGGTCGTACTCGCGCATGGTCTGGTAGTCGAGATCCTTGCGGTCGACCACGAACAGCACCTTGTCGACGTCAGGCATCCGACTGGCAAGCTGTGCCGCCTTGAAGCTGGTCAGCGTTTTCCCTGAGCCGGTCGTGTGCCACACGTAGCCACCGGCCTTGAGGGTGCCGAGCTGCTTGTAGTTGGTTGAGATCTCGATCCGGCTCAGGATCCGCTCGGCCGCCACGATCTGGTACGGACGCATGACCAGCAGTAGGCGGTCGGCCGTCAGGACGCAGTACTTGGTCAGGATGTTGAGCAGCGTGTGCCGAGCGAAGAAGGTCTTGGCGAACGCCGTCAGGTCCTGGATCGGCTTGTTCTGTGCGTCCGCCCACCACGAGGTGAACTCGAACGAGTTGCTCGTCTTACGGGTCTTCTTCCCACTGGCGTCGCTGATGTGCTGACGTCGAGTGGTGTTGGAGTAGTACTTGGTCAGCGTGCCGTTGCTGATAACGAACAGCTGGACGTACTCGAACAACCCAGAGCCGGCCCAGAAGCTATCCCTTTGGTAGCGATCGATCTGGTTAAACGCCTCACGGATGTCCACTCCGCGACGCTTGAGTTCGATGTGGACTATCGGCAAGCCGTTGACCAGGATGGTCACGTCGTAGCGGTTGGTGTGCTTAGCGCCCGCACCGATCTCGTACTGATTGATCACCTGCAAGCGGTTGTTGTGGACGCTCTTCTTGTCGAGAAGGCTGATGTTCTTCGTCGTGCCATCGTCCCGCTTAAGGATCT
>JAFIHI010000094.1 GCA_017848755.1 Nakamurella sp. | reverse complement strand
GCAGGTGCAGGTGCGAGCCCGGGTGCCGCGTCCGAGGCCGGCGCCGGGGAGGCGGCCGGTGCCGCGGGTGGCCCGGCCGGTGTGGCCGCGGTCGCGGGAGCGCACGTGATCACCGCGGCGGCGAAGGCCGGCCCCGCGACCGGGCACGCCGTCGCGGACGCTGCCGCAGACCACACCGACGCCAGCCAGCAGGCCGCGGGCCAGAGTTCACCGCAGGCCCCGAGCGGGGCGAGCCGGCCGGGGCCGGTCCCCGTCCCGCCGGCATCCCCGGCACCCGCAACCCCGCCGACACCGGCGACGTCGAGTGAGCAACCGCCGACACCACCGGCCGCGCCGACGACCCCGACCACGGCGCCTCCTACGACGCCGCCTGTGGCGCCGCACCAGCCTGAGCAGCCGTCGTCTGAGGGTGACGTGTGATGGCCGGCGATCAGAAGCCCGAACGGGGGTTGGCGCCGGTGAAGTTCTCCCGACTGACCCGCCGCGGCCTGCTGCTCGGCCTGTCGCTGTCGCAGGTGATCGTGCTCGGCCTCGGGGCCGCGGCCCTGATCGGCACGCTCTATGTGGCCGGCGGCCGAGGGCTGCTGCTGGCGGGTCCGGTGTGCGCCGTCTGCGCGCTGCTGGTCTGGGTCCCGATCGGCGGCCGGAAGGCGATGGAGTGGATGCCCCTGGCCGGGCACTGGGCCTTGCGGGTCTTCTGGGGGCAGACGGTGTATCGGTGGCGGGTCACCAAGCCCCGCCCGGCCGGCACCCTCGCGCTGCCCGGCGACGCCGCCGCGCTTCGGCAATACCTCGACCCCGAGTCCGGGGCGGTCATGGTCCACGACCCCCACCGCGCGACCTTGACCGCGGTGGTGGAGGTGACGCATCCGAGCTTCATCCTGCTCAACCCCGGCGAGCAGCAACGCCGCGTCACGACCTGGGGGCGGGTGCTGTCCACGGTGTGCCGGTCCGGGCGCATCGCCCGCCTGCAAGTGCTGGAGCGCACCGTGCCCGACTCCGGGACCGGGCTGCAACAGTGGTGGGCGGAGCATGGCACCGACGACGGCTCCTGGGTCGCCCGCACCTACGCGGAGTTGATCGAGCGGGCCGGGCCTGCCGCCGAACGCCACGTCACCACCGTCTCCCTGTCGCTGGACATGAAGGCCGCCGGCCGGGCGATCCGTTCGGCCGGACACGGGATGCGCGGTGCCGCCGCCGTGCTGCGGGCGGAGATGCGGACTCTGACCACCGCGCTGCGCGCGGCGGACCTGACCCCTGGCGGCTGGTACACGCCGGGTCAGCTTGCGGTCATGTTGCGCTCGGCCTACGACCCGGCCGTCGCGGCGACGTTGGAGCGCAGCGAGCTGGGCCGCGACCTGGCCAGCGCGGGGCCGGTCGCGGTCGAGGAGAGCTGGGACCGGCTGCGTTCGGACTCCGCGTTCCACGCCGTGTTGTGGCTCTCGGAGTGGCCCCGCTCTCAGGTCTATCCCGGCTTCCTCGCCCCAATTCTCCTGTCCTCGGGGGTGCGGCGGGCGTTCACGCTGCTGTGCGACCCGGTACGCGCCGACGTCGCGGCGCGGGACATTCGCAAGAAGAAGACCGGCTACCTGTCCGACGCCGCCCAACGAGCCAAGGTCGGCCAGATAGAGGACGCCGAGCAGACGGCGGAATACCGCGACGTGCTCCAGCAGGAAGCCGACCTGATCGCCGGCCACGGGGTGCTGCGCTACGCCGGTCTCATCGCCATCTCCGCCCCCACCACCGACGAGCTGGAGTCCGCGGTCGCCGCGATCGAACAAGCCGCCATCCAAGCCTCCTGCGACACCCGCAGGCTGGTCGGGCAACAAGCGCAAGCCTTCACCGCCGCCGCACTCCCACTCGCACGCGGCCTCTAACCAACCGTGGGCAGTGCCGTGCACCTGACCGGCACACCGACCGATCCATTGCGAAGGACGCCTTCCACAGATGAATGCTCGTGCCGACAAGAAGCTCTACTCGACAGTGCTGGTCGGCCGGACCGGGCAGCACCGTCGTGACCGGCGGGCGGCACGCCGGGCCGCTGCCCACGCCTACGCCGCCGACGCCGCGCAGCGCAAAGTTGCCGCGCGTGCCGAGGCCGAGACCGAGCGCGCCGAACGTGCGGCAACCACGTACCTGCCACGCAGCGGCGAGCCCGGCCCGGTCGGGTTGCGGACCTGGCGACGGTTCACACTCCCGGCCCACCAGGACACCAGCGCCACGCTGGCCGGGGCGTACCCGTTCCTGGCCGAAGGCGGCCTGGGGTCGAACGGGGTGCTGGTCGGCCAGGACCTCTACTCGGGTGGATCGTTCGTCTACGACCCGTGGGAGCTGTACCGGCAAGGGCTCATCACGGCCCCCAACCTGGTCGTGGCCGGGATCGTCGGCGCCGGGAAATCCTCGCTGGTCAAGTCCCTCTACACTCGCTCGATCCCGTTCGGCCGCAAGGTCTACGTCGTCGGCGACCCGAAAGGCGAACACACCGCCGTCGCCCAGGCGGTCGGCGGCAGGGCGATCGTGCTCGGCCACGGCCTGCCCAACCGCCTCAACCCCCTCGACGAAGGACACCGGACCGCCGGCATCACCGACGCGGAATGGATCGCCCAGGTCGCCGCTCGCCGCCGCGACCTGATCGGCGCGCTGACCGAGACCGTGCTCGACCGGCCCCTCACACCCTTGGAGCACACCACGATCGACATCGCCCTGGCCGGCACCGTCCGCGACAACGACGTGCCGATCCTGCCGATGGTGGTCGACCGCATCCTCACCCCCGACCCGGCCGACGACCCCGACGGGCGACTGGGCGAGGACGGCCGCATGGTCGGCCACGCCCTACGCCGCCTGGTCGCCGGCGACCTCCAAGGACTGTTCGACGGCCCGTCCACCGTCGCCTTCGACCCCACGCTGCCGATGGTCAGCCTGGACCTGTCGCGGGTTGCGGAGAACTCCACCCTCGTCTCGGTGCTGATGACCTGCTCGTCGGCGTGGATGGAGGCCGCGCTACTGGACCCGCACGGCGGCCCACGGTGGGTGATCTACGACGAAGCCTGGCGGCTGATGGCCTACCCCTCCCTGCTGCGCCGGATGGACGCGCAATGGCGGCTGTCACGGCACTACGGGATCACCAACTGCCTGGTGTTCCACAAGCTCTCCGACCTGGACAACGTGGGCGACCAAGGCTCCGCGATGCGCGCCCTGGCCTCCTCGCTGCTGGCGAATGCGGAGACGCGGATCATCTACCGGCAAGAACCCGACCAGCTCGGCTCCACCGCCGACGCGCTCGGGCTGACCGGCACCGAACAGAAACTCATCCCCGGACTCGGCGTGGGGCAAGGACTCTGGCGCATCAAAGACCGCTCCTTCATCGTCCAACACCAACTCCACCCCGCCGAACTGGCCGTCTTCGACACCACCGGCCGCATGACCGGCAAAAGCTAGAAGTTCGCATGAATAATGACGCAACGCCGGCAATCCCGGACATCGTCGGGGAATCCTGATGGGCCGGCCCCGCTCCAAGCACACCAGCGCCGGCCCCGCATCCGGGCAGGCCCAGGTCGAGGTGCCCGTGGTGCTGCCACACGTCGTGTTCGCGGTGCGTCAGGACGAGACCGTGACTGTCACCGTCGACGGGACGCCGTTCGAGCCCGAGCCGTTCGCGCCGCCGTGGCGACGCGGCTCCTTCCCGAGCATCATCGACACCCTGACCGACCGGCGACGCACCCCGATCCGGGTCGAGGTCCGCGAGGTCGACGGGTCGGTCTTCACCGACATCATCACCCCGGCCCGCCACCGCACCACACCACCCGAACCCGCTTCTCCGGCCGGGTCGGAGCCGGCGCTGCGGCTGGTCGCCCTGCACGGAGACGGCTACGTGGCCGGGGAGGACGTGGCCGTCGCGGTCATCGTCGCCCACAGCGACGCCGGTCCGGACGGGACCGCCCGCGGCCTGCTCACCCCCGGCGAACTCGCCCACGCCCCGACCGGGGAGGTCGCCCTGATCGGCCGCATCTCCCACACCCTCACCATCGGCCACCCCGCATAACCCGGCCCGAACTACCGGCCCGAATCACTGGCACCGGGTGGGCGGACCGATGGGTGGCGGGTGCACCTGACCGGCGACCACGTATCGCTGCCGCCCCGGAACGAGGTGCCTGGAATCATGCCGACCTTCCACGACCCGACCCGCGACGCCGCCGAAGCATCCGAGGCGCTGCGGGGTCTCGCGCACGCCACCCGCACCCTCAATGATCCGGCCGACACCTACGCGGTGATCGGCAGTCTGCTCGCCGGGACGCGATCGTTGCGCCAGGTCATCGATCAGCTCGCCAGCGCCCACCTGAACCATCGGCGGCTGGCTCACGACGATGCCGGCGACCACACCGCCGGCATCGTTGCCGCGGGCTCGGCAGCGGACGAGCTGCACCGGGCCGGCACCCTTCTGGACGCCGCGGTGGCACGGCTGGATGCCGCGTTCCAACAGTCCGGGCGGATCGCCTGGTACCCCGGCCCCGCACCCGAACCCACGCTGCCGTCGCCGTCCCGATCACATCGGCCGGTCTCTGGTCGGGGCGGCTTCGGTGACCCCTTCGCCCCCAGCGATTCCCGCGCCGACCGCGGCCAGGGGCGCCCGCTGTCGATGTGATGCGCTGACGCCACGTCCCGGCCTCGCGGGTGCCCTGTCGAGCACCTGTCCGGCATGGACAACGACAGCACCATCCCCGCGGCACCCACCACCCCCGACATGGCGACGACGCGGACGGTCGGGCCGCTGACCGTGACGGTCTGGCCCGACGAGCCGCTTGGCGAGCACCAGCGTTACGCCTACCGCATCACCGAGGTCGCCACCGGGCAGAGCGTCGAGGGTCGGGACCTGTTCACCGGCGCCGGGCAGCCGGTCGACCCCGGCCGGGCGCTCCGGGACCTGGCCGGATACCTGTCCGCCGCGGGCGAGGCCCGCCAGTACGCCCTCGACCACCCCGATAGCGCCCCGGAGCATGAGGGCCTGTTCCCGGACTGGCTGGCCGAGGCCGCCCGACGCAACCCCGACGCCCTCGCCCTGCTCGCCGAGACCCCGCCAACCGAACCGGACCCGCCGGCGGCGCCGCTGCGGTGGATCAGCGTGGTGTTCCTGCAAGGCACCGAGGCCGACGAGGTACTGGACCTGATCGACCGGGACGGCACCGACGCCGCGATCGAGCACCTGGCCGGATACGACTTCGGCGAGGAGACCGTGCAGGCCGCGCTGGAGAACGGCTACGTCTACGACACACCACCGACCGGCACCAGCGATCACGTCGCCACCCGCGACGTGTACACGCTGTCTTACAACCCGTCCTTCGCCTATGTCGGGCTCTCCCGCGAGTACGACGCGCTGCCCGACCCGGCGCTGCTCAGCATCGATACCACCACACTCACTCAATCACTCCGGCCTGCACCGACAACACAGCCGGCACCGACGCCCGAGACGCTGACTCCGCGCACGTCGGGCATTTCGGGTGCCGCGCCCGGCAGGGGTGGGCGGGACTGGTTCGCCCCGCCACCCGGCACCACCGGTGCGAGCCCATCACCGGGTCGCGGGCCGTCACTGTGAGTCAGCCACCGCCGCGCAGGCCGCTCGGGGACGAGGCGACCAACCTGGCCCTCGGCGCGCTGGCCGCCGGTGTGGTCCTGGCCGCCGTGCTGCGCGGCGCCGGGTCCGTCGCGACCCGGATCACCGGGCACCGCCAGCCCGCCGGTGGGATCACGGCCGGACTTGCCGTCCTGGCCCACCCCGCCGACCCCGGTGTCGCGCTCGATGCGCTGGGGCTGAACCCAGTCGTCTACTGGACCGTTGCCGCCGTCCTCATCCTGACCGGCACAGCCCTGGTGTGGTGGGTGTGGCGGCTGGTCCGCGACCACGGCCGGCGCACCAGCACCGACCCGTACCGGATCGCCGGGGTCGCCACCCGCAGCGAGGTCGCCAAGACGGCCTCCGAACACGCGCTACTACACCGCGCGGCCCACCTGCGCCCATCGCTGGACAAGCCACACGCTGCCGATGTCGGATACCGGCTCGGAGTCTCGCGCGGCACGACCGTCTGGGCATCGGTCGAGGACTCCATGCTGCTCATCGGCCCACCCCGCTCCGGCAAGGGCCTGCACATCGTCATCAACGCCATCCTGGACGCGCCTGGCGCCGTCGTGACCACCAGCACCCGCCCGGACAACCTCACCGCGACCCTGGGTGCCCGGCAGAAGGCCGGGCCGGTCGCCGTGTTCGACCCGCAGCACCTGGCCGAAGGCGTGCCGGCCGGGCTGCGGTGGTCACCCATCCGCGGATGCGACGACCCGCTGACCGCCATGATCCGCGCAACCGGCCTCGCCGCCGCCACCGGCCTCGCGTCTGGCGGCGTGGACTCCGGCGGGTTCTGGGAAGGCAAAACTCGCACCGCCCTGCAAGCGCTACTGCATGCCGCCGCGCTGGACAACCGACCGCCGGCCGAGCTGTTCCGCTGGACCCTCGACCCCTCCGCGGCCTCCGACGCGGTAGCGATCCTCACCAACTCGCCCCGAGCGGCGACCGGCTGGGCCGACTCCCTCGCGTCGATGATCGACTCCGACCCGCGCACCCGCGACTCGATCTGGCAAGGCGTCTCCCTCGCCCTCGGCGCGCTGGCGGACCCCCGCCTCCTGGACGCCGTCACGCCACGGCCGGGCGAGGGCTTCGACCCCGAGCACTTCCTCACCCACAACGGGACGCTCTACCTGCTCGCCACCGGAGCCGGAGCCGGCGCCTCCGCGGCGCTGGTCGCCGCGTTCGTCGAAGACCTCATCGAGGCCACCCGCCGGCTGGCCGCCCGCTCGCCCGGTGCGCGGCTGGACCCACCGCTGCTGCTGGCGCTCGATGAGATCGCCAACCTCGCGCCCCTGCCGAGCCTGCCCACGCTGATGGCCGAAGGCGGCGGCACCGGCGTCACCACCATGCCGGTCCTGCAATCCCTGTCCCAGGCGCGGGAGAAGTGGTCCGACAACGCGGCCGGCGCGATCTGGGACGCCTCCATCGTCAAGATCATCCTCGGCGGGGCGTCCAACTCCCGCGACCTTCAAGACCTGACCACCCTCATCGGGGAACGCGACGAATACACCGACTCCACCACCATCGGCGACTACGGGTCACGCTCCAACCAGCGCTCGACCCGGCGGGTGCCGATCCTGCCGCCAGACCGGATCAGAACCCTCCCCTTCGGCACCGCCCTGACCCTGCTGCGCGCCGCACCACCCATCGTCACCACCCTGCGGCCCTGGACCGCACGCGACGACGCCAACCAGCTGACAACCGACCGCACCGCGATCGAAGCATTGCTGCGCCGCGCCACCGGTTCCTGAGTCTGGCTGCGGCGCGGCGAGTGCACCTGTCTGCCACAAGCGGCCAGATCGCCAGGCCGCGAGACAACACGGACAGGAGCACGACGATGACGATCGACACCCAAGCGGCCATCTCCGGGTTCGTCGCGACCGAGCCGCGGCTGACCTACACCGAGGACGGGGTGCCGCGGTTCTACGCCCGGATCGGAATCGAGCACTCGCGGCTGGAACCGGACGGCTCGTTCACCCAACTCGACCCCACCTTCCACGACATGACCATGTTCCGCCGGGCAGCCGAGGAGTCAGCCAGCCGGTTCCACAAGGGCGACAAGTTCGTGGCCGCCGGCCGCGTCCACGAGTACGCCTACGACAAGGACGGGCAGACCATCCAGACCGAGGAGTTCATCGCGAACCGGATCGGCCACGACACCGCCCGCACCCGATACCACGTCGACCGGGCACCACGCGAGCAGGCCGTGGCCCGCGAGACGCCCGCGCGCGACGCGACGGCACTGGAGCCCTCGGAGCGGTCAATGACCACCCGCCCGGCATCCGTCCTCGGCATGTGACCGGAGGCGGTCGTGATGAGTGACTACGTTCCCGAGCCGGACCCGAACGAGCCGACTGACGCCGACAGCGACATCGACGGCGGCTACGACGACCCGCTGATCGCGGAGCCTCCGCACCCGATCAACTGGAACCTGCTGACCGCCGACGCGGCCGAGACCGAGTGGCTGGAACTCAACCGCTGGGTCGACTGGCTGCGGCACACCTACGGACTCTCTGCCTCGGTGATCCCTCCGGCCTGGCATAAGCACCCCGAACTGGTCTGGGAGCTGTCCGCGCTGCACCTGCACTGGCTGTGCGCCTACGACCCGGAGCAGAATGGTTCCGCACCGATCGGCTGGCACCGCGACTTCGCCGACGCCCGCCAGCGGCTCCGCGATTGGGTAGCCGCCTGCGGCACCCGCCTGGACCGCGACCGGCCCACTCGCCAGACCATCTGGCCCGGCGAGGAACCTGGAGACCCCATCGAGGACATACCGATCACCGATCGGGACGCCGAGTTCGTGGAGTTCGTCATGGCCGACGTCCAGCGCCGCCGCGAAGCAGAGGAAGCCTTCTACTCGCAGCTCTCGACGGACCCTCGGCGTGAGTGAACGTGCCTTGCTCGGGAAGCGAGGGAAGCAGCAGTCCGGGCCGCCACCGTTCACGACAAGACGGCGGCGGCCCGGCAGGGTGCGACGCAACAGATAGGTTCACGTAGTCCGGTCACGCCTGGTCGATGCTGTCACTGACCCTTCGCGGCGCCAGCCCTTCCATGATCTCGGCGGTCAACGGGTTCACGTG
>JAFIHI010000093.1 GCA_017848755.1 Nakamurella sp. | reverse complement strand
GGATTCGGAAGTGGTTGTTGCGTCGGGGCCTTCGACCGGGGTCGATGTGGGCGGGTGGGATGAAGTCGGGCCGGCCGTCGGCGGCGGTGCGGATGTGCCAGTGGCCGTGGTGGATCTCGGTGTGGTGCCGGCGGCACAAAAGGACACCGTTCGACACGTCCGTGGTGCCGCCGTTCGACCACCAGGTGATGTGATGCGCATCGGTCCACGCCGGTGGGATGTCGCAGCCCGGGAACGCACAGCCGCGATCCCGGGTGGTGATGGCGCGGCGTTGTTCCGCGGTGAACAGCCGCACCGTGCGCCCCTGATCGAGCACCACCGAGTCTGTGCCCAGCACCTGCGGGATGATCGCAGCATCGCACGCGAGCATCCGCGCCAGCGAGATCGACTGCACCCCGCCGTAATCCGACCAGGCCGAACCGCCGCCCGGCGCGTCGACCGGGAACAGGTCGTCGGCGGCGATGGTGACGACGACCTGCGGGCGGACTCCGCCGTCCCGCGGCCCGGCCGACGCCGTCAGGTGGCGGTGCAGGATCTCGCCGAGGGCCTGTTCGCGGCGTAGCGCGGCCGGCCGCGGATCGGGGGTGTTCTCGTCGATGGGGTGCGGCGCGGACAGTGCCTCGATCGCCACGGTGAGTTGTTCCGCGGTCAGCGGTGCGAGCAGCCCGCGGATCGGGGTCAGGCCGTCGCGTCGTCGGACACCGATGTGCAGCTCGGCGCGCGGCCCGGGGTCGGTATCACGCGGGAGCCGGTCGGGGATGACGATGTTTTCGATGTGTTCGGCGACGTGGCGTAGCGCGGTCGGGTCGCGGCGCGTGGCCTCCTCCAGCAGCACGTCGCGGCACAGTTCACGTGTCTCGTCGTCGATCTGGTCGGGGATGCGGCCGTAGCAGTCGGTGATCACGGCGCAGTGTTCCTTCGAGACGGTGCCTGCGTCTACCGCGTCGAGCAGCCGCGGCAGGGACGGTTCGATGACCGAACCCGACGGGATTTCGCTGCCGAGCCCGGCGGCCGCGGCGGCGATGCGGGCCCTGGCGTCACCGATGGTGATGGTCAGGGTTTCGCGTAGCAGGTGGGCGGCGGAGCGCACGGACAGGGTCGCGGCGATACCGCGTTCGGCGATTTCCCCTGCGAGCCGGACCTGGATCCCGTACATCGAGCGGGCGGTCTGCTCGACGCCTCGGGCGAGCTCGAGCACCTCGGGCTCCGATAAGCGGCACAACTCCAGGCCGCGCAGCACACCGAGCGCGTCCCGGATCGCGGCAAGCTGCCCTGACGCGCGGCCCGCCACGCTCTCCGCCGAAGTGACGGCCACCCGCGCCTCACCCGCGAATCCCCCCGCCCGAGCCCTGCCCGCCACGGCCCGCCCGCCAGCAGCCGCGTCCGACGCGGCGCGCGGCACCGGCACTGCGGCGCGCGGCAGCACGCCCGACACCGTAACGGCAGCACCGCTGCCGGTCACGCCAGGTCGCATCCCGCGGGCTTCGAACATGGCACAAGCGTACGAGAACCCTCCGACAACGGATCTTTCGTGCTCATCATCGCAGGGCCGTAGCTGACACGCCGAGACACCTCCAGTGACGAGCGCATCGCGCTCGGCGACTGCGGGAACGCTTACGGGACAGCGTGGGATAGGCCCTGGGGAGGCACGATGAGGTGAGCGGCGCAGGTCCCGCCAGAGCGACGACATCGTCGGACCGTCGGTCTACGGTGTGAACGTGGTGGATTGGGGCACTGGGGCACCGGGTCCGTGCGGTACCAGATCGATAGGTGCGTTACCAGGTGCTGTGCCGTGCCCATCACCGCTCGGGGGATCTCGGCCCTGATTCGGGTGAGGGCATGATTCCACTGGTCCCTGCCGTGTGATGCGGGCCTCCTGATGCCGGCCCCGTGATACTGGCTCCGTGATACTCGGCCGTGGTCGACTGCCCGGGCAGGTATGGCCCCATGGGCGTCGAGGAAAGACGCGCGGTGATCGACCCTCGACTGCCTGGGCAGGTACGGCCCAATGTGGACAACCTCGCCGAGATGCGGCGATTCGGGTTAGAGTCATCCCGCTGACCGCCACCCGACGGGGGTTCCGATGACCAGCTCGAGCGCACCGGCTGCACCGCCAGTTCGTCGTGGCCGGGCTGCGCGCGGCCGGACGGCACACGAACCGCGGTCGCGGCGGGTGCGCACGGCCGGGTTCGTTCTCGCGGCGACGCTCCTCGCGCTGGGCGTCGCGGCCTGTTCGACGTCGGAGGGTGTTGCGCCGCAAACGCTCTCGGCACACACGACGACCTCGCCGACCGGGCCGACAAGCACTGGCCCGTCCGGGTCGGACGGCTCCGGCTCCCCCACCGCGCCCGCCGGCGACTCGACCGGCCCGACGAGCACCGAGGCAACAGGCTCGACGTCCGGGTCCGGTTCGGTATCCAGCACCGCGGATATGACGGGTATGACGCCGTCCTCGACCATGCTCCTGCCGACCACCCGCACCCCCACCAGCCCCGTCCTGCCCCCGCAAACCAGCATCAGCCTCGCCAGTTCATTGGTGGTGACCATGACGGTAGCGCCCGGCGTCGACACCACCGGAATCGACATCGAAGGCGCAAAAGCGGCCTACTACGGATTCGTAGACGTTGCAGACCGAGCGGTCCACGACCCGACCCAAAACTGGGAGCCGGAGATTCGCCGGTTTGCGATTGACCCAGCAGCAGCAGACGCGCTGTCTGAGATATCGGACATGGTGGCCACGCATTCTCGGTTCACTGGCCATGCTTCATTCAGTGCCACAGCAAAGAAGGCATCCCGGTCGGAAATTGCGCTGTGGATCTGCGTAGACAATCGCGGTCAGGACGTAATCGATGTGGCGACGGGGAAGTCGGTAAAGGCTGGGCTCGGTGGCCGGCATCCGCAAGAGGCCGTAATGAGCCTGGCGGCAGACGGACATTGGTTCCTGCGAAACGTTCGCGGCTTTCCGGATCGCACATGCTGAGACGATTGGTGGTAGTTACGATTGCGAGTCTTGGTGCGACTCTGATTTTTGCCTTGCCGGCGTACGCCAAATGGACTCACATGTGTAAGGGCGTCATCAATGTCGAGTGCCAATGGGTATTGACGGATGAAGGCACGCAGCCCGCTGTTCCTCCGTCGGTGCAGGTGTGGCGGCCGTCGGCGGGGGTGGTGGATCCTGACCCGTGTCTGTATCGGCAGATCATGAGCCAGCCGGCGCCCGGCGACCCGGCCTGGGGTGGGCACGACCCGGAGCACGGCCGGCTGTGGCAGGTGTTCTGCCCGGACGCGCTGGCGGTCGCTGAGCGCGACGACCAGGGCAACAACATCATCCGCTACGGCACGCCGTCCGCCCCGTACTACGTGCCGGACGGCACCACCCCCGACCAGGCGAACACCATCGACCCGATGATGCTTCTCGCCCGCGCCGAGGGAAACCTCACCCTCCCGGCACCCACCCCCCGCTTCGGGCCGGACACCACGACGGTCGCCGTCAAGATCCCCGTGTGGCTGTGGACCGACCCGATCCCGCCGATCGTGCAAACCGCCGCCGCGGGAAACCTCACCGCGACCGTCACCGCCAACCTCACCGCCACCACCTGGGACATGGGTGAACCCGCCGACCCGGCGATGCCCGCCGCGAAGGTGCCCGCCGTGCAGTGCGCCGGCCCCGGCATCGCCTATGCCGCCGGCATGGACCCGGCCGCGCCGCCGTGCGGCTACACCTATCTCTGGCGATCCCTCCCCGAACGCACCGCAGGTTTGGGAACCTGGCCGGTCACCGTCACCGCGCACTGGACCATCACCTGGACCGTCTCCACCGGCCAGACCGGCACCGAAACCCTCGACACTCACACCACCGTCCCCCTCCGCGTCCGCGAATGGCACAGCATCCTCCAAAACACCACCGGCTGAACACCGACCACCGCCCCAGAACCCTCCGCGCAGCTGCCCCCCGGGTGGGGTGCCTCAGCGTGCGCCCCAGTGCGCCCCCAGACACCCAACCCCACGAGCACGGGCCGCGCACATCTGCCCGCGCGCCGTCATGGGAGAATCGACGGCGCGGCATCGCCGGTGCCCCTACCGCGCCGGCCCGACGGCCGCACGCGAGGAGCGAGCCCCGATGAGTATCAGCGCTCCGGCCGGGAAGGCCGATTCCGCGCACGCGGCGAACATCGTCATACCCGAAACGATGCGGCCATCGGACGGGCGATTCGGAAGCGGCCCGTCGAAAGTCCGCCCCGAGGCCCTGACCGCGCTCGCCGCCACCGACGGATCGCTGATGGGCACGTCGCATCGCAAGCCCGCCGTGAAGAACCTGGTGGGGCGCATCCGTTCTGGGCTCGCCGACCTGTTCGACCTGCCGGACGGGTACGAGGTGATCCTCGGCAACGGCGGCTCGACGGCGTTCTGGGACGCGGCCGCGTTCGGCGTGATCGACCGACGCGCGCAGCACCTGAGCTTCGGCGCATTCTCGGCGAAGTTCGCGGCCGTCACAACGGCGGCGCCGTTCCTGGCCGACCCCGAGGTGATCGCGACCGCGCCGGGCGACGCCCCCGCGCCGCGGTTCAACCAAGACGTCGACGTGTACGCCTGGCCGCAGAACGAAACATCCACGGGCGTAATGGTTCCCGTTGTCCGACCGGACGGGGCCGGCGACGACCAGCTCGTGGTGATCGACGCAACGAGCGCGGCCGGGGGGCTGCCCGTCGACATCGCGCAGACGGATCTGTACTACTTCGCTCCACAGAAGGCCTTCGGCTCGGACGGCGGGCTGTGGATCGCGATCGCGTCGCCCCGCGCGATCGCCCGGATCGAACGGATCGCCGCGTCTGGTCGCTGGATCCCCGAGTTCCTTTCCATCGCAACAGCTCTCGACAATTCGCGCAAGGATCAGACGCTCAACACCCCGGCGGTCGCCACCCTGTTCCTACTCGCAGACCAGATCGAGTGGATACTGGCGGCCGGGGGGTTGGCCTGGGCGAGCGGGCGCAGCGCACAGTCCGCGTCCTACCTGTACTCGTGGGCCGAGCAGGCGCCTTTCGCCACACCATTCGTGGCCCGCCCGGAGCTGCGTTCCGCCGTCGTCGGCACCATCGACTTCGCCGACACGGTGGACGCGGCCCGGGTAGCGGAAGTGCTTCGCGCCAACGGGATCTCGGACACCGAGTCGTATCGCACCCTGGGCCGGAACCAGTTGCGGATCGGCATGTTCCCGGCGGTGGAGCCCGCGGATGTCGCCGCGCTCACCGCCTGCCTGGACCACATCGTCGAACGTTTATGACGGGCGGCCCGCCTCGATCGGGGCGAGCCCCGCGGCGCCGGCTAAAGCGGTCCGCCCGCCCGCCTCATGCCCCGAAGACCTGGCTACGGAAGTCGGGATGCGCGATCAGCAACCCTCCGTCGAGGACGATGGACGCGCCCGTCATCCAGGACGCCTCATCGGAGGCGACAAACGAGATCAAGGACGCGACGTCCGCCGGTGTCCCGATGCGCCGCAGCGGGAAGATGGCGCGAAGGATCTCGAAGATCTCCGGGTTCTTCGCCACACGATGCCGCCATCCCTCGGTGGCGATGGTGCCGAGCACGATCGAGTTGGCCCGAATCCCTTCCGGCCCATAGGCTCCCGCCACAGAGCGCATCAACGACTCCAGGCCCGCCTTGGCGGCCGAGTAGACCGGAGTTCCGAAGTCCGCGTGCGCGTTGACCGACGAGACCGCGATGATCACTCCGCTGCGCTGCTGTCGCATGACGGCGACGGCGGCACCGACGAGGCCGACGTTCGCGGTCAGGTTGACGGTGATGTCGTCGGCCCAGTAGTCCTCGTCCGCCGCGCCGAGATCGCCATCTGTGGCGAGGGCGGCGTTCGCGATCACGACATCGACCCGGCCGAACGCTTCGAGCGCCGCATCGATGATCCGTTTGCCCGACGCGCGTTCGCGCAGGTCGGCCTGCACCCACACCGTGGCCTCGCCCCAGTGCTCGCGGTCCGGCACGGACTTGTCGGTCGCGACCACCCGGGCGCCCTCGGCGAGCAACCGCGCGACGATAGGTGGACCGACGGCTCCGCCCGCTCCGGTGATCACGACGACCTTGTCGGCGAATCTCATCTGTCTTCCCTCGTCCCGGAACGACTCTGGTCCGGCGCCGCAATCGCAGTGGCCGCACGCCGCCGCGTTCTCACAACACCCCGTAGGTCGCGAATGCCTCGGTCGCCGACATGCCGCCTTCGATCGCCTTGAGCACGACGTTCTCAGTCACCGCCTTTTCGAGCGACCGCTCGATGACCTCGGCCTCGACCTCGGCCGGGACGACGACCACGCCGTCGACGTCGCCGATGATCAGATCGCCGGGTTCGACCTGGACACCGTCGATCTCGATCGCCACCCGGAAGTCGATGACCTTCGATCGGACGGACGAGTCCTGGGCGTAGCTGCCTCGGCTGAAGACCGGCCAGTGCTGCGCGAGCACGCCCCGGGTGTCCCGATGGAATCCGTCGACGACGGCACCCACCGCGCCGCGGGTGCGCGCAGTCGCCGTCAGGATCTCGCCCCAGTACGCGCACCGCATGGTTCCGCCGGCGCCGACGTACACCTCGTTCGGCTGGAGCGCGTCGAGCGACTGCGTGAGCAGGCCGAACGGCTGGCGCTGCGGTCCGTAGACGTCGGCGATGAGGGCGGGCATGGCGCGGCCCACGAGCTTCCTGTCCGGAAGCATGGGCCGGATGGCGGCAGGCAGGATCTGGTGGAACCTGCCGAGGGAGTCGAGGACGTCGCCGACCACAGCGGAGTACAGCTTCTCCCGCACCCTCGCAAGAAGGTCCTCTTCCGATCCCGAGACTGCGGCATCCACCTGACGTCCTCCCCTGGCCGTAGACAGCGTTCCGGCTCCTCCGGTGGAAGGACACTATGTCAACGTCGACGCCGCACGCGTCCGCGTTCTTGCGGCGGACGTTCTCATTCAGGCGAACCCGCGCAGCCGGGACAATTCCCGCGCTGGGTCAGGCCCGCGCTGGGTGAGATGGCGCTGTGTCAGACCGATCCAGCGACCTGCCGACCGCCGCGGGCGCCGGTATCGAGTGTCCCCCCGTCGATGACGATCTCGCCGCCCACGACGACAAACTGCATCCCGCTCGCCGGACTCGTGGACCGACGGTAGGTGGCGGTGTCGGTCACCGTGGCAGGGTCGAACGCGATGAGGTCGGCATCGCAGCCGGCCTCGACACGCCCCTTGCGCTTCATCTGGGGCACCGCCCCCTCCAGCAGGCGCGCCGGCGCCACTGTGGCACGCCCGATGACGCTGATGAGCGCTTCGCCGGCGCCACGGTGTAGCAGCCGGATGGCTTTCGTGAAGGTGCCGGCCGTCCGCGGATGGGTCCGGACATCCTCCGGGATAGGCCACGCCGGCAGGCTGTCCAGAGCCGGGGACCGGGTCGAGGTCCGCGTCGGTGCCTGCGCCGATGTCGGGGTGTTTGCCTGCGTGTCTGTCAGGGGCATCGCATCGCTCGCGATGATCGCCCCCGGATGCCGCAGGACGCTCAGCATCATCGCGAAGTCGGCGGGCCGGTCTTCGTACAGGTTGTCCATCAGCACCAGCGCGCCCGGATCGGCTCGCCGCAACTGCTCCAGCCGATCAAGGTTCAGGAGCCGCTCGCCCGATGCGGCATGGACGAGATCGGTCACCTGCAGGCCCCGGCGCGCGAGCCCGTCGGCGTCGAGGAATGCCGCGCCGATGGTCGTCATCCCCGCACCGTATGGGTAGGCCTCCACACTCACCGGAACTCCGTCCGCCTGCGCCTGCCCGACCAGGTCGAGCACCCGGGGAATGTGCCGGGCCGAAGAACTGTGCAGGTGGCAGAAGTGCATCCGGGCGCCGGTGCGCCGGGCCGCCAGCACTATCTCCTCGGCCCCGTCGATCGGCGTGTCCGGGCGTACCTCGCGCAGGTCGCGCGCGTGGGTGAAGACCGGGACGCCGCGTTGCTGCGCCAACGTCGCGACCGCCTCGTACTCCTCCGGCCCGAAGTACGGCGCGTAGCCGGCAGCCACGCCGATACCGATCCCGCCGTCGTGCAACTGCTCGTCGAGTACGGCGATGATCGACGCGATCTCCCGTCGGGTGGCCGGACGCTGCCACGGCGCATCGGCGACGTGATCTTGGAAGTCGCCGAACCCGCCGCGCGGAAGGATCCCACCGAGTACCTGCATCCGGGCAACGGCCCACGAGGCCGAGAATCCGAAGTGGGCCGCCCGACCCTCGCGGCGCGCCCGGGCCGCTGCCGCCGAGACCGGCACCGCACCGATCTCGAGCTCCAGCGCGGTCGTTACCCCGTCGTAGAGCTGAAGCCACTGCCCGGCAAGGGAATTCGTGTGGCTGTGCAGGTCGATGAAACCCGGCGCGACCACCAATCCGCGAGCGTCACGCACCTTAGCACCCGCTGCGGGAAGCTCGCCCGGAGCGGCAACCGCCTCGATCCGGCCGGCCCGCACCATCACATCCCGGACCGCGTCGAGACCGGTCTCGGGATCGATGACCCGTCCGCCGGCGAATAGGATCTGCTTTCCCGCGTTTTCCATGCCTTCGCCCTTCCCGTAATGATCCCGAGCGGGGACCCGGTGATGATACGAGCCCCATCCACGATCATGAGGCCGTCCGAGGTGAACGGCAGCTATGGCTGAATGACGTTTTCCGCCGTAAGAAGGCACACGACGACCCGATGGGCCTTACCTAGGCTGCGAGTGGCCGTGAGTGGTCCGCGTGACCCGGCGACGCGACATGCGTGGTGACATGAAACAACGACACGAAACAACAACAAGAACAACGAGCCTGATCACAGGCACTGGGAGAAGACCGTGACCGATGAACAGCTGATCGGCGAGATGCTGTATGAGCGCGACATCGCGGCCTTCGCGGCAGCCGACTGGTCCGCTGTCGAAGACGACTTCGCCCCGGATGCGTTCGTCGGGTATTCGATGGACGTGGCGACTGGAACGTGGCAGATCGCCTTCCCGGATCTCGCCGGCTACGGCCAGGACTGGCTGCGCCAGGCACGTGCGATGCAGGGCATCGAACCGGACCAGATCGTCGAGCAACTGCGCTCGATCAGCCGGATCGCAGACGTGTCCATCCGCGGCGATCGCGCCCTGGTGCGCAAGGAGTTCGACGGCGACGCGAATGGCCCGGACGGTCTGGTACACCTGTGCTGGACCACCTACTACTTTCTCAGCAGGGCCTCCGGCCGCTGGCAGATCACCGGATTCGTCGGCTACCTGCCCACCCCCGACGGCCGCCTTTCAGTTCTCTGAACGCCAACAGCACCAGGCAGCACCGCACCATCGCACCCTTAGGGAGAAGCAATGACACATCGCTACGCCTTCACCAGCAAGGACGCACCGACTCCCGGCGGCGCCTACTCACAAGCCATCGGAACCGACGAGATCGTCTGGACGGCCGGGCTCGGGCCGCAGCACCCGGTCACCGGGGAGATCGTCGGCAGCGACATCACCGAACAGACACACCAGGTGTTGCGCAACCTGCGCGCCGTGCTCGCCGCGGCGGGCTGCCAGTTCAAAGACGTTGTGAAGTCCACGGTGCACCTGTCCGACCTGCACCGCGATTTCCGGGAGTTCGACGCGGTGTACCGGGAGTACTTCCCCGCGCCGTATCCCGCACGGACCACCGTGGGATCTGACCTATACGGGATCCTGGTCGAGATCGACGTCGTCGCGGTGCGCCCCGCGTGAGCATCCACACCCGCGAACTCCCGTGCCTCGTCATCGACGAGGCCGCGCTGCAGCACAATATCGAGACGATGGCCGCCTACACCACGGCCCGCGGCGCGGTATTGGCGCCGCACATCAAGACGCACCTCGCGGAGGCCATCACGCGCCGCCAGCTCGAGGCCGGCGCCTGGGGCGTCACGGTGGCAACTCCCGGTCAGGCCCGGTGGGCCGCCGAGTACGGCGCGAGGCGGATCGTCGTCGCGAACGAGGTGCTCGAGCCGGCCGGGCTGGACTTCCTCTCCGGCCTCGATGCGCGCGGGATCTGGTCGGCCTGCCTGGTCGATTCGGTCGACGGCGTCCGGGCGATGGACGCGGCGTTGACCCGGCCGCTGCGGGTGCTGGTCGAACTCGGAGCCGAGGGTGGCCGGTGTGGCGCGCGCACGTCGGCGGACGGCGCTGCCGTCGCCTCGGCAGTCATCGACTCATTCCACCTGCGACTGGTCGGCGTCGAGTGTTACGAGGGTGTGCTGCCCGGTGCGGACGAAGCAGACAGGTTGCGGCGAGTCGACGAGTTGCTCGGCCGCGTGGGCGATCTCGCGATCGAGCTGGACCGGGCCGGTGCTTTCGCCGAGCAGCCGATCCTCTCGGCGGGCGGCAGTGCCTACTTCGACCGGGTCGCGGAGATCTTCGGGGCGGTCGAACTCGTCGACGCCAGGCGCCCGCTCGTCGTGCTCCGCGCCGGCGCCTACGTCACCCACGACCACATCGCCTACCAGACCCTCTCCCCGTTCGGGTCCAGGATCAGCGGGTTCCAGGCGCTGCGCCCCGCGGCGGAACTCTGGGCACGGGTGCTCTCGCGGCCCGAGCCGGAGCTCGCGATCTTCGGCGTCGGCAAGCGGGAGTGCCCCTACGATCTCGACCTTCCGCTGGTCCTGCGGGCGTTGGCCCCCTCGGGCGAACTCAGGGATGTGGCGCACGCCGAGGTCTTCGCCATGAACGACCACCACACCTACTGCCGGCTGCCGGTCGGCAGCGACATCGCTGTCGGCGACGCCGTCGCCCTCGGCATGTCGCATCCGTGCACGTTCTTCGACAAATGGGACGAGATTCCCATCCTGGACAGCAGCGGGCGCACCGTCGAGATCGCCTACCCCCAGGTCACGTGCACGCACCCGGATGCCGAAAGACGCATCGACCCCTGCTGAGACCCGCACTGAGACTCTCGCTGAGGGCACCTATCATCGCCCCATGTCGTCCGTGTCCGCGAGTGATGCGATCGACCTCGATTCGAACGCCCACCGCACCACACTGGATCTCGCCGGCCGCGGGCTCGCGCCGCTGATGGCGCTCGGGCACTACGTGTACCGGCAGACCTACGATCCGCTGCCCACTTTCCGGCACCGCACCCTGGTCGTGCTGGCCGTCGCGCTGCGCAGCCCGGTGCTCTTCGCGGTGAACGAGACCGCCACCGTGCTCGCCCCCGGCAAGATCCTGTGCATCCCGGCCGGCAGCACATACTCCCCTGGCCCCGATCGGCAACCCCGGGGTGAGATGTACTGGCTGATCCTCAAGGCGGATCCGCTGCCGCACACAGGCGCGCTCGAGCGGGCGGTGCGGCTGCTGGCCGCGAAGCCACCCGAGATCTGGGACGCGCCGAAGGAGGCGATCGCGAACTTCGACCTGGCATTCCGCATCGCCGCGGAAGACCGGGATTGGATCTCGGACGGCGAACTCCAGCACGTGTGCAGCCTCGCCGTCCTGCAGATCGCACGGTCCTGCGAGCGGAACGGGCATCGGACGCAGACCGTGCAACATCCCTATGTCGCCCGCGCTCTCACCTGGGTCGAAGCTCGGCTCAATGAGCCGTTGACCGCAACCGATATGGCGGCAGCGTCCGGCCTGGCGCCGAGCCACTTCTACAAGGTCTTCCGGGAGGCCACCGGAACCACGCCCAAGGACTACCTGCTGCGGCGCAAGACGGACGAGGCTCGGCTCCGGCTGGCCGCCGATCCGCACGCGCTCGTCACCGACGTCGCGCACGCCCTCGGATTCTCGTCCTCGCAATACTTCGCGACGGTATTCCGCCGCTACCAAGGAGTCTCACCATCGAACGCCCGAGCAGTGACGTCGACGCCGACATCACGGTGACAGCGTCGGCGCCGTCGTGCGACACTATGCCACACGACGGGCCGCACATCCGTTCAGCGGTCCAGGTTTCGGCGGTCTTCGGCGCGCCTGTCCGGTCACGTTCCGGCCGGCTACTAGCCTGGAGCCCACGGGCGTGTTGGGACGCGCATATCGATCGGGAGGCGACGCCATGCGGACACTACGTGTTCTCGGGATCGCCGACGGCGGCGAGAGTGTGGTGTGCGTCGAGGCGGACGCCGAGCGCGGCGCCACCCACCACGGCGCGCAGTTCACGATCCCGATCGACGAGCGCCTGCGTGCCGCGGTGCGCGGAGACCTGAGCAGGTTCGGACAGTTGGAGATCGAGATGGCACCGCAGCTGCGCCCCCGGGAGATCCAGAGCCGCATTCGCGCCGGCGCGAGTGTCGAACAGGTCGCCGCGGCCGCCGGGTGCACGCCGGATCGGATCGAGCGTTACGCCTACCCCGTGCTGCTCGAGCGCGCCACCGTCGCGGAGAAGGCGCGTGCCGTGCTGCCGCTGCAGGGTGCCGCCATCGGTTCCGCATCCGCCGCGAACGCCCGCCGCACCCTCGAGGACATCGTGACGAGCACGCTGACCGATCGTGGGCAGCAGCAGGATGCGCAATGGGACGCGTTCAAGGACGAACGGGGGTGGACGGTCTCGCTGACGTGGCGGGCCGGCCGCACCGAGAACCGCGCCGAATGGGCGTTTTCCGCCCGTCCGGACGGCGGTTCGGTCTCACCGCGCAACGCCGAGGCCGCCGACCTGGTGGAGCCCGGTCCGGCAGTCCTGCGCACGATCCGCGATACGTCGCACGTCGATGACGGTGTTCGTGCAGCGGGCCCGTTCCGGGATCGTGAGCCACGGTTGACACGCGAGGAACACGTCGTGATGGACACCGTCACCGACGACCGTTCCGCGGCCCATGTGCCCGCGCACGGGCAGGCGCCGATTCCCGCGGCACACAGCGAGCGCGATCAGGCGACCCGGACCGGAACCGACGGGCACGGCGCGCCGGCAGGATCGGCGAATTCAGCGCAGCCCACCGGCCGCTCGGCTCGGCGCGGGCATCGCCCACCGATGCCCTCCTGGGAAGACGTGCTGCTCGGCACCCGCGCCGCGGAGCGTTAACGCTCCGAGCGACAGCAACGCGACGGGCGCCATCGGAATATCTCGACGGACGCAGCGTTCGCATCCTTTTACAGACTTCTTGTCACTTCATCGACATCGGCCACGTCGTCGACACCGCGACAGTGACACATACTCCGGACGGAACGATGAACAGCACCCCCTCATGGAGTCGCAGCCCGTCGCCCTACGCACCGGCTCGCCCACAACTCTCGACGCTCAAGTCCCTGGCCCGGCTCCTCCCGTATGCGCGACCGGCCCTCAAGGCCATGGCGCTGTCGACTCTGGCGGCGGGCGTAGCGACCGGCTGCGGACTCGTCTTCCCGCTCGTCATCGGAGCGATTATCGACGGGCCGGTCACCCGGCGGGATACCACCGGGCTCGTCTGGTGGGGTCTGGCACTGCTCAGCCTCGGCATCGGTGAGGCCGGGCTGTTCTTCGTGCGGCGCATCATTATCGCCCGACCGGCGATGGCCGTCGAGGCACGCATGCGTGACGACCTGTACGCGAAACTGCAGCGGCTGCCGGTCTCCTTTCACGATCGGTGGCCGGCCGGCCAGCTGCTGTCGCGGGCGATCTCAGATCTCGGGACCATCAGGCGGTTCGTGTCTTTCGCATTCATCTTCCTGATCGTCAACATCCTCACGTTCGTGATCGGTGTCGGGATTCTGCTGTCGCTGTCCTGGGCGCTCGGACTGGTGGTCGCGGCGCTGGCGCTGCCGCTGATGGCGGTGTCGTTCGTGTTCGAGTCGAAATACCGCGTGCTGTCGCGCCGGACGCAGGACCAGGTCGGCGATCTTGCGACCATGGTGGAGGAGTCGGTTCTCGGCGTGCGAATCCTCAAGGCGTTCGGCCAGTCTCGGCACTTCGCGCGCGAGTTCCTGCGCCAGGCATCGGCTCTACGCGAGACCGAACTCGCCAAGGCGCGGGTGCTGGCCTGGCTGTGGGCGGCGATCGTGGCGCTTCCGGAGGTCGCGCTCGGCATCGCGCTGCTGCTCGGCATCCGCGAGGTCGCGGCCGGCACGCTGACGGCGGGCCTGCTGGTGTCGTTCTTCGGCGTCGCGATGACGCTGCGCTGGCCGGTCGACTCCATCGGCTGGCTGCTCGCGATCTCCAACGAGACCGCTGCCGCCACCGAACGTTTCTACGAGGTGATGGACAGCCCCGAGACGATCCGGTCGCCGGAGCGGCCGAGCCGGATCGCGCCTGCGACAGTAGGCGACGCCCGCGGACGCCTCGCCTTCCGCGACGTGCACTTCGCCTTCGCCGACGCCCCGGGCGAGAAGGTGCTGCGCGGCGTCGATCTCGAGCTGGCCCCCGGGGAGACGGTGGCGCTCGTCGGTGCCACGGGATCCGGGAAGACGGCGCTCACCGCTCTGGTCAACCGCCTGCACGACATCACGTCGGGCACCATCGAACTCGACGGTGTCGATATCCGGAGCCTCGCCCTGGACGACTTGCGCCGCCGTGTCGCGGTCGCCTTCGAGGAGCCGATACTGTTCTCGGCCTCCGCTCGCGAGAATGTGCTGATCGGACTCGGCGGCGGTGCACGCGAAGGCGAAAACGCAATCGGCGCAGGCGGTGTCGGGCCGGATACGCAGGCGGCGATCGATCGGGCGCTGCGGGTGGCGCAGGCCGACTTCGTCCACGGCCTACCGTGGGGTCTCGACACGCGTATCGGCGAACAGGGACTGTCGCTCTCCGGCGGCCAACGGCAACGGCTCGCGCTCGCCCGCGCGATCGTCGGTCGCCCCGAGGTGCTGGTGCTGGACGATCCGTTGTCCGCCTTGGACATTCACACCGAGGCGGCCGTCGAACGCGCGCTGAGGTCGGTGCTGGCCACCACCACCTCGCTGGTAATAGCGCACCGGGCGTCGACCGTGATGCTCGCCGACCGGGTCGCGCTGCTGGCCGACGGCCGCATCGCGGCGATCGGAACCCACAGCGAGCTGATGGCCACCGTGCCTGCGTATCGCGCGCTGCTGGCCAGCGACATGTACCGCGCGAGCGGCGACGAGCCCCGCGTTGACGCCCCGGATACCGACTGCCGGAAGGAGGCCAGCCGATGAGCACGGGCACAGCAACGAACGGCGTCATACTCGATGAGCAGGACCATGCCGAACCCGAATGGCGCGGCGTCGCCGCCGAAGAGGTCGACGAACTGTCGGCGCATACCGGCGCCCGGCTCGCGGCCCGTTCCCGCCGGCTGCTCGGATCGTTGATCCGCCCGCACCGCGGCAAGGCGCTCGCGATGATCGCCCTGGTGATCGTCGAGCAGGCGTCGTTCATGATCGGGCCACTGCTCGTCGCGTACGGGATCGATTCCGCGGTACCGGCTCTCGTGCGCGGCGACGGGTGGCCGCTCACCGCGGCGGTCGGCGGCTACCTGGCCGCGGGTGTGGTGAACGCGGCGACCCGGGCCGCGTTCGTCCGGGTGACCGCGGCGCTGGCGCAGGCGATGCTGCTCGATATCCGGGGCCGGGTCTTCGATCACGCCCAGGAACTGAGCGTCTCGTTCCACGAGAAATACACATCCGGGCGGGTGATCGCGCGGATGACGAGCGACCTGGACACCCTGCAGGACCTGGCGGCGGAGGGCCTGGACAGCCTAATCTCGGGGATCCTGTCGGTCGGGGTGATCAGCGTCGTGCTCTTGGTCCTGGACCCGCCGCTAGGCCTGATCGCGCTCGCCGCGGGCATCCCGATCGCGTGGTGCACCAAGTGGTTCCAGCGGGTGTCGCGCACGATCTACCGACGCAGCCGGCGGGTGGTCGCCGCGCTCATCGTGCAGTTCACCGAGACGATGAACGGCTTGCGCGCGGTGAAATCGTTCCGCCGAGAGGCGCGGAACCGGGCGATCTTCGGCGCGCTGAACACGAACTATGCGCGGGCGAACGGCGACGGCTACGTCGCGATCGCGAAGTACTCCCCCGGGATCCACCTGATCGGCAACGTGACGCTAACCGTCGTGATGCTGGTCGGTGCGGTGCGCGTGATGGACGGCGCCATCGCGGTCGGGGTGCTCGCCGCGTTCCTGCTGTACGTGCGGCGCATGTACGACCCGCTGGAAGAGCTCGCCATGTTCTACAACGCGTTCCAGTCCGCATCCGCCGCGCTGGAGAAGATCTCCGGGCTGCTGGAGGAACAGGCGACAGTGCCGGAACCCGCTGCGCCGCAACCGATCGGCGAGATCGCGGGTGAGGTCACGTTCTCCGGGGTGGAGTTCAGCTACACCCCGGGTGTGCCGGTGCTGCACGAGTTGAACCTGACGATTCCGGCCGGGCAGACGGTGGCGATCGTCGGCGCGACCGGCGCCGGGAAGTCGACCGTCGCCAAGCTCCTGGCGCGGTTCTACGACCCGACGGCAGGCACGGTGCTGCTCGACGGCGTCGACGTCTCGCAGCTTTCCACCGCCGACCTGCGGCGCGGTGTGGTGATGGTGACTCAGGAATCGTTCCTGTTCTCCGGTCCGGTGGCCGACAACATCGCGATCGGCCGGCCCTCGGCCACGCGGGCCGAGATCGAGGCGGCGGCCGATGCCGTCGGCGCCGGCGCGTTCATTCGCGCGCTGCCCGAGGGCTTCGACACCGACGTGCACAAGCGCGGCGGCCGGCTGTCGGCCGGCCAACGGCAGCTCGTGGCCTTCGCCCGCGCCTTCCTGGCCGACCCGGCCGTGCTCATCCTGGACGAGGCGACGGCGTCGCTCGACATCCCGTCCGAGCGTGCGGTGCAGCAGGCGCTGAGGCGGGTGCTGCATGGACGCACCGCGGTGATCATCGCGCACCGGTTGTCCACGGTGGAGATCGCCGACCGGGTGCTGGTGATGGCCGAAGGCCGCATCGTGGAGGACGGGCCACCGCGCGACTTGATCGCGCGCGGAGGGACCTTCGCCGATGTGCACGCCGCCTGGCGGGCCTCGCTC
>JAFIHI010000092.1 GCA_017848755.1 Nakamurella sp. | reverse complement strand
TAAGATCGGACACCGTCGAGGCCTTCGCAGTCGGCGAGCTTGGTCGCTACCGATCCTCCGAGGGCCTCGACACCTACCCGGACACCTCCGTCACCGCGAGTCGCTCACACCGACGCCCCCACCGCAGATCCGAAGAGCCGCTTTTCCAAGGGTTTCCAATGCTGCGACGGACGTCTGATCCTGTGGCAGGACGAACGCGCCGGACTCGTCGTAAACCTTGCCGCCGTTGGCGACGACCCAGCTCCAGTGAGTCGCCCAGTAGTTCCAGAAGATGGCTCCGGAAAGGCCTTTCGCGGCCAGTGCCTGACACATCGTGAGCAATGTGTCGACCGTCCACTCGCCCTTGGCGGCGAGTTCGGCCGGATCGTCGGTGATGCCAGCGGCCTTCAGCGCCGTCTTGTCGTACCAGAAGACGTCCGGGTTGCAGTCATTGGGCACCGCGTAGATGTCCTTGGTGTCTCGCGCGATACCCCAGAGGCCGGCGCCGAAGTCCTCCGGTTTGCTCTGGCTCGCCGACCCCTCCAGCCGATCCTTCAGCGGGAGCAGCACGTCGGCAGCGATGTATTTGCCGAGCACATCGTCACCGATGTAGAAGACGTCCGGAGCCGTGCCGGAGGTGAGCTGCGCGAGCAATTTGGAGTTGTAGTCCGAGTAGGACGGCACCGGTTGCAGCGTTGCCTTGATGTCCGCGTTCTTGGAGTTGAAGTCGTCGGTGAACGCGGTCATCCGCTTGAGCTCTGACGCGTCGCCCCACGTAGACCACTTCAGTTGGGTCGTTCCGCCGGACGTACCTCCACCACCTGCACCTCCTCCTCCACCCCCGCCACCGCCGCTGCATGCGGCAAGACCGGCGCCGATTGCCAACGCACCCGCCCCGGCGAACAGGTTGCGTCTGGAGATGAGCGATTGTGCCATTCCAACCTCCTCAGGTTGATTGCGTACTGCGTACCGTATACAAGATTCCGAGGCATTTCAACGGTTCGATACGGCGCACGGACCCACGTCCCTTTCACCCCTTCAGGGCGCCGCCGAGAAGCCCGGAGACGAACTGCTTCTGGAACGCGACGAACACGATGAGGATCGGGATGGTCGCGAGCAGCGAACCGAGCATCAGACCGGAATAGTCGACCCGGGTGAGGCCGATCATCGTGTTGAGGGCGACCGGGATCGTGTATTTGTCCTCCGTGTTCAGCATCAACAGCGGCCAGAGGAACGCGTTCCACTGGCTGATGAACGTGTAGATCACCAGCGCCGCCAATTGCGGCTTGGCGACGGGTAGCACCACCCGGAAGAAGATGCGGATGTCGCGGCAGCCGTCGATCCGCGCCGCCTCGATCAGTTCGTCCGGGAAGGACAAGAACCCTTGGCGCATCAGGAAAATGCCGAAGGCGTTCGCCAGGAACGGCAGGATCACGGCCTGGTACGTGTCGATCCAGCCGACGGAGGCCATCATCTGGAAGAGCGGCACCATGAGCACCTGCATAGGGATCATCATGGTGGCGAGCACGATGCCGAGCAGCACCCCGCGTCCGCGAAATCGGTACTTTGCCAGTCCGTATCCACACATCGCCGAGAGCAGCGAACTGACGATTGTGTAGACGACCGCGATACCGACGCTGTTGACCATGACCCGGCTGAAGTGGGTCTCCGATTCCAGCCGCGACAGGTTCGCCATGAGCTGCCCGCCAGGGACAAGTGGCGGCGGCGTCGCGAACAGTTCCGACGTCTGGTGTGTCGACGAGACGATCATCCACAGGAACGGCACGCACGAGATCAGGGCGCCGAGACCGAGCAGCAGATAGAAGGGCACGAAACGCAGGGTCTTCGTCATGTCTTCTCCCGCATCACGCGGAACTGGACCACCGACAGCATCGCGATGATCACCACGACGAGCCAGGCGATCGCCGACGCGTAGCCGAAGTCGAACTGTCGGAAGCCGACCTTGTAGAGGTACACGACGGGTGTGAGCGTCGCACTGTTCGGCCCGCCGCCCGTCAGGATGAAGTTCTCGTCGAAGAGCTGCAGCGTGCCGATGGTTGACGTGATCGACGTGAACAGGATCACGGGGCGCAGCTGCGGCACGGCCACGCTCACGAATGTCCGCCACCGGCCCGCCCCGTCGATGGCCGCGGACTCGTACTGCGACTGCGGAATGCCCTGCAGGCCCGCCAGCAGGATCACCATGTTGTACCCGGTCCACCGCCAGGTGATCGACGCGATCACCGAGACACGGGCCCAGGTCTCGTTGTTGAGCCAGTCGATCGGCGCAATACCGAACAGGCCTAGGAACTGATTCGCGAGACCCCCGTCGGTCGTCAGCAGCACGCGGAACACGATGGAATACGCGACGAGGGTGGTGACCGCCGGAAGAAAGTACAGCGCGCGAAAACCGGTGCGCCACTTGAGCCATGACTGGTTCAGTACGTAGGCGAGGCCCAGCGCCAGGCAGATCATCAGCGGCACCTGGATGATCAGGAACAGGAAGACGTTGAACAGGCTGGTCGCCACGAGCGGGTCGTTGGCGAGGCGTCGGTACTGGCCGAGCCCGTCGAACGTCTGCACGCCGCCATTGGTGCGCAGCAGGCTCTGCCACAGCGACGCGACGAGCGGGTAGGCGAAGAAGAGCGCGAACAGCGCGGCCGCCGGGCCGACGAAAAACCAGCCCATCAGGTGCCGATTGCGGCGTCGCCGTGGCCGGGTCGCCGGATATGACGACCCGGCCGGCCTGGCGGCCGCGATGCTCGCCTCGGCCATTCTCAGCCCGCGATCTTCCGTCCGGTCGCCGTGGCGATCTGCTGGGCGGCGTCATCCAAAGCCGCCTTCGGATCCTTGCCATTCAGCACCGAGGCGACCACCGCGTTCGCGACGATGTCCGTCGCCTTGGCGTAATCCTGGGTGTAGTTGATCGCCGGGATCTCGGCCGTCAGGTTCGCGAAGAGCTCGTAGACCTTTTCGCCGCCGAAATACGGATCGGCCTGGTGAAAGAACGGGTCCTTCAGCGCCGGGAGGTACGAGGGGAACAGGCCTTCGTTCTTCATCATCGACACCTGGTTGCCTGTGTCCGTGAGCAGCCACTTGACGAACGCCTCGGCCAGTGCGGGGTTCTTCGCCTGGCTCGGCACGGCGAGCGTGGATCCGCCGTTGTTGGACGTCGGCGCCTCGCCGTCCTGGAACACCGGCAACTGGACGACGCCGAACTTGCCCTTGAGTTCGGGCATCTCGGAGGTCAGCGTGCCGATCCACCACACGGCCTCGGGATGCATCGCGGACTTGCCGTCCTTGGTGGCGGTCACGCGCCCGTCCCAGCCCTTGACGTTGTCCAGCAGGCCTTTGTCCTTGATGGTCTTGAGGAGCGTGAGCGCTCGAACGGCCTCGGGGCTGGCAATCGCGATGTTGCCGTCCGCGTCGAAGATCCCCTTGCCCTGCTCCTGTAGCAGCATCAGGAAGGTTCCGCCGGAGGACACGTCGATCGACAGCAGTGTGTGCCCGGTTGCGGCCTTGACCTTCTCGCCCGCCGCGACCACGTCGTCCCAGGTCTTCAGGGATGCCGGGTCGATGCCCGCGTCCTTCAGATAGTCGCTGCGGTAATACAGCGCGACGGTGCCCGAATCCCACGGGATGGTGTAGAGGTGGCCGGCTGCGTCGGACGATGCCGCCCACTTCGACGGGTCGAAGTTCGCCTTGTCGTCGCCCACGGTCGGCGCGAGGTCGGTGAACGCGTGGGGGAATGCCGCGATGTAGCCGGGCATGTGGTCGGTCTCGACGGTGATCACGTCCGGCAGGCCCGCATTCGCCTGAAGACCCACGGAGATCTTGTCGTAGGCGTTGTCGTAGCCGATGTCGACCACGTTGATCTTCGTCCCCGGATGTGTCTTCTCGAAGTCGGGCGCCAGGCGCTTCATCGCTTCGGCTGCGACATCCCAACTCCAGACGGTGATCTCGCCGGACAGCGGCGCCGCCGAGGTCTCGGTCTGTGTCCCGCCGCCGGTGCCGCCTGTCGCGGGCGCGCTCGACTGTGACGAGCTGCTCTGCGAGTTCGAGCCACGCCCGACGCCACCCGTCGCGCATCCCGCCAGCACCAGGGCGGCCAACGTCAGGGTGCCCACCACGGCGCGCCGGCGCGTTCGTGTAGTGCCCATGAGATCCCTCCGATCCATTTTGTATGCGGTATACAGTGGACCGGCAAGAGAGCGTTGTCAAGAGTCCAACGGCTCTGTCCTCACACTGTCGAGTGACTCTGCTCGTCGCGGTCCCTTATACCGGCTCGTCACCTGCCCGGTCGGAATCCCGCGCCATCGAGCGTGCCCTCAGCGACACAGCACTCCGACGCGCAGGAGGCTGGCGCACGTTAGGCTGAATCGGCGCCCAGGTAAGGACTGTCGATGAGCGAGCCCGCGAGCACCCCGCCGACGGACCGTTCGTCGTCCGGCCGGGCGGAGATCATGCGGCGCGTGCGCGGCTCCGTCACCGACGGTGTGGTCGTGGTCAACTCCGTACGCGTCGGCGATCTGCCGGACGGCGTCCTCCCGCCAGCCGGCGCCACGACGTCCGCTAAGACGTCCACCAGGAGGCGCCGACGCCGCGCCGAGCAGACCCGCATCGACTTCACGGCCTGGTCGACCATTCCGTGGCGCGACCGGCCGTACGAGGCGCGACTGGCCGACGTGGCACACGACATCGCCCGCACGATCCTGGCGAACCCGGCCTGGCACCACGACCTGCTGGACACCCACCGCGTGCGGCTCGACCCGGTGCGCGATGCGGCCGACATTGCTTATGCCGCATACCGTCTCTACGAACTACGCCTCGAACTCGGGCCTCGGCCGGCGGGTCCGGACAATCCCGTCCTCGCCCGGGCGCAGGCCCTCTTCGACGAGCATTTCGCGGCCCTCACCATGACGTGGAACTCCCTCGTCGACCGCGTCGCGGCGCTGACTGCCTACCAGGCGCATCTGGCCGAGTTCGCCCCGATCGTGGCTGCGCTCGCCGCCGTGCGGCACCTCGAGGACGTGCGGCTCGACGCGGATATGACGGCGCTCTACACCGACGCGGCCCGAAACGACATGGCCGCCAACGACACTCGCGATCTGCAGGGTGGTGTCGACAGCATGACCGGGGCGCTGGTCACCGTCATGGGGCTGCTCAGTTCCGACGTCCGCGACTTAGCCGCGCTCAGCGGCCGCGAACCCGGCAGTCAAGAACCCCGCGGCCAGGAGCCGACCGGTCGAGAATCCAACAGCGGCAACGTCAGCGGCCCCGGAACTCCTTAGGCAGGATCCCGTTCAAGCCTTTCGGCAGCACCCCGCCCGTCAGCGACGACAGCCCGCCGGCCCGCGCGCCGCGCACGCTGGTGTTGTTCGCGCCGGACATGCGGGAGTTCTTCAGGTGCGTCAGCGACCGCGAGAATGCGTCCTGCGCCTCCATATTCGCCGTCTCGGCTTTGGTCTCCGACTCGTAGTGGTCCCGCTTGTCGGTGTTCCGGTAGCGCAGATACATCGCACCGTAGAACACGAACCCCGCGAGCATCAGGATTAACCCGAGCTTGCCGGAATTGTTGTCCGAATTATCAGAAGCCGCCCGTATGACGATGTTCGTCAGCGGCACGATGTCCGGCATCATCACGCCACCACCATGATGATCACGCCCAGGATGATCCCGATAATCTCGACCACCGCAGACACGAGCAGCAGCCTGAGCTGATTGATCGGGACCGATCCCATCGTTTTGCCGGTGCGGCCGT
>JAFIHI010000091.1 GCA_017848755.1 Nakamurella sp. | reverse complement strand
TCCCCGCTACCACCGAAAGGCCCCTGATCAGGCGAAACAGCCCGATCAGGGGCCCTTTTCTTGTCATCCGGCTGGCCGAGAATCGGCCCGCGACAGGAATGGGGCTCTTCGGATCTCGGCGGCCAGGCTGTCTGCGACTTCATTGGTGAGGCGGGTGCCATCGGCGAGTCTGATGTCTTCCACAGCTAGATCGACGTCAGGTCCGGCGTCGGTCACGGTGTACCGCTTGGCCTTCACTTTTTGCTCCCTTCTCTTCGATACCGGTGTGGCATCACGTGCGTGATGAGCAGGAACTGCTCGCCTTGCGCGTCGATGAGTTCGAGTCCCAAGATCTCCAGAACATCGCCGCGATCGTCGGCTCCTATCCACTGCAGGCCGATGTTGCCGCTGCCCCGTTGCGCCGGTTCTGCGTCGCAGTTCTCGATGACGTAGCGGACATGGGCGACGCCGATGCCGCGCCGGGCGGTCGCGTGCAGTCGGCAAACGCTGCTACCGGTGCGAGAACTGCCGTGCCTACGTTGAGGCGACCGGAGGCCGAATGCTGCGGGCGGAAAAGCCCATCCTGCAGCCCCCTCGCTGGCCCGACTGTTGGAGGTCGCCTTCGGACCACGCGTCGTCGCTGCCGAAGAATTCGCGAGCCTGCATGCCGAGAACATCGTCATATTCGGCTCGTAGGTTGCGCGGTACGCGGGCGAGGACGGTCCGCCGCCTCGTGACGTCGATGTGTCGGTGGTGGGCGACGGGCTCGACCGTGGAACTTCACGGAACCTTCACGAAGACCCAACAAGACGGCCACACCCGCATACGACAGTGAAGGAGACGATCTTCCGCGGTATCCGAGCAGACCTTGAAGGAGCGCGATGGATCCGATGAGCCACAGCCGTCCGGCACGGGTGACCGTGGTGCACACCCCCGGCTGCCACGCCGGAAACTGGCCGCACTCTTGGCACGACGGACCGCGGTCGCGTGATGGGCAGCGACCTGCTCGCATCGGGGGCATCCTCGCCGCGTTTCTCGCCGGCGGTGTCGCGCTTTTCGCGCCGTGCTGCATCGTGTTCCTGGCGCCGAGCTACCTGGCGGTCGCCGTGAAAAACCGGCGGTGACGACTTTTGCCGCTGACCTTCGTGCTCGCCGGCGGGCTGGCATTGGTGCTGCTTCCGATCACGCTCGGCATGAGTCTGATCGCGGCGACCATCAGCCACTACCATGCGGCGCTGTACTACGCCGGAGGCACACTGATGCTGTTGGCCGTGTATTCGCTGACCGGGCGGATGTGGCGGCTGCCGTCAGCGCTGCGGGCCCCGGACACGAGGCGTGGCGACACCGGCGGTTTCTTCGCGCTCGGCGTGTTCGCCGGAATCGCCTCCTCGTGTTGCGCCCCCGTGTTCGCTGGCGTCATGACGCTGTCCGGCTACCCGGCCGGCGGCGCCCTGCTCGGCCAAATAGCCGACCATCTCGGATCGGGTTGGGGTGTCTGATCGGTCCTTGTCGGGGCCCGATCGTGGCGGCGGCGGGCGGCGACGAAAGTCCCTGGCGGCCGGCGCAGCGGCCGGCGGATCGTGAAGGCACGAGAGTGTAAGGAGACGTGGCGCGATGATGTACCACTGGGGGAGTAGTTGGGGTGTCGGGAACTGGCTGGTGATGGGCGTTGGCATGCTGGTGTTCTGGGGGCTGGTGGTGGCGGGCATCGCCTGGCTGATCCGTACTACGAGCATCCGGCGCGGTGAAGGGGCCCCTTCGGTGCCGCCGAGTGCCCGGGATGTTTTGGATGCGCGGTACGCGCGCGGTGAGATCGGCGATGACGAGTACCGCACTCGCCGCGACACCCTCGCTCAGCGATGAACACGCGTATTCGCCGGACACGTGTGGGCCGGTTGCTGCTCGCCGGCACGGTGGCGGCCGCGGTGCTGGCGGTCGGGTTGACGGTGGCGGTGGCCGCCGCCTCCGGGGCGCTGTCCGCACATGCGCAACCCCAGACCGCGCAGCAGTCCGGCTGCGCGCCGCCCGCGTTGCCCGGAACCGGCGTGTCGGTCCGTCTGGTGGACATGCGGGCAATGATGGGCGGCCCCGGCGGCATGATGGGCGGCCGCGCACCGGGCTACGAATGGCCCATGCGGCCAAGCGACGGGCCGCATTTCGGCCGCGGCATGATGTCGATCCTCGCCTCGAGAACGTCGGTGCCCGCCGGGGAGGTGACGGTGACGGTGTTCAACACCGGGCACCTGACCCACGAACTCGTCATCCTGCCACTCGCGCCAGGTACGCGGCCGGGCAGCCGACAGGTTGGCGGCGACGGCACCGTCGACGAGACCGGCAGTCTCGGCGAGGCATCCGCCACCTGTGCCGCCGGCGCCGGCGACGGTATCGCTCCGGGGACGTCAGGCTGGGTGACCCTGCGGCTTGCCGCCGGCCGATACGAGCTGATCTGCAACCTACCCGGCCACTACACAGCCGGCATGCACACCGAACTCGACGTGCACTAAACCCCGCACCAAACCACCGCACCCGCGCCTGGTCTCGTGGAAGGCCGCGACCTCTGCTCCGCAACGGGGCTGGCGCTCGAACAGCGTTGTTGCTGGCGCCGTCGGGGGAGGGGGTGTTCGCGGGTTCTGGGCAGAGATGCGACCCCGTGCCGCATGGTCAGCGGTGGTGCTGTTCACGTTGTCTCCAGAGGACACCCCGGCGAATAGACGCGCAGCCGATAGGGGGCTGTTGGCGGAGCCACGGTGTTGTCACCGCACCGCATGGCCCGTCGCGACACGTCAGGCGCCGGGGCGCACGGCCCGCTTCGCGAAGATTGTGATCATCTCATAGACGAGCTGGGCGGCGGCGATCGCGGTGATGCCCGCCCAGTCGTAGGCGGGAGCCACTTCGACGACGTCGCCGCCCAGGACGTTGAGACCGGTGATGCCGCGCAGGATCTCGATGAGTTCTCGACTGGCGAGGCCGCCAACCTCCGGCGTACCGGTACCGGGCGCGTGCGCTGGGTCGAGCACGTCGATGTCGATGGAGACGTACAGCGGCGCGTCGCCGACCCGCTCGCGCAGCTGCTCGATCACCGTGTGCACGCCGCGGTCGGCGACGTCGAACGCCGAGATGATGCCGAAGCCGATCGACTCGTCCCGGTCGAGGTCGCTGGCGTCGTGCAGCGGTGCGCGGATGCCGATATGGCACAGGTGGTCTCGCAGCAGAAGGCCCTCCTCGTGCGCTCGCAGAAATGGTGTGCCGTGCGTGTAAGGTGTGCCGAAATACGTGTCCCAGGTGTCCAGGTGCGCGTCGAAATGCAACAGTGCCACCGGCCCGTGTCGTGCCACGACCGAGCGCAGCAGGGGCAGCGCGATCGTGTGATCACCGCCGATTGCGATGAGCCGCGTGCCTGCCTCGACGTGCGCGCGCGAGCCACGTTCGATGGCGTCGATGGCTTCGCCGATATTGAACGGATTGGCCGTGATATCGCCGAGATCGGCGACCTGCTGGACACCGAACGGGGTGACGTCCTGGAACTGGTGGAAACCCTGCAGCAGCCGGGAGGCCTCCCGTACCGCCGAGGGTCCGAACCGCGCGCCGGGACGGAACGACACGCCGCTGTCGAACGGCACACCGATCACACCGACGTCGCACCTGTCCACCTGGTCGCGGCGCGGCAGCCGCGCATAGGTGGTCAGCCCCGCGAACCGCGGTACCTGCTCCGAGTTCGGCTGGCCGACGAAACCGCCGGGCCCCGGCGGCGTTGCCGGCCGCATGCCGTCAGGCCCCCGATGCCGAATCCCGGGAAACGACGGCTTCCACCGCATCGCCCCAGATGCGGGCAGCCTCCTGGATCTGCTGGCTGTCGACGACCAGCGGCGGGATGAAGCGGACCGCTTCGCCCCACGAGCCGCAGCCGAGCAGGATCAGACCGCGCTCGACGGCCTCGGCGCGCACCGCTACGGCGGTCGCGCCATCCGGGTTGCCGTCCTTGTCGCGGAACTCGTTGGCAAGCATCAGGCCGAGCCCGCGCACGTCGGTGATCTCGGGGTAGCGGACCGCCACCCTCTCCAGCGCTTCCTTCAATTCGACGCCCCGGTCGGCCGAGTTTGCGATGAGGTCCTCGTCCCGCATGACGTCCAGCGTGGCGATCGCGGCGGCGCACGCGACGGCGTTCGCGCCGTACGTGCCGCCCTGCGATCCGGGCCAAGCCTTGGACATCAACTCCGCGGAGGCGGCGATTCCGGACAGCGGGAATCCGGACGCAAGACCCTTCGCCGTGATCAGCACATCGGCCTTCAGGTCGAAATGCTCGCTGCCCCAGAACTTCCCGGTCCGTCCCCAGCCGGTCTGCACCTCGTCGGCGATCAGCACGATGCCGTAGCGGTCGGCCCGCTCCCGCAGCCCGGCGAAGAATCTGGAGTTGCCCGGCACGTAGCCTCCTTCCCCGAGCACCGGCTCGACCAGGAAGGCGGCGGTCTCCTCCGGGGCCGAGATGGTCTGCAGCAGGAAGTCCAACTCCTTCAGCGCGAAGTCGGTGACCTCCTCAACGCCCCAGCCGTAGTGCGACGGGTTCGGGAACGGTGCGACATGCACCCCCGCCATGAGCGGCGCGAATCCGGAGCGGTACTTGGTACCGGAGGTGGTGAGTGACGCCGTGGCAACCGTGCGGCCATGGAACCCGCCGTGGAAGACGACGATGTTGGGGCGCCGAGTCGCCTGGCGTGCTAGGCGCATAGCGGCCTCGACCGCCTCCGAACCGGAGTTGGCGAAGAACATCTGGTCGAGTCCGTCCGGCAGCACCTCACCCATGCGTTCGACCAGGGTGAGCAGCGGTCGGTGCATCACTGTCGTGTACTGCCCGTGGATGAGCTTGGCGATCTGCTCCTGCGCTGCTTTCACGATTCGCGGATGGCAGTGCCCGGTGCCCGTGACGCCGATCCCCGCGGTGAAGTCGAGGTACCGTCTGCCGTCTTCGTCGTAGAGGTAGACGCCCTCGCCGCGCGCCGCGACGACCGGGGTTGCCTGCTTCAGGATGGGCGACAGCTCGGCCATTTCTCTCCTCGAACCTATCTGGTAGATTGTCGACAATCAGAGTATGGACAGAATGGCCGCGGTGTCAATGACCCTCGCAGGCAGCGGCCGCGAGAGGGCAGCCGACCCAGACAAGCGATGACGGCGAGCGGCAGAAGCCGCGCCGGACGAAAGGAATGCGATGACGACAGCAACGGCGACGACGGCACCGGAACACGGCGGAATCGACGAGCGCGCGGTCATAGACCGGGTCGCCAAGCAACTCTTCATCGACGGTGAGTGGGTCGACGCCGAGGGCTCCGGCACATTCGAGGTGCTCGATCCCTCCACGGGCACGGCGCTGTGCGCCGTCGCGGATGCGTCACCGGCCGACGGGCGGCGCGCGCTGGATGCGGCGGTGCAGGCGCAGCGCGCCTTCGCGGCGACCACGCCGCGGGAGCGGTCCGACATGCTGATGCGCGCCTTTCAACTGCTGCACGAGCGCACCGATGAGCTCGCCCTGTTGATGACCTTGGAGATGGGCAAGCCGTTGGCCGATTCGCGCGGCGAGATCGCCTACGCGGCCGAGTTCTTCCGCCACTTCGCTGAAGAGGCCACCCGAATCGACGGCGGCTATCAGATCGCGCCGACCGGCGGCGCCCGCTTCCTGGTAGCACGGCAACCGGTCGGCCCCTGCCTGCTCATCACCCCGTGGAACTTCCCCATGGCGATGGGCACCCGCAAGCTCGGCCCGGCGATCGCGGCCGGCTGCACCAGCGTCATCAAACCTGCTGCGCAGACGCCGCTGTCGATGCTGGCCCTGGGCGGTATCCTCGCCGAGGCGGGCATCCCGGCCGGCGTCGTGAACATCGTGACGACGCGGCGCGCGAACGCTGTGATGGAGCCGCTCATCAGGTCGGGCGATGCGCGGAAGCTGTCGTTCACCGGCTCGACCAGCGTCGGCAAGGTCCTCCTCGAGCAGTGCGCCGAACAGGTCATGCGCACCTCCATGGAACTCGGCGGGAACGCGCCGTTCATCGTCTTCGAGGACGCTGACCTCGACGAGGCGGTCGCCGGGGCACTCGCCGCGAAGATGCGGAACATGGGCGAGGCCTGCACGGCAGCGAACCGCATCTACGTCCACACCTCGGTCATCGACGCGTTCGGCGCCAAGCTCGCGGCCGCGATGTCAACGATGCGAATCGGCCGCGGCGTGGAAGAAGGTGTGCAGGTCGGTCCGCTAATCGACGCCGCGGCGCAGCAGAAGGTCTCCGGCCTCGTCGCCGACGCCGTGGCAGGCGGTGCGCGCATCCTCACCGGCGGGCAGGCGCCCGACGGCGACGGTTTCTTCTACCCGCCCACGGTGCTCACCGGTGTTCCAGAGAGCGTGCGCATGGCCCGCGAGGAGATCTTCGGGCCCGTCGCGCCGCTGACGGCCTTCACCGACGAGCAGGCGGTGATCGACGCCGCGAACGACACGCCGTACGGCCTGGTCGCCTACGTCTACACGAACGACCTGCGCAGGGCGCTGCGCGTCGCCGAGGCGCTCGAGTGCGGGATGGTAGGGCTCAACGAGGGCGTCGTATCGAACCCTGCCGCCCCGTTCGGCGGCGTCAAGGCGTCGGGCCTGGGGCGCGAGGGGGGGCCGACCGGCATCGACGAGTTCCTCGAGACGAAGTACATCGGCGTCAAGATGTGAGCCGCACGCCGGCGTGCGACTGCCGCACGGGTTGTGCCTGATGCTGGCGGCGTCACACCGTGACGCCATCGGCGTCCGGCGCCTCAGCCTCCGAAGCGGAGAGCCGCCGGAGCGCGTCATCCATGTGGTCCACCAGCAATCGGTCCACGAGGGTGCGACGCTGCCCGTCCGGTTTCGGCGAGCCGCTGTCCGAGCGGAGCGCCTCGGCGATCGCCCGGTGCTCGTCGACGCGGTCGTCGCCGAACCGGTAACTGTCCTCCAGTGCCGTGATGCAGATCCGGGTCTCGGTGAGCAGCGTCGAGTGGATCCGGCTCAGGCGGGGGCTGTGCGCCAGTTCGACGAGCAGCTGGTGGTAGCGCATGTCGGCCTCGGTGGTGTCCGCGATGCGGTGGCGCCGGTTGGCCTCGCGCATCTGCGCCACCACCTCCAGCAGGGCCTCCGCTGCCGTGTCACCGCGACCGGACCGCAGAATTTGCTCGGCCGCCGCCCGCTCGATCGCAGCCCGCGCGACGTACATGTCCCTGATCCGCTCCGGCGTCATCTCGATGACGAAGACCCCGCGGTTACGGATCGCAATCAGCAGCCCCTCCTGGGTGAGCCGCTGGATCGCCTCGCGCAGCGGGCCGCGGCTCACCCCCAGTTCGCGGGCGAGCTCGGCCTCGAACAACTGGTCGCCGGGGGCGAGCTCGCCGTGCGCGATGGCCAGGCGGAGCTTTTCGGCGATGATGCTCGGGGTCGACCGCTGGACCAGCGGCTCGATGAAATGTGGGGTGCTCACGTGAACAATCTTCCAAGCCGGGGAAGGGCGGTCCTGGCGCCCTGAATCGCCAGCCCCTGCCACACCGTCACCTGGTTCGCGGTGAGTACCGGGAGCCCGGCGGCCTGCTCCATCGCCTCGACGAGGAGCAACGAATGCATGGCCGTGTCCGGGACGAGAACCGCTTCCGCGCCGGTGGTGTCGACGCTGCGGACCAGGTCCACGACCGCGGCGTCGGACAGCTTCCCGACGCCCGCGGCCGTTTCGATCCCGTGACTCGTCATGGTGGTGACGGTGATGCCGCCGCTGCCCAGGAATCCGACGAAGTGGGTTGCGACATCCTCTGGGTAGGAGGCGGCCACGGCGACGGTGCGGATTCCGAGGTGCTGCAGCGCAGCGACGAACGCCAGCGACGTCGAAGAAGTGGGCAATCCCGTGACGACGGCAAGCTGCTCGACCTGACGCCGCGCGCCGTCCCACCCGAACACGAAGCTGCCCGAGGTACATGCCCACATCACCGAACCGGGTGCCGACTCCATCAGGGTGTGCGCGCCCTCAGCAAGTCGGTCCGGACCGCCGAGGTCGAGCAGCGCGTCCACGTCGTGGTGGTCCACACCCACCGACGTGTGCACGAGCGGCAGTCGTATCGCGCCGTCGAGTCGCTGCTCCAGCGCGGGGAAGTCGTCCTCCGCGCCAAAGCCGGGGTACAACAGGCCGACCGTGGGGGCCTGGGTGTCGGGTGCAGGGTTCATCGGGGCCTTCCGACTAGTCGAGGTCGGTGCAACCGCACCCGTGGTGACGGCCGAATCCGAGATGACGATGTCATTACGATGCGATCAGTAAATCAGAAGATTGTTGACAATGCTACAACACGAAACTAGGTTTCTGACCAGACGTCGCGGAGGGTGCCGCGGTCCGCGCTCGGTCGAGCGCTGTAATCCTGATAGGAGTGAGCATGACGCCAGAGATTACCCGCCGGACTATGTTGCGGGGTGTCGGGTACGCCGCACTGGCGATCCCGACCGGCACATTTCTCGCCGCATGCGGCTCGAACAATGCGCCGGTCGCGGGTACGACCGGTGCGGCCAGCGGTGGCAGCGATCTCGGTGCGGACCTGCTGTCTCGCGCCAAGAAGCAGGGCTACATCCGGGTCGCCATCGCCAACGAGCCGCCGTACACCAAGGTCGAGGCCGACGGCACCGTCACCGGCTGCGAGCCGGACGTGTGCCGCGCCGTCTGCAAGAAGATGGGCATCGACGATATCCAGGGCATCATCACCCCCTACAACGGCATGATTCCGGGCCTGCAGGCCAACCGCTGGGACGCCATCACGGCGGGGCTGTTCATGAAGGAGTCGCGCTGCGCACAGGTGCTCTACTCCGAGCCGGTGATCGTCTCCACCGAATCGTTCGGCGTGCCGCAGGGCAATCCGAAGCACATCCTCACGGTCAAGGACGTGCTGGACAACAAGAACCTCAAGATCGTCGTCCTGCCCGGCGGATTCGAGGAGGGCATCCTGCAGACCGCGAAGGTGCCAGATTCACAGCTCGTGCGCATCAACGACAACCGCAGCGGCGTCGAGGCCGTGCTGGCCGGTCGTGCCGACGCGTTCATGCTGCCGACGCTGTCACTCAAGGCGCTCGCCGAGACGGAGAAGGGCCTGGAGGTGACGCCGCCGGTTAGCGACGCCCCGAAGACCGGATCGGGCGCCGCGTTCCGCAAGGACGACAAGGCCTTCGTCGACGAGTACAACAAGAACCTGACCACGCTGAAGGACTCGCCAGAGTTCGCGCAGATCCTCGACAAGTGGGGATTCGACCCGGCGGTCGTCAAGGGCGTCACGACCGCGGAGCTCTGCAAGAACCCGGGCTGAGTGCCTGATCTCGATCGGTTTCAGTTCACGAGGCACGAAGGGAGGACAGGCGAACGATGCCGGAAGGGTTCTGGGCCTATGCGTTTCCCCAGCTCGGGTGGGGGTTGCTGTACACGGTCATCGTGACGGTGCTCGGCACGGTGCTCGCGCTGGTGACCGCGTTCATCGCTGGCATCGGCCGCCTGTCCGACCATGCCTGGGTGCGCGGGATCTCGGTCGTATTTATCGAGCTGTTCCGGGGCACCTCGCTGGTGGTGCAACTGTTCTTCTTCTTCTTCGCTCTGCCCGCGGTCGGGATCGAGTTGTCGCCGCTGCTGGCGGGGATCGTGGCCGTCGGCCTCAACGAGGGCGCCTACGCCGCGGAGATTGTGCGCGGCGCGGTCATCACCCGCGCCGCCGGCCAGAACGAGGCATGCATCGCGCTCAACATGGGCAAGTCGCTGCGTATGCGGCGCGTGCTCATCCCGCAGTCGATCCCGGCGATGTTGCCGCCGTTCGGCAATGTCGCGGTCGATTTGCTCAAGAACAGCTCGCTGGTCTCGTTCATCGGCGTCACCGATCTGACGTTCCGGGCGTCGTTCATCCGTAACGCGTACGGCCAGACGATGACGGTGTACCTGATGATCCTCGTCATGTACTTCCTGCTGTCCCAGCTCATCGGCCTACTCAGCCGGTGGCTGGAGCGCCGCTTCGCGATCGATCGCCCGTCGGCGTCGTTCCTGCGCGCGTCGAAGAACAAGCCGCTCACGGCTGCCGGGACGGTGTCATGAGCTGGGACACCGCGTTCGCCATCTCGATCCTTCCGGAGTTGCTCGGCGGGCTGTGGCTCACGATCCAGATCACCATCGCCGGAATGGTAATCGCACTGGTGCTCGGCCTCGTCGTCGCGATCGTCCGACGTCTGGCGATTCCGATCGTGTCGCCGATCTTCGGCTTCTACGTACACTTCGTGCGCGGAACGCCGCTGCTGGTGCAGGCGTATCTCGCGTTCTTTGCACTGCCGGCGTACGGCATCGCGTTCAGCCCGCTCGTCACCGGCATCGCCGTCATCGGGATCAACTACAGCGCCTACACCGCCGAGGTGTACCGGGCCGGCGTCGAAGACGTGCCGCGGGGGCAGTGGGAGGCCGCAACCGCACTTTCTATGCCGCAGGCTCTCACCTGGACCCGGGTCGTGCTTCCGCAAGCGCTGCGGGCCGTGGTGCCGATGCTCGGCAATTACCTGGTGCAAATGTTCAAAGATTCCGCCGTCCTGTTCGCGATCACCGTCTTCGAACTCATGGGCCGCGTCCAGGCGATCGGCTCCAGCACCTATCGATACCTGGAGCCTGTCACCATCGCCGGACTGCTGTATCTGATAGTCAGCCTGGTGTCCTCGCTGCTCATCCGAACCTTGGAGCGTCACCTTGCCCTCAATAGAATCTGACGTCGCCGCAACGGCCGCGAGGTCCGTCCAGCCGGACCCGAGCGTGATGATCTCGTTCCGCGGGGTCACCAAGTCGTGGGGATCGAACCACGTCTTGCGCAGCCTTGACTTCGACGTGCAGGCCGGCGAGAAGGTGTGCATCATCGGTCCGTCCGGCTCCGGCAAGACCACGATCCTGCGGATCCTGATGACCTTGGAGACGCCGAACGAGGGCGCCGTCATCGTCGGTGGCAGCCGGCTGTGGGACGTGAAGCCGGGCGACAAGCCGAAGCTCACCCGCGAGAGCAGGGATGCGCGGCGCAGTGTCGGCATGGTATTTCAGTCCTTCAACCTCTTCCCGCACATGACAGCGCTGGAGAACGTCATGGAGGCGCCCGTCCGGGTGCTCGGGCTGGCGAAGCCGGAGGCGCGCGAGCGGGCGGAGGGCCTGCTTGCGCAGGTGGGGCTCGCACAACATCTGCAGCATCGTCCCGCGCAGCTGTCGGGCGGACAGCAGCAGCGGGTCGCGATCGCCCGCGCGATGGCGATGCGCCCGAAGGTGATGCTGTTCGACGAGCCGACGTCCGCACTGGATCCGGAGTTGATCGGTGAGGTGCTCGGCGTGATCCGCGAGATGGCGACCTCTGCGGATATGACGATGCTGATGGTCACGCATGAGATGCGCTTCGCCGAGGAAATCTCGGACCGCGTCGTGATGTTCGATAAGGGCGTGGTCGTCGAGAGCGGACCGCCGCAGCAAATCTTCCACGAGCCGGGTCACGAGCGGACGCGGAAGTTCCTCGGCGCGGTGCTCGGCCACTGACCGGCGACCGACCGCACGCGGTCAGCTGAGCAGGCGGAGGCCGATGAGCGCATAGGCGCGCGCCGCCGTCACCAGCTCGGCGACACCGACGGACTCGTCCGCGCGATGCGCCTGGGTCTGCACCGACCCGGGTCCGAGCACGATGACCGGAGTGCCCTCGGCGCGCTGCACATATCCGCCGTCGCATGCGGCGGTCCAGCCGCCGAGCGGAAGATCCGGGCCGCCGGCCTCGCGGATGGCATCGTGCGCCGTGGTCACCAGGGCGTGGTCCGGCTGCGTCTCGAAACCGGGCATGGCCATCAGCGTCTCCACGGTCACCGACATCTCGGCCGCCGCAACACCCAACGCATCGATGCGCGCGCGCAACTCAGCTTCTATCTGCACCGGGTCGTCGCCGGGCAGCAGCCGCCGGTCGACCATCATGACGCATTCCGCGGGCACGATCGAGCCGCCGGTGCCGCCGCGCACGGTCCCGACATTCCACGTCGCCGGTCCGATGAGCGGCCGGGCGTCGACCGCGAGCTGGCGGTGCCACCGCTCGATCTCGCCGATGATCGCGGCCGCACCGTAGATCGCGTTCACTCCGTCGGCCGGATTGCCGGCGTGCGCCGCCTTGCCCGTGACGCTCACGCGGAAATAGGCGGCGCCGCGCGCGGCAATGATGGTCTGCAAGTCGGTCGGCTCGGCGACCACGCACGCGCGGTAGGCGGGCGCTGCTGGATCCGCGGCCCTCTCGGCGATCAGCGCCCGCGCGCCCAGCCCGTTCTCCTCCTCGTCGACGACGGCCGCCAGCTCGATCGGCCCGCGCAGCCGGGCCCCGGCACGCTGGATCGCGGCCATGGCGACCAGAGCGGCGGCGAGCCCGCCCTTCATGTCGGTGCTGCCGCGGCCGTACAGACGCCCACCCCGGATCTCGCCGCCGGTGGGTGAGACGGTCCAGCCGTCGCCGATCGGCACGACATCCGTGTGACCCAGCAGCAGCAGGCCCGGCTCGCTGCCGCCGTCGGCGACGACCGAGACGTTCGGCCGGTCCGGCGCCACGTCGACCATCCGGCAACGGAGCCCGAGGCGACCCGCCTCGGCGGCGAGCACCTGCGCCGTCGGGCCCTCGCCGCCGGGCGGATTCTCGCCGGGCGCTCGGACGAGAGCCTGCGCGACAGCCACGATCTCGGCGTCGTCGACGAGATCCAGAACGCGCTGCTCCGCGCTCGAGATCGCCATGTCACTGCCCCGCCGCGCCGCGGTCGATGGCGCGACGCAGCCGCCGGACGCCTAGGTCGGTGCGTTCCGGCGTGGTCGACGCGAAGCAGAGCCGCAGCGCGTCGTGGAAGCGGCCCGAGGCCGAGAACGCGGGCCCGGGGATGTACGCGACGCCCTCGGCGAGCGCCGTCTCGAACAGCTGCTGGGTGTCGACTCCGTTGGTCAGCGTCACCCACAGGAAGAATCCGCCCTGGGGATCGGTCCAGTGCGCGATGTCGCCGAGATGGTCCGACAACGCCTGCTGCATCGCGTGCTTGCGGTGCCGGTATTCGTCGCGGAGCCCGGCCAGGTGGCCGGCGAGCGCACCGCTCCCAAGGAACTCGGCCACGAGCCGCTGCGCAGGCAGGTTCGTGCAGGTGTCCATCGCCTGCTTCGCGTTGATCATCAGTTGCTGCAGGCCGGGATCCGCGTCGACCCAGCCGACGCGCAAACCCGGCGCGATGATCTTGGAGAACGTGCGGACCGAGAACACCAGCGGGTCGCCGGCCGCGACCTCGCGCAGGCTGGGGACCGGTCCGCCCTCGAACCGGAGCAGCCCGTAGGGGTCGTCATCGATGATGACCGAGCCCCAGCGGTTCGCGAGCTCCACGAGCAGCTGCCGGCGCCGAAGCGACATCGTGGTTCCGGACGGGTTCTGGAACGTCGGGATCGTATAGATGACCTTCGGGGTGCGTCCGGCCTGCGCGACGAGGTCCGGCAGCTGCTCGACGATGAGACCGTCGTCATCGAGCGGGGCCTCGAGCAGCTCCGCCTGGTACGACAGGGCCGTCGAGCTTCCGTTGGTGTAGGTGGGCGACTCGACGATGACGAGGTCGCCGGGGTCGACGAACATCTTGAAGCCGAGGTCCAGACCCTGCATTCCGCCCGCGGTGATCATGAGGCGGTCAGCGGTCGTCGCGTCCGATGTGCCCTCGAGCACCTTGAGCAGCGCCTCACGAAGCGGCGGATCGCCCTCGGTCGCCGCATAGCCATAGGCGTCGGCCGCCGCGGCTCCGAGGGCCGTCGCCGCGATCTCGGCGAGAACGGCACTCGGCACCGCCTCGGCAGCCGGACTACCCATGGCGAACCGTACGATGTCGTGCGTCTGGCTCGCCAGCAGCGATGTCGACGAGTCGATGACGGAGCCGACCAGCCCGGTGGCGCGAGCGGCGAGAGGCAGTACGGACATGCGGATCACGCCTTCACGGTGAGGGTCTGCTCCTGATGGGTGAGCCGCTCGGCGCCTTGATCGGTGATGAGCACGGGCTCGGAGAGCTCGTAGCCCCAGCCGTCCATCCACATGCCGAGGATGACGTGGAACGCCATCCCGGCGACTAACTCGGTGTCGTCATGGGCGCGCAGGCTCACGGTCCGCTCGCCCCAGTCGGGGGGGTATCCGATGCCGATCGAATAGCCGATGCGGGACTCCTTGGTGAACCCCTCGCGGCTGATCACGTCGGTGAACGCGACGTGCGCCTGATGCGGCGTGGCGCCAGGGGCCAGGGCTGCTAGGGCGGCCGCCATGCCCTCGGTGATCGTGTCGGCGAGAGCGGCGAGGCGCCGCTCGGGTGTGCCGAACACGACCGTGCGGGCCAGCGGCACATGGTAGCGGAGGTAGACACCGGCGACCTCGATCGTGGTCGCCTCGCCGACGACGAAGGGTTGGTCGCTCCACGTCATGTGCGGCGTGCCGGCGGTCTTGCCGGTCGGCAGCATGGGCACGATCGCGGGGTAGTCGCCGCCGTGCTCGGCGGTGCCGGCGGCCTGCGCATGCATGATGTCGGCGACCACGTCGCATTGACGGCGGCCCGCTTCCATCGCGGCGAGCGCGGTCGACATGGCGCCGTCCGTGACGGTTCCGGCGATCCGCAGCATCTGCTGCTCGTACGGGGACTTGACCACGCGCACCCAGTTCACCAGCTCGCGGCTGTCCTGGAAACTCGCACCGGGAACTCCTGCGGTGAGCGCCTGGTAGCCGCGTACCGAGAAGAAGTTCGCGTCGCCCTCCACCGCAATGGTGCCGTCGGGCGGCAGCACGCCGGTTTCCACCGCGCGCCGCGCGATCCACTGGTAGGGGTGCGCGTCGGGCCGGTGAACCAGCTCTTCGGGATAGCCGTCGATCCGGTCCGCTGGCAGCCACGTCGTGTTCGTCGCGCCGTCGGCATCCATGGCTCGGGCGAACAGCCGGATATCGCCGTCCGCCGGAACGACGAGACATTGCGGGGTGTAGAACGACCACGCGTTGTATCCGGTGAGGTAGTACAGATTGGCCGGATCGGCCACCACCAATGCCGACAGCGAGCGCTCGGCCATGGCGGCGCGCACCCGGGCGAGTCGGTCGGCGTATTCGGCGGCATCCGGCCCGTCGGATGTTGCTGCGATCACGGAGAAGCCTGCTTTCGGTTGCAGATTGTCAACAATCAATGGATTGAGCCTAAATGTTCGGATGGTGGGCTGACAAGGCGCGCCACACACGCGTCGCTGCCTCGCGCAGGCGCGGTGTCACGATCGAGGCGGGGCGGTCACCGGCCGCGCGGCGACGCCTACGCCTCGACGAGCCGTTGACCGGGACCGACGATCGACAGGCCTGCCGCCTTGAGCGCCCCCCACATCGTCGCCTGGTTCGCGCTGATGATCGGCTTCCCGAGTTCCTCCTCCAGCGGCGCGATGAGGTGGTAACTCGGCACATTGGTGCAGGAGATGACGACCGCGTCGGCGTTCGGCTGGTCGGCGCGGCGGACCAGATCCGCCACCGTGCGATAGTCGAGCGTCCAGATCTCGGTCTGCATGCCAAGGTCCGAGACTCCGACGACGGTGTGGCCGTGGGCGGCGAGGAACGCCTCGAGTCGTTCGGTGATGTCGCGGGTGTACGGCGTAGCTATCGCGACCGCGTTCGCATCGAGATGCGCCAGCGCCTCGGCGATGCAGCCGCTCGTCGTCGTCGCCGCCGGGGCGCCCGCGGCCGTCATCACCCGACGCAGCGCGTGTTCGCCGTCGATGCCACCGACAAAGCTGCCGGACGTGCACGCGTAGACGAGGACGGCAGGGCCGACGGTCGTCAGCTCTCGGGTGGCGGCCGTCAGCTCGGCGGGGTCGCCGAGCGATGTCACCATGTCGATCGTGACCTCCGGCGCAGCCCAGGGCAGCCGCGTGAGGTGCAGGTTCGCGGCCGGCGGCGCCCAGCGCCACAGCTCACGATCGAGTGCGAAATCGTACGGGGCGATGATCCCGATCCCGGCGAACGAGAGGTCGGGCAGATTGTCCGTCGCGCGGGGCGACGGTGGAGCGGTAGGAGCGTCGGTCATGGGAACCTCGTCATCCAGGGAGCAGCGCGAATCGAGCGGTTCGCAGATTGTTGACAATACTACGATATCGATTAGAGTTCCGGGAGTGACCACCGCTACCGCCGCGCGACCCATTCTTGCCGTGCTGTGCAAACCGGGGCAGTCCCGGCCGGACCTCGCACGGATCACCGATCGGATGGACGTGCGCTGGGCGACGGCGGACGAGCTGGCCGACGCCGTCGACGGCGCGCAGGTGCTGTTCCTCTGGGACTTCTTCTCGTCCGCGGTGCGTGACGTGTGGGATCGCGCCGCTTCGCTCGAGTGGATCCACGTCGCGGCCGCGGGCGTCGACACCCTGCTGTTCGACGATCTGGCGGGCTCGCCCGTCACCGTGACGAACGCGCGCGGCGTGTTCGACCGCCCCATCGCCGAGTTCGTGCTGGCGTCCATCCTCGCGAAGCTCAAACAGTTGCACCTCTCGCGGGAGATGCAGTCCCGCCGCCATTGGGAGCACCGCGAGACCGAGACGCTCGCCACGCAAAACGTGCTCGTCGTCGGCACCGGCGAGATCGGTCGAGAGATCGGCCGAGTGCTAGCGATGTTAGGTGCCCGGGTCCGCGGCGCCGCGCGGGTCGCGCGCTCCGACGACCCCGATTTCTCCGAGATCATTGCGAGCAGCGACCTTGTCGCGCACGTCGGCTGGGCCGACCACGTCGTCGTTGCCGCACCGCTCACCGACGCCACCCGCAGCCTCATCGACGCCGAGGTGATCGCGGCGATGAAACCTGGAGCCCACCTGGTCAACATCGCGCGCGGCCCTATCGTCGATGAGACCGCGCTGCTCGTCGCCATCCGTTCGGGCCACCTAGGCCTGGCCACGCTCGACGTGTTCCAGACGGAGCCTCTGCCTGCGTCGGACCCGATGTGGTCGGAGCCGAACATCGTCATCTCCCCGCACATGTGCGCGGATTTCACCGGCTGGTGGGACACGCTCGCCGCGCAGTTCGTCGACAACGCTGAACGTTGGCTCGCCGGGCGGCCGCTCGCCAACATCGTCGATAAGCGGCTGGGGTTCGTACCGCCGGCCGTCAAGGAGCGCCTATGACGATCACCGATCTTTCCCTGGCCTCGGCCACGGAGCTTTCCGACGCCTTCGCGCGCGGTGAGGTCTCGCCCGTCGAAGCGGTCACCGCTGCGCTCGACGCGGTTGCGGCACACGACGGCGACGTGCACGCCTTCGTATTCGTCGACCGGGCCGCCGCCCTCGCAGCGGCGCGCGACGCAGAGCAGCGCTGGCGCGGCGGCGCCCCACGCAGCGAGTTCGACGGCGTGCCCACACCGGTCAAGGACATCCTCCTGACCAAGGGGTGGCCGACGCTGCGCGGCTCGGCGCTGGTCGACGCCGCAGGCCCCTGGACCGAGGACGCGCCGTCGGTCGCCCGGCTGCGCGAGGCGGGATGCGTGTTCATCGGCAAGACGACCACGCCGGAATTCGCCTGGAAGGGCGTCACGGATTCCCGCCGCTTCGGCGCCACCGGGAACCCGTGGGGGGCCGGGCTCACCTCGGGCGGCTCGAGCGGAGGGTCGGCGACGGCCGTGGGCCTGGGCATGGGGACCTGGTCCGTCGGCACCGACGGCGGCGGCTCCGTGCGAATTCCCGCGGCGTTCACCGGCACCACCGCGCTCAAGCCCACCTACGGGCTGGTCCCGCACTATCCCGCGAGCCCGTTCGGAACCCTCGCCCATGCGGGCCCGATGACGCGGTCGGTGACCGATGCGGCGGCCATGCTCGACTTGCTCGTCGGATTCGACCCTCGGGACTGGTCGGCCATGCCGACCCCCAGCGGCTCCTTTCTCGACGGCATCGAGTCTGGTGTCGTAGGCGTGCGGATCGGCTTCTCACCGGATCTCGGATACGCCGCGAACGACGCCGAGGTCGATCGCGCGGTCCGTTCTGCCGTCGCGGTTCTCGGCGAGGCCGGCGCGGATGTCACCGAGACGGATCCGGGGTTCGGCGACCCGACCGAGGCCTTCCACGTGTTGTGGTTCGCCGGGGCGGCGAAGGTGCTCGAGCACTACGCCGAGTCGGATCTCGACGCGATCGATCCGCTGCTGCGCCGTTGCGCCGAACTCGGGAAGGCCTTCACCGCCGGCGACTATCTGGACGCGGTCGCCGTCCGGATGTCGCTCGGCCAGACGATGGGCGCGTTCCACCAGCGATACGACGTCCTGATCACCCCGACGCTGCCGATCCCGGCGTTCGAGGTCGGCCGTGACACCCCCGCCGGGTCCACCTCCGAATGGTGGACCAGCTGGACGCCGTACACCTACCCGTTCAACATGACGCAGCAGCCCGCCGCCAGCGTGCCGTGCGGCATCACCGCCGACGGCCGGCCCATCGGGCTGCAGATCGTCGGCCCCCGGCACGGCGATCGGCTGGTGCTGCGGGTGGCACGTGCATTCGAACAGCGCACTGATTGGCATCGCCGCCGCCCGACGCTGCTCGCTTGGTAGCGGGACGCGTCATATCTGTGGCAGGCGCGAGCACGACGAAAGGCAGGAAGAAGTGGCAAGGTTCATCTCGATCACGTTGGAAAGCCATGGCGTGCAATGCATCGCACGACTCCTCGATGACGCAGCGCCGCGTACCGCCGCGGCGGTCTGGGATGCGCTGCCGCTGTCGGGCCAGGTGTACCACGCAAAATACGCGCGCAACGAGATCTACGCACTGCTACCGGTTTTCGCGCCGAAAAGCCCCGGATCCGAGAACACCACCATCACGCCGATCCCGGGCGACCTGTGCTGGTTCTCGTTCTCGGATGACGACCTCGCCAACCCCGGCTACGGCTACGCCGAGGGGCAGGGCGCGGCCAACGAAAGCGCCGTGGTCGATCTCGCCCTGTTCTACGGGCGCAACAATCTGCTGATCAACGGCGATCAGGGATGGGTGCCCGGCAACGTGTTCGCGACGGTGGTGGTCGGCCTCGATGCGATGGCGGCCGCCGCGCAGGATCTGTGGATGGGCGGCGTGCGGGGCGAGACGCTCACGTTCGCGCGGGCCGAGCAGCCATGACGGCTCCCCGCGGCTACGCGGTTGCGACGATCGGAGGCGACGGCATCGGGCCGGAGGTGTGCGACCAGGCGATCCGCGTCCTCGACGAGGCGGCCGACCGGTTCGGATTCTCCGTTCGCTGGACCGACTTCGACTGGAGCTGCGCACGTTTCGCCGAGACCGGTGCCATGATGCCCGACGACGGCATCGATCAGCTGCGCCCATTCGACGCGATCCTCCTCGGCGCGGTCGGCTACCCGTCCGTGCCCGACCACGTCTCGCTGTGGGGCCTGCTGATCCCGATCCGTCGCGCGTTCGACCAGTACGTCAACCTTCGTCCGGCCCGCCTGCTGCCCGGCGTGACCGGGCCGCTGCGGGATATCGACGCAGCGGATCTCGACATGGTGATCGTGCGGGAGAACTCCGAGGGCGAGTATTCGACGGAGGGCGGGCGGCACGATGTGGGCGCCGCGGACGAATACGCCACGCAGGTCGCACGCTTCAGCAGGCACGGCGTGGAACGCATCGCGCGCTACGCATTCGAGCTGGCACGCAGCCGGTCCGGTCGGGTCGCGTCGGCAACGAAATCCAACGGCATCATTCACACGATGCCGTACTGGGACGAAATCGTCGACGAGGTCGCAGCCGGCTACCCGGACATCGAGCTCAGGCGCTACCACGTCGACGCGCTAGCCGCACGCATGGTCACCGCGCCGGGCAGCCTGGACGTCATCGTCGCCTCCAACCTGTTCGGCGACATCCTCAGCGACCTGGCCGCCGCGCTCGTCGGCGGCCTCGGCCTGGCGGCGTCCGGCAATCTCAACCCGGAGCACACCGGCCCGTCGATGTTCGAGTCGATCCACGGGTCCGCGCCGGACATCGCCGGGCAGGGCATCGCCAACCCCATCGCGCAGATCCAGGCGGGCGCCATGATGCTGCGGCATCTCGGCGAAGCCGATGCCGCCGACGCCGTCGAGCGGGCCATCGAAACGGTTCTCGCCGAGGCCGCGGTCCGCACGCCCGACCTTGGCGGCGCCGCATCCACCGCGCAGATGGGCACGGCTGTCGTCGAAGCGCTCTCGCGCGAGCCGGGAGCTGAGGCGATCGCGTGACGATGCGGCTGACTATCGATCACCGAGACGGCACCAAGCGGTCGTGCGACTGTGACGTCACCGGCGCCTACAACTTCGGCTACGCCGGCCGCACCCACGAAACCGTCCAGGCACACATCGACGAACTGGTCCACCTGGGGCTGACGCCGCCGACCCGCGTCCCATCGATCTATGTGATGCTGCCGGGCGCGGTCACCACCGCTTCCAAGGTGACAGTCGCCGGCAGCACGTCCTACGGGGAGGTCGAGTTCGCGCTCATCCGCACCGACGCCGGATGGCTCGTCGCGGCCGCCTCCGACCACTCTGAGTTCACCGTCGAATCCATATCAACCGCGTACGCCAAGATCATGTACCCCGACGTGGTCAGCGGTGCGGTATGGATGCATGACGAAGTCCGCGAGCGCTGGGACGAGCTCACGCTGACCGCAGAGTGCCGACGTCTCGCCGGGGACGGTTCCGCCTGGCAGCGTGTCCAGCACGGATCGGTGGCAGAGTTGCTGCGACCCGATGATCTCATCGCCGAGCTCACGCATCGGGTGGGATCGCCTCCGCCGATCGGCACCGTGATCCTGTCGGGGACCATCGGCGGCGACATCGTTGCCGGCGCGTCGTCGTGGCGCTGTCGGCTAACCGATCCAGTCCTGGGCCGCGCGCTCGAAGTGCGCTACGACGTCGTGGGAGCGCCGCAGGAGATCTGACGGTCAGCCGCTCAGCAGCCCAGTCCGGTACGTCGCCAACGGGCTACGCATCGGCCTGCCCCACTGTACGGAGAAGTACAACATGGTGGCGTGCCGGTCGACGTCGAAGACACCGGCGTCCCCATGACACAAGCCGACTACATCTGGGACTGGTCCGTGCCCTACACCCAGTGGAAAAACTTCTCGGCTCTATAGAGACGCAGCCACCCTGGCACCTGCCGACCCGCTGGGAGGCTCTGCGGCGGAACTCAATGCCCGGTCGCTCCCTGTTTCGGAGTGCCGTCATCGCTCCCATTGCTGTGCGCATCGCCGTTGTCGGTCGGGTGGTCCTTCGCTGAGTGTTCGGTGCCGGTGTCGCTCCGGTGCTTGTGCGCCGAGTGCTCGGTGCCGTCATCGCTCCGGTGCTTGTGCGCTGAGTGCTTGGTGCCGTCATCGCTCCGGTGCTCATCGGCGGAGTGCGATTCGCCTCGGTCCCGGGTCTTGCAGGCACCGTCGGACGCGACGGCGCACACCTCCGCACCGTGCTCCGGACCCGGATCGGCGGATTTTGCGATGGACGAAACAGCCTTGCCGTGGTCGTCCGCGTCGGTCGTCGCCGGCGTTGCAGGCGCAGGCGCAGGTGATTCGGCGGGAATCAACTCGGTAGTCGAGGCTTCCGAGGTGCGCGTCGATTGACGGACGGTTACGCCGGGCACCTTGGTCCCGTCCGCGTCCCCTCGGTGATGATCGAGATTCGCCGGAATGGCATCCGGTGTGACCGCTGGCACGCCGAGGCCACCCAGGATCTGGTGCGCGACCCGCTGCGCCGGAGCCGGAAGCGAGCCGGTCGCCGCGGCAGCGCCGCCCCCACCCATGGCGAGGGCGCCGGCGGTGGCGAAGACCGTAATCCGTCCCGCGGCAGTGCGCCAGGGCTGGAATCGCCGTGCTGAGCGGGCCGGGACCGTCGCGTAGATCGCATCGTGGTAGGCGCGTACGGCCGCGTATTCGCCGGGTGCCGTCGACGATTCATCGGCCGGTGCGGCGGCTGCTGCGAGAACTGCGGCGACAGCCGCATAATCCGGCGGAGCATCATCCGCCGCCAGTCCGACGAACATGCGCTCGGCGGTGATTTGATCAAGTCCCTGAGCGTTTCGGCGGGGCCGTTTCGATGTGTTCATGACATCCTTCAGATCGTCGGCGACGTCGGTTCCGTTACGGCCGTATCGCGCTCTGCGAGGATTTCGGCGAGACGGCGCAGACCCCGGTGCGACTGCACTCGGACCGTTGCCGAACGCCGGCCGACGATCGCCGCCACTGCCGGCACATCGAGTCCTGCCACGACACGCAGCAGCACCACCTCGGCCTGCTCAGTCGGTAATTCGGAGATCAGGGCGATGGCCCTGTCGGTGCTGAAAGCCTGGTCTGCTTCCCACCCCGCGTCCGGTGCGACCGTGTCGTCCGATGGCTCCGCCGAAAGAACCTCGGGGCGGCGGCTACGCGCGCGCCGCAGGTCGATGACCCGCCGACGCGCGATGGTGAATAACCACCCGCGGAATCCGGATTCGTCACCGGTGAATGTCCTTAAGCCCCGAACGACATCCAGCCACACTTCGCTCGCGAGATCGTCACACACGTCACGCGCCACCCCCCGCAGAAAACGCAGCAGCAGGGGTTGATAGGTGCGGAACAACATGACGAATGCTGCCTCGTCACCGCTGCGGGCGCGGGAGATCACATCATCGAGTTCGGCCATGATTTCTCCATCATCACCAACTCGCGGCGACGGTATCGCTGGCCCATACACGATCTCACCGTCACACGCCTGTGACGGTGTGATCGGTTGTCGGCCGCCGGCCGCGCCGTCCCATTTCGACCGCGCGGCCACGCCCAGGGAGCTGTCAGGCACCGGCGGGACCGAACACACCCCACGAGTCCAGCAGATCGACAACCTGGTCGACGGGTAGCCCATAGGCTCTGGCGACGCGCGCCAGCCGCTCGCCACCGAGCGTGAACTTGGTGCCGCCCCGCATGGTCGATGCGCGTGCGGCCTCGAGCAAGGGGCCCGCTTGATACGGCGGCAGTTTCGCCACTCGGAGCAGGTCGACGCTGACGATGGACGTAGATGACGCGGCATGGGAACCTCCCGACGGGAGGAGTTCGGCCGGCGGCACGCCATAGAAGGCGGCCAAGTCGACCAACCGCGCCACGCTCATGGTGCGATCACCGCGCTCGTAGGAACTGAGGGTCACGCTGGTGAACGCGCCAGCAGATCCGCTCTCCACGTTCTGCAGCGTCAGTCCCCGCTGGCGTCGCGCCTCCCGCAGGCGCGCACCGAGAGCGCGGGCGAAGCCGCCCTTCGACGCTCCGCTGCCTTGGGGGTGGTTGTGGGGTTGCGAGCCGGTCTTCACGGTGGCGTGGCGGCGGTCGTGCAATCCGGTGACGGCCGGCGCTCGCCATCGAGCGCCGCCCCGGCCGGCGCCGGTTTCCGACAGGTAGTCTTCTGCTTCAGCTGTCAAAATCGCCTGCATGCTCACTGCCTCACCTAGCTCCCTCGCCATACCTCTTCACCCCACGGAAGAGTCCGCTGACATCAGGTACATCGCCGCAGACCCGCGTAGCGTTACCGAGCGCTGATAACTGTCTACTCTGAGCAACATTAAGGCTCTGCCTCGCTGGCACGCGATCGGTTCCCGGCCCGCCGCGGCGCGTTGCATGATGACGCCGATCAACCCGAGTTCGTCGAGTACGGGAGAGCGGGGCTGAGCAGATGCTCAAGAGTGCGCACTCTGCCAGGCGGCAAGAGCCTCCCGCTCGGCGATCGGTGTTGTCTCGCTGAACTGTGCGCACCCGCGCCCCGAAGGGCTCACCGCCGACCGGGTATGGGCAGATCGTGACCTCCCATTCGGGTCCGGCTCGTTCGGTGACGGGTGAGGCCGATCGACCTACGGTTCGGTCCTCCATCGACCAGGTCGAGGGCTTGGTCAGATCCGCGCGGGTACCCACGGCAGAACGGGGAGGTCGCGCTCGCCCGCGGCGATCAGCTCACCGATCGCACCCTCGGAGACCGGGTTGCCGCCCCACGCGTCCACACCGACGTTGATCATCCGGCCGCGCTGCCGCCAGCCGCCGTGCACGTGCCCGCACAGCAGCCAGGAGCCGTCGTCGGTGGGTCGCCACGGGGCGAAGCGGTCGCGGATCACCTCGCCATGCCGGTCTTCGTGTCCGTCGAGAGCCGGGTCGGCATAGGGGAAATGCGAGATATTGACTGTGGCGCCGGTGGAGAGCGTCAGCGTGGTATTGGTCAAGATCAGGTTGCTCAGCCGGCACCGCTCCCGGTACACCTCGACGAACCGCGCGCCGCGAGCGCCGTTACACGGGTGGCAGCGGTCGTGGTTGCCGGCCACCAGCGTCACAGCCGCGGGGATCCGGCCCAGATGCGGGAGCGTCAGGTCCAGCGCTCCGAGAGCGACATCGCCGAGGTGCCACAGCATGTCGCCGTCGGCGAGCAGGCTCGACGCACGCTCCACCAGGTCGTCGTTCATGCGATCGACATCGTCATACGGCCGGGCGCAGTAACGGATGATGTTCTGGTGCCCGAAATGGGTGTCCGAGGTGAAGTACCGCATGCCTTCACCCTGCCGGAACCCGCCGATGTGCGCTTGGCAGGCGGACACGGCCCGCCGGCTTCGCCGCGAACGTCGTCATAATCGTCATATTCGATACTGATGGCGAGCGGTCTTCACGCCGCGGTGATCGCGAGGTGGCGGAATGCCGCCGTGCCATCGTGCGAGCTGCGGCCGATGTGGACATACCCGCCGCGAATGCGCCGGTCGGTCGCGGAGATCGTCGTCCAGGAGCCGCCGACGTCGCGCGACCAGGCGAGTGTCGTGGGAGTGACGTCGAGGCGGAAGGACATCCACTCGCCCGGACGCGGGGCGGGCAATTGCTGGGCGGTGCCGAGTGGGATGCCGGCGGTGCGGCCCGCGATGTGTGCATAGAGTTCGAGCCGTCCGTCCGCGCGCTGGATGGCGTGATAGCCGGTGCTGGCGCCCAATTGGTGCTCGTAGTAGCGGTCGTCGGTGTGCCCGAACGCCAGGGTGATGTTCGCGGAGCTGTCGCTGGGCATCGTCTGGAACGCGGCGTCGAACGTGATCGAGTAGCTTCCCTGCGCCGCGCTGATCGGCGAGAGCTGGCCCAGCGTCATGAAGTGCTGGCCGCCGCGTACCGCGAGGGCGAGCTGGTCGGGGTCCTGCCAGGTGGGTGCCCACGTCGCCGACGCCGGATCGCGGCTCATTTCGCCGGGAGCGATGGCGCGATATTTCCAGGAGTCCGCGGTGGCGGACGGCACCGAACTCGTGACGTAGGGGTAACTCGAGGTCACCACGCCCGCGACCCCTTGGGAGAAGAAGTGGACGGCATCTACCCGTCGATGGACCGGGTACACCCAGACCGGAATGGTGGTGTCCAGGCACCGTCGGAGAGCTTCCGCAGCCAGATACCCGTGGGGCGTGGTGCTGTCGTACGCCGGGATCACCAGATAGTCGGAATCCGGGTGCAGGAGTGTTGCCAGGGACGCCATGTTCGATGCCGTGATGTCTGCAGGCACGCCGAAATAGGCGAACACCGGATACCCGGCCTTCTTCGCCTCGGCAATACGGTGGCTGGCGTGAAATGCCTTGATAATCACCGAATCTCGCATGCCAAGCCGTTCCGCCATCGCGATGGTCGCCGGATATGCGTCGTCGTCCTTGGCCTCCAGACATACCACCGCCCGGTTGCGCACCAGCTCGAGAGCGTCTGCGAGCAGAGCGATCCGCGGGAGCGGATTCTCTCCCCAGGCCGGACCCAGCTGGGGAGCGCGGAGCGCGACGGATCGGAGGATGGTCGAGGGCTGCGTCGCGGCGCGCCCCGTGGCGGTCGTCGTCCGGTCGTAGGTGAGGTCGTGCTGGCAGATGAGCTGGCCGTCCGATGTCGCCACCACGCTGATTTCCAGGCACTGGGCGCCCGCCCCCAGCGCGGCGCGGTAGGCGTCGAGCGAATGCTCGGGGTACACGTCGCCGGAGCCGCGGTGCGCGATGAAGTAATGCTGTCCCCTGGTGGCTCGCCAGCTCTCGACGGTGACCCTCTGGGTTGGCGGGAGGTTATCGGCCGCGCCCATAGTCGTGCCCGTCGCCGTCCCCGTGGCGGGCGAGCCGCGCCCGGCGATCGCGGCGCCGGCCGCAGCACCGCCGACGAGGCCCCCGACCGTCCCCAGGCCTAGCGCTCCCAGAACCGTGCGGCGATTGGGCCGCTGATCCGGGGGGTGGTCGCGGCGCTGGGTCTGCTGATCCGGCGGTTTGTCGATCGCGGCCGACGGATCGGGGTCACCGGTCATGGTCTCCCTCATCTCGGAAGCACTGCCGCGGGAGCACTGCCGCGGAAGCACTGCGGGGCATCGCGGGTCCGGTACCCAGGCTACGAGCGCCCGACCTGGAGGCCCTCTCAGGAATCTCAGGTCCGCTGCCGAGCGGCCGTGGTCGTCCGTCGAGGGAGACGTCGCGACCCGGAGATGACGGGCGTTGCGACACGGAGATGACGGCCGCGACGTTCGTCTGCGACGGTGTGTATCCGGCGCCTCGACTCAGCCTGCCCAGATGTCGGTGATCGGTGTGGCCGACGCCGCGTCGCCGGTCGGCTCTAGGCCTTCGAGAGCTTCCAAGGTGCGCAACAGTCGGTAATGGTTCACGTACTCGTCGTAGCTGCCCGGTTGGACGTGTGCGCCGACGATGATGGTCGGGATGCGATTGCCGTGGTTGCCGTCATCCTCGTCCCAGGTGAGTACCAGCAGGCTGTCGTGGGTCGTCGCCCAATCGACGTAGCCGCCCAGGTGCTCGCGCAGCCAGGCATCCCCCTCGGCGATCGTGCCGTTGTGCATGTCGTGCTTGAGATCTGGGATCACGAACGACACGGCGGGCAGCTGTGTGTAGTCGGATGGGAAGGCGGTGAAAGGCTGGTTCACGGCGTCCGGAACATTCGCAAAGTTGGTCCAGGGCGCGTGCTTTCGGGCGTACGGACCGGCCGTGCAACCGGTGAACCCGGCCCGGGGGAGCCCCTCGGAGTAACCGCGGAAGTCCTTGCCGGCGGCCGCCAACTGGCCGGCGAGATTCGTCCCGTCGAAACGGAGTGGGCAGGCGTCGGTGGTCAGGCCCTGCGTGGATCCGGAGAACAGGGCGAGGTAGTTCGGCTCGCTGGGATGGGTGATCGCGTAGGAGTTGGTCAGCGTCGCACCCGCCTGGGCGAGCGAATTGATGTACGGTGCGGCTGGATTGCCGAGAATGTCGTCGGCAGAACGGTTCTCCTCGACTATGACGACGATGTGCGCGATCTCGGGCAGCGCGCTGCGGCTCGACGTAGCACTCTCTTTGGTACTGGCCGCGGGGCCGACCGAGGAACTCTGGGCATCGATCGTGGTGCTCGCGGTGGGGGGTGCGGTGCTGGCGGTGCTGGCGGTGCCGGTATCTGCCCCGCCGTCGGTCGTAACCGTCGTTCCGGTGTCCGGGGTGACGTCCACCGAGTGTGTGGCGGATCCGGTGCCCGCGGGGTGTGCCGCCCCGCCGCCCCCGCACCCACCGAGCACCAGCAGCGCCACGCCCGCCACCGCGGTCGCGAAGATCCGGTGCATGGTGCCCACATTACGGCGGGGCGCGATCCGCCCCAAGGGCGGCCGGACTCGCCGAACCACACGCTTGTGCAAATCAATTCACTACTTATATGGTGATTTGCGTGATCGAGTTCCGGATCGAGCGACGCAGCGGCACCGCCGCCTACGCGCAGATCGTGCACCAGGTGCGGGACGCCGTGCTGCTGGGCAGGTTGCGCGTCGGCGACCAGTTGCCCACCGCCCGGGAGGTGGTGGCTTCCACCGGCATCAACCCGAACACGGTGCTCAAGGCCTATCGACAGCTCGATGTGCAGGGCGTGGTCGAAACACGGGCCGGCGCAGGAACTTTCGTCATCGCCGTGCCGGAGCGGGTGGTGGACGAGTCGGCCTCCCCGCTGGCCGGATCGCTGCGGGCATGGCTGGTCGATGCGCGTGACGCCGGCCTGGACCGCCCCGCCGTGGAGGCCCTCGTGAAGGCACAACTAGATCGGACGTTTAGGGAGGAGCGAGTATGACACCGCCGATGGCACAGCCCCTGATCGACACCGTCCCGCTGCGGGTGGACCAGGTGGGCCAGCGCTACGGGAAGAAGTGGGTGCTGCGTGGCTGCACCTTCGACCTCCGGCCGCACGCCGTGACGGCGCTGATCGGCCCGAACGGTGCCGGCAAGTCGACGCTGATGTCGGCGGTCGCCGGGCTGCACGCGTCCACCGAGGGCCGGATCGAGGTGCAAGGAGCGGCGGTGACGGCGTCACCCTCGCATCCGGATCTCGGCTACCTGGCGCAGGACAAGCCGCTCTACCGGCAATACCGGGTGCGCGACATGCTGGAAATAGCACGGCATTTGAATGCGCGCTGGGACGCGGTGCACGCCGATGAGCTGGTCGACGCCGCCGGGCTGGACCGCTCGCAGCGGGTGCGGACGCTCTCCGGCGGCCAGCGCACGCGGCTCGCGCTGGCGCTGGTGCTCGCCCGGCGGCCCTCGGTGCTGTTGCTGGATGAGCCGCTGGCGGATCTGGATCCGTTGGCGCGCTTGGAGGTTCAGCAGACGTTGATGACGGAGGTCGCCGATACAGGCATGACGGTACTCATGTCCTCGCACATCCTGGGGGAGGTGGTCGATCTATGCGAGGACGTGCTGGTGATGGGCACGGCCGTCGGGGGCGGTGGGCGGATCACGCTTGCCGGCCCGATCGACGAGATCCTCGCCACGCACCGGGTTCTCGTGGGGCCGGGCACCTCGCCGGGCGACCTCGGCTTCCTGCCGGAGAGCTGCATCGTCGAGGAACAGCACGCCGCGCGACAAACCACCCTACTGGTCGATCGGCCGGTAGGCCCGCTTCCGGAGGGCTGGACCATCGCCGATCCGTCACTGGATGACGTCGTCCTCGCCCACCTCCGCGCGGGCAAGGTGAAGCCGTGAACCCCCGCGCCGAGCGGTGCGAAATGGCGGACGAATCGGGCACGGGATGCGACATTTCGCGCCGCTCGGTGAAGGAAAGCTCAGGAAAGGGGTCGAGGTCATGACGAGTCCAACGCACCACGCAGCACGTGTGTCTCCGCGCGATTTCGTGAGCAGGCCGGAGTGGAAAGGTGCTGCGCCACATGGCATGTGGTGGGTCGCCTGGCGCCAGCATCGGCTGCAGATCGCGGTGCTGCTCGCCGTGATGGCGGTGGGCGCGGCTGCGCTCATCATCCTGCGGGCGCGGATCATCGCCGTGTATCACGAGTTCGGATGCGCGCTCTTCGGATCCGCTGGAAACAATTCCGGGCTGGGCTGTGTGGACACGGATGGCAGGCAGGTCTGGTGGAATTACGGGTTCGCCACGTGGTCGTCGCTGGCGCACACGGCCATGCTCGCTGGGCCTGTCGTGCTGGGCGTGTTCGCTGCCGCGCCCATCTTCACGCGCGAGTTCGGCCACGGCACACAGGTTCTCGCGCTCACCCAGTCGGTCGGGCGAACCCGGTGGTTCCTCGCGAAGGTCACCCCGATGGTGGTGCCGCTGGTCGGCGGCCTGCTGGCGCTCGGCTTCTTGATGGAATGGACGGACCAGACCGTCGAAGAAACCGCCTATTTCGGATTGGCCGAGTCGAATTTCTTCGCGCGCGGCATCGTCCCCGCCGCGACCGGCCTCATGGCCTTCGGGTTGGCGATCGCGATCGGCATGTACGCCCGGAACGTCGTGACGACGCTGGTGGTCGGCATGCTTGCGTCCGGCGCGATCCTGCTGGGCGTGGGCAACGTCCAGCCGGATGTGCTGCCGGCGCAGCGCACCGTGACCCCGCTCGCGGACATCTATCGGCCGATCACGCAGGCCGAACTCGACGCCCAGCGGTCCGACAATGGACAAAGCCCCAGCACAGACTTCGACCGCAACGCGCGGTGGATCGGTGGTGGCTATCTCGACGCCGGCGGGCGGAAGGTCACGACGTCGAGTGCGCAGAAGTCCGGTTGTTTCGCGAAGGCGGACAAAGCCGGAAATGCGGCCGCTATCGCCGCGGGTGTGAAGCCGGAGGGCGAAAGCGGTGGGGTGGGGGTATCCGTGGACGGATCTGGCGTTGTCGCAGCACAACCGGAATCGGGGTACCAAAACTCGGTCGAATACATCAACGCGAACGCCCAGGAAATGCTCGCCTGCATGCGCAGCTACGGCGTTGCCGCCAGCTACAACGACATGCTGCCCGGTTCGATGCTCTGGCCGCTGCGCTGGGCGATCAGCGGCATCATGCTGGCGCTCGCTGTCGCCTTCACCACCATCGGCGCAGGCCGCCTTCGCTGGGCCGTCGCCAAACGCTGACCGCACGGCCCCACCGCGCGCTCGCCAGCCCCGCCGAGCGGTGCGAAATTGGGGACAAACCGGTCACGAAACGCTGCATTTCGCACCGCTCGGCGAAAAATTGGGGAGACTGGCGGGCATGGACCGCCGACCTGCTGCCTGGACGCGACCGTCGGCGCGCCTCGCCGCGGTGCTGGCGATCACGGTGGTGCTGGCGTCGGCCTGCAGCGGCGTGGGGGGCAAGGCACCCGGTACCGGCACCGCCACGGGAACAACGTCATCGGCGGTGCCGCCTACGTCGACAGGCGAGACGGCGGCGTCGACGCGCGCGACGGCACTGCCCGCCGTCACGGTCGCCGGAACGATCGCGACCGGGCTGACCACGCCGTGGGGCCTCGGGTTCCTGCCCGACGGCACCGCCCTGGTGACCGAACGCGACACCGCGAAGCTGAAGGCGATCGCCGCCACCGGCCACGGGGTGCGAACGGTCGGTACCGTTGCCGGGGTGGTGCCCGGTGGCGAGGGCGGGCTCCTCGGCCTGGCCGTGTCGCCGACCTTCTGGACCGACCACACCGTCTTCGTCTACTACACGGCAGGGCATGACAACCGCGTCGCGGCAATCACTCTCGACGAGGGAGCGACACGGATCGTCGGGCAGCGCGACATCCTCACCGGCATCCCGGCCGCGCAGTTCCACGACGGCGGGCGCCTCCTCGCGGCGCCCGACGGCACGCTGTTCGTCGGCACCGGCGACGCGACGGTATCTTCCCGCGCGCAGGATCTCGGTTCGCTCGGCGGCAAGATCCTGCACATCACCGCGGACGGCGCGCCCGTGCCCGGACACCCGTTCGCCGACGCGCCGCTGGTCTACAGCTACGGGCACCGCAACGTGCAGGGGCTCGCGTTCGACGCGAATGGGCGCCTGTGGGCGAGCGAGTTCGGCGCGAACGCGTATGACGAGCTGAACCTGATTCGGCCTGGCGGCAACTACGGGTGGCCGGAGGTCGAAGGCCCATCGGACGATCCGAGATACGTTGCGCCGTATAAGTATTGGCCCACGTCGGAAGCATCGCCGAGTGGCCTGGCGGTGCTCGGCGAGACGGCCGCGATGGCGGCGCTGCGCGGCGAGCGGCTGTGGCTGATCCCGCTCTCCGGCCCGGCGGGGGAGACCACGCCGATCGCGCAATTGACTGGCGCTTACGGACGGTTACGAACAGTGACGGTCGCTCCGGACAGCAGCCTGTGGCTCGCCACGTCGAACACGGACGGTCGCGGCACGGTGCGTCCCGGTGACGACCGGATCGTGCGGCTCACGCTGTCGCAGTGATGGCTTCCCTGCGGTGAGTTGAGCAGCGAGCCGACCGGCGAGTTATCCACAGCGCGGTCGGCCATCCACACCTGTTGCCTAGGAGCCGGCCGCGGCCGCATGACGCCCTAGCGTCGGCCGAATGACGACCCCCAGTGCGCGCATGGCCGACCTGCCCACCGATCAGCGACCGCGGGAGCGATTGTTCCGCCTCGGCGCGGCCCTACTCACCGATGCGGAGTTGCTCGCCGTCCTGCTCGGAACCGGCCGCGCCGGCCGGAACGTCATCGATGTCGCTGCCGATGTGCTGCGGGCAACGGGCGGTGCCGCCGGCCTGCTCGCGATCCCCGCCGCGGGTCTGACGGCGCTCCCCGGCGTAGGGCCGGTCGGCGCCTGCCGGATCCAAGCAGCCGCGGAACTTGCCCGGCGCGCGACCAAATCCGCCGACACGCCACGAATCTCGGCGCGATCGGAGCTGGCGGCCGCCATCGTGCCCGAGCTACGTGCCTGCGACGAACACGCCGTATTGGTGATCGTGCTCGATCGCCGGCTCCGGCTCATGAGGATTGTCCCGGTGGCCGAGAGCTGCGAAGGGCACGCCGTGGTGCCCGTCGCCGACGTCCTGCAACGCGTGGTCGAGGCCAGCGGCGCAGCCTTCGCGGTCGCCCACCAGCATCCGGGCGGAACGACCCGGCCGACCGACGCCGACCGCGCCGTGACCGCGGAGCTCCGCACGGCGGCGGCCGACTGCGGGCTGCGCTTCCTCGATCACCTCATCGTTGCCGGCGATGCCTGGGCGGCGGTGCGAGCGTAGTAGGGCCGGATGCCGCACGTACTGTGGCATTCCGACATGTCACCCGCGGAGCGGGCCGCGGTCGTGTGTTGGCTCGGTCCCCGAATCGCCGATGACGATGTTCGCCGCCGACGTGCGAAAGGCGCCGACCGGATCGTCGTGGCGATCACCATCCCGGTCGTTGTCACGGTTTTCGGCGTTGGCACTGAACTGGCGCCGCTGTGGAGGCAGCTGGTCTTCCAGCAGTGCCGTGAACACGAGGTTCATGCCTACCAGGTGATCCACGAGCCGCCGCACGGTCCAGTCCGTGCACGGCGTCGGCATCGACCACTGGTCGGGACGAATGTTCGTGACGAGTGTGTCGACCGCGTCGAACGCACGACGGAGCTGAGCGATCAGCGAATCCGAAGGCGCTGAAGAAGTAGCGTCGCCGGAGGCCGGCACGTGACCGGGCGATGGGGTACTGCTCTCTGCCATGGGGCACCTTCCACTGTCGGCGCCCCCGCTGACATCATCGGTCAGTCGGTACCGGGAGGCGCGCATTCGGTTTCGGACACTGGTCACGCACCTCCCTTCCCTGATCTCCAGCGTGTCCAGCATGATACGTCCGCGACCGGAGCATGTGCCCGGGCTGTCAGGAATGGGCGGGGCACGAGGACATCGTCATACTCGAGAAGCGAGCCACAAGCCGTGGTGGGCACTGCTTCTCGTACCCGTGGCGCTTTGTGACGTCCGCGTGGAGACGTCACAACAGCTTGGCGAGCCAGTAGGCGACGAGGCTGCCGGCCACCGGGACGTTGAGGCTGGCACCCCAGCCGACCATGGGGATCTCGACGCGCTCGTCCACCCGCGCGAGAACATCGTCGGGCACGCCGTTGCGCACGCGACGTGTGTCATAGTCAGTGCGGCAGACAAGGTTTCGAATATGACGAATTTCCGTGCCGTGCGCGTACCGGACGGTAGGCCCCGGAGGGTAAGGCACCCTAGGGCTCGGGGTGGATGGCGAAGAAGATCGACCAGCGCCGCCCGCCGGGGTCGTGCGATCGCCGGGCGAACTCGTCCAGCAGATCGGCCAGCCGCGAACGCAACTCCGCCTCATGCTCGGCCGACAGCTGCAGGCCGAGCCGGCTGGTGTCGACCGCGGACGCGGGCACCTCGGCGACCTCGGCCAGGAATGTCTGCAGCATGGTGCGCGCACCGACGCCGGCCGCCTCGGGCGGGTTGCCCATCTCTAGGGTCCAGGACTTGCCGGTCGCTCGGTAGGGGATCTCGCGAGACCCGCGTCGGCCGCGGCGTGGATCGCCGGCGACCAGGAAGCCCTGGTCGACGAGGGTGCGCACGTGGTGCAGCGTGGTCGCCGGGTTCATCTCCAGCCGGTCGGCGATCTGCCGGTTGGTGAGCGGCTCGTACAGGCACATCCGCAGGATCCGCAGCCGCACCACGCTGGCCAGCGCTCGCCGCTCGGCGTCGGTCGCCGGTCGCCGCTCCGGGCCGGCGGCAAGGCCGGTGTCAGCCCCCAGGCCGGTGCCCACGCCGGGCAATGCATCGGGACCGGGATCGTGTGCCGCCGTTGACATATCGATCACCATAGCGGCCCGCGCTGCGCCCGGAAACAAGTGATTGACATTTCCCAATCACTTGTTTCACACTCGTCACCATGGCGCAGACCAGCGAGCCCGAACCGGCCGCTCCCCAAGGGGTATTGCGCCGCGCACTGCACAAACTCGGCGCCGGGCCGCTCTGGCACCACCAGGACTTCCTACGGCTCTGGATCGGCGACACGGCGAGCCAACTCGGCGCCTCGTTCGGCGGGATCGCCCTTCCATACCTTGCCGTCACGGTACTCGCCGCGACCAGTTTCCAGATGGGACTGCTCGGCACCCTGCAGGGTCTGGGCTTCCTGCTGATCGGCCTGCCGGCGGGCGCGCTGGTCGACCGGTGGCGCAAGCGGACCGTGATGCTCTCGGTGGACCTCGGCCGCGCGATCCTGCTCCTCTCGATCACCGCGGCGTGGTGGCTGGGCTGGCTCACCTTCGCGCAGCTCGCCGTCGTGGCCACGGCGGTGGGGGTGCTGACGGTGTTCTTCGACGTCTCCTACCAGTCGTACCTGCCGTTCCTCGTCGGGCATCGCCACGTCGTCGAAGGCAACGCGAAACTGCAAGCGAGCCAATCGGTGTCGCAAGCGGCAGGGCCAGCGCTCGGCGGCGTCGCCATCAAGTACCTGGGTGCCGCCGACGTGGTCGCCGTCAACGGCCTCGGGTACCTGGCGTCCGCCACCGCGCTCTGGCGGATCCGGTACCGCGAGACGCCGCCCGCGCGCGAGACCCGCCGTCCGCTGCGCATCGAGATCGCCGAGGGCCTGGCCTTCGTGCTCCGCCACCCGCTGCTGCGCCGCCTTCTCGCCTGCACCGGCATCGGCAACCTCACCGGCAGCGCCGCGAATGCGCTCACCATGCTGTACATGGTGCGGGAATTGCACCTGTCGGCGGTCACCATCGGATTGATCGAAGCCGTCGGCGCCGTCGGCGGGTTCTGCGGGGCGCTCATCGTCACGCCGATCACCCGGTGGCTCGGAGAGGGCGCGACGATCATCGTCACCGCCGCGGTCTTCGCACCGATGCCGTTCGTCTTCCCGCTCGCCTCCGTGCTGCCCGCGGTGCCGACGCTCATCGTCGGCCAGATCGGTTTCATGGCCATGGTTGTCGCCTACAACATCGCGACGGTGAGCTTCCGGCAGCGGCTGTGTCCGCCGACCATGCTCGGCCGCATGAATGCCTCGGCGCGCTTCATCGTCTGGGGCACCATCCCCATCGGCGCCTTCGTCGGCGGCGTCCTGGGCAGTCACGTCGGCGTGCTGGCCACGTTGTGGATTGCGGCGACGGCGGGGTTGCTCTCGGTGCTGCCGGTGGCGAGCGTGCGTCTGTGGCGCCTGCGTGAGTTGCCGAGCCACGATTCGGCTGGGTCCGCGCACGGAGATGACGACGTTCCCGCCCCCACGTCATCCTGACCGCCGCAGCCATAGGGGCGTGCGGGGTGCTCCGCCCGGCCGCGCGGCAGTTGATCGCGAGTCTGTCGTAGCGGGTGGCGAGTCCGCGCCACCGCTTGACGAGAGCGGAGCGATAGAATCAGACCGATGGTTCGACCGATGGTCTGAAAGAAGGCGGATATGAAGATTCTGATCGTCGGCGCGGGGATCGCCGGTCCAACGCTCGCGTACTGGCTGCTGCGGTCCGGGCATGAGCCGACGCTCGTGGAGCGGGCACCCGCGCTCCGTGAGGGTGGTTACCTCGTGGACTTCTGGGGTGCCGGTTTCGAGGTCGCAGAGCGGATGGGGTTGGTGCCACGGCTCATCGCCGACGGCTATCGCGTGCGTGAGATGCGGGAGGTATCGAACAGCGGAAAACGGATCGCGCACCTGAACCCGCTGCGCGTGATCGACGGGGCCGCTGCCGGACGTTACGTCAGCATCGCCCGATCGGATCTCGCCCGGGCGATCTACGACTCCCTCGACGGCCAGGTGGAGACGATCTTCGGTGACACAGTCGACGAGATCACCGAGACGGAGGACCACGCCGCTGTCAGGTTCGCGAGCGGCGCTGCACGCGAGTTCGACCTCGTCATCGGCGCGGACGGCTTGCACTCACGGGTGCGGTCTCTCGCGTTCGGGCCCGAAGCGGACTTCGAACGTTACCTCGGCATCACTGTCGCTGCGTTCAATCTGGATGGCTACCAGCCACGCGACGAACTCGTCGCCGTGACCCGCACCCAGGTGGGCATGCAGGCGCTGCGGCTGGCCCTTCGGGACGGTTCCACCATGTTCTGCTTCATGTTCCGCCACGATGGCCAGTTGCCACCGGACGACGTTGCCGCGCAACAGGCGATACTGCACGAACGGCTCCGCGCTGCCGGGTGGGAGGTTCCGCGCATCCTCGACCAGCTTCCGCATGCACGCACGTTCTACATGGACCGGGCGAGCCAGATCCGGATGCCCACCTGGTCACAGGGCCGCGTCGCGCTCGTCGGCGACGCAGCTGCCTGTCCGTCTCTCCTCGCCGGACAGGGATCCGCTCTGGCGATGGTCGAGGCATACATTCTGGCAGCGGCGCTGCACGAGGCCGGCAACGACTACACGACCGCCTTCCACCAGTATCAGAGCCGGCTGGGGCAGCTCGTGCGGGCGAAGCAGGACGCAGCGATCGGGCTCGGCGCCGCCTTCGCTCCCCGAAACCGCATGCAACTGCTGCTTCGCAACACCGTCATCGGGCTTATGGGGATTCCTATCGTCGCACGCCTCGCGGTCGGACGAAGCCTGCGCGATCCGATCCACCTCCCGCCACCGGCGACCGATTGAATGGTCTGCATGGCCCGCCCACGCTTCCAGCAACTATCAGCCGAACAGCGCGACGCTATCCTCGACGCCGCACTCGATGAGTTCTCCGCCCACGGGTTCGCCGACGCGTCCATCAACCGCATCATCGCCACCGCCGGGATCTCCAAAGGAGCGATGTATTACTACTTCGACAGCAAGGAAGACCTCTATGCAGACGTCCTCCGCAGACAGGTCGAACGACTCTTCCGGGATGGCCCGATCCCTGTTCCAGACGCCTCAGACGTCGACGACTTCTGGCGCATCCTCGAGGGGCACTATCTACGGTTGATGCGGCTCCTCATCGCCACACCCCAGACCGCTGCGCTCCTGCGGGACTGGCTCACCGGTGCGGCATCCCCGGCCCTACGCAAGGCACAACGCGAGGCCGAGCAAACCGCACTCCCATGGCTCGTACAGACCGTTGTCGTCGGACAACAGCTCGGGGCGATACGCACCGACCTGCCACCCGCCTTCCTGATCGCGGTTGCCCTCGGCATGGGGCAGGCGATGGACACCTGGCTCATCACACAACCCCTCACTGAGGCCGAACTCGGCGAAACCGTCCACGTGCTCATCGGCATGATGCGCCGGGCACTTACCGAATAGTCACGATTCCGGCTCGGCCGAACCTAGGCCGCTAATGACCGACGCGTGGCCTCGGGTAGTACGTGCGCACATTGTCGACGGCCGGGTGCTTTGTGCCGAGCGGCCCGGCCGCGGCCGCGGTCAAGAAGTTGGTCGTGATCCGCGTGACGATATCGCTGGTCGCACCGTCGATCTTCGCCGGGCAGCGCCGGGCGATCGCGCAGTTCCAGTAGTAGGCGCCGATATCCAGCACGCCGGCCCTGGACGGCGCCGTGTAGTACGTGCTGTCCTGGAACGTCGGCCGGTGAGTGCAGATGACGGGGCTGTGGAAGAGCACGGTAAGCGGGCGCGGCACCGGCCGGCCGATATTGATCCCGTCGAATTCCTGGCCTACCACCCCCGGCAGTTTCGTGCCGGCGTTCACACCGGTGCCTGCGAACAGCCAGTTCGTCGGGTCGGCCACGACCATGGGGTAGTAGACGTTGGACGCGCAGCGGTAGTCGGCGCCGGTCAACGAGCTCTCCGGATTGTTCGACGGGGCCTCGCGCCACTGCGTCGTCACCAGCGACGGCGTCTTGATCGGATCGGTGGCGTCCTTGTAGTTGATCTCCAACCGGTTCGCGCCGGTCGCCGTGGCGGCGAAGCGGATCTTGCGATAGACCTCGTTGCTGCCGAAGAACGCCAGGTTCACGCCGTGATCCCGTGCCGTGGTGAGGGTTTCGCGCATGGTCGGGGAGTAGTACTCGTCGTGTCCCACGGAGATGATGGCGCGCGCGTGGAGGAATGCGGCCGGGAGGCGCTGCAGGTCGACGTCGCTCGCGTAGCCGAGCGGGATGCCGAGCTTCTCGGCGAGTGCCACGAACGGGAGCTCGTACGGGATGAAGTCCGCGGCACCGGTTCTCGCGTCATAGGGCCGGTCGAACGGCACCGCTCGGGACCGGTTCTTGAAGCTATGGTGCGGCCCGTCATACAGCGAGTACCCGCCCCACGAGTTGTAGGCCTGCCAGGTGGTGTCCGGCATCACGAGCACGGTGCGGCCGGCGAACGATGGCGACCGCATCACCAGCGGCATGAAGGTACGCGCCGTGCGACTGCCGCCGTCGATGCGCAGCAGGTACACCCCCGGGTCCCAGCCCTTGGTCGCCATCATCATGGACGTCTTCCACGGGGCGGTCGGCGTGTTCGTCGCCCCGACGATCCGGACACGCTTCTGCACCCGCCCCGGTTGCCAGGCGGACGTCCACACGAGGCATGCCTGCGCGTGACCGTAGTAACCCATGCGGTAGGCCTGGATCCGGTATCGCGCCGCGCTCGCCGAGATGTACAGGCCGACATCCGTTCCCGGCACGGCACTGTCGATCGACGTGTAACCCTCCACCGTCGGCCGTCGCGACGCGACAACCTCGTTCCAATCGGTCGACGGCCGCGCGCAGGGCAGCGACCTGGACCCCCCTACCGGTGTCCGCGCCGGCACAGCCGACCTCGATGTCGCCGGGCGGGAACCCGGCCGCATGCCTCGCGGCCCGGCCGATCCGGCGGGCGCAGCACCGAGGTGCGCACCGGTTGTCGCCGCCGCTGAAGGAATCGCGACGGCCGAGAGTTGTGCGTTCGCAAGGCGATTGCCTCCGCCGCCCCCGTGTGCGTCGGCGGCGGGCGCGGGGCTGCATCCGGCGAGCAACGTCGCGGTCGCGATCACGGCCGCGACCGCCGCGGCGAGTATGACGCTGCTTCTCACATCGGCTCCCTCTCGCCCGGCGATGCCGCGGGCCGTTCGGCGCGGTACCCGGGATCGCGCGGCGGGCGCGAGGCTCCGGTGCGGCATGATCACCGCACCGATCAGACGCGCGATGCGCCCGGTGGTTGCGTGGGTAGCGAAAGAGTTTTTCGGGTGCCCGCGATGCGGCAGAGTGTCGCGATATCGGTGACGTGGCAACGGATGTCGGAGCGTGGCGAGGATCGTCAGGGGACTGCGGCCGAGCGCCTGTGGCGCCACCGCGGCCTGGAACCCCTGGCGCACGAAGGGACCGTCAGCCGAGTTGCCTCGGTAGTACTCGCGCAAGTGGCATTCGCGCCGCGCGGCGAATCAAGATGGCTTCCGGCGGGTCCGCTCACTGGACAATCCGGAGTGGAATCGGGGGAGCCGCTGGTGGGTGATTCTTCCTTTATTGATCGGCGGAGTTGTTATAGCTTGCTGCGCCGTTGGGGGCGTTGGGTTAGCAGCATCAGCTTCTCCGCCGACCTCATCACACGCCGATGTCACGACAGGCTCACAGGGTTCCTCATCGGCTAGTTCGTCTGAGCCTTCGTTTAGCGAGAGTCGCCATGCCTATCCGGTCAACGAACGCGGACGGAGCTTTGGCCCCGAAATCTATGCCCGGACACCGGATGAGGCGCCTGACCTAATCCTCGCCGTCGGAACCAACGGGGCTGAGGGATACGTTCTGCGAAGCGATCTTCGTGGCCCCCAGCCGAAGTCTTTGGATGACGTCGCCGCAATCAATGCTCAGGCCGCTCAGGGCAGAGACATGCCTCTGTATGCGGAAGACGGTAAGACCGTCATCGGCGAGTTTCATATTGAGGCGGGGTTGTCGCGATGAGTAGCTCATACTGGAAAAGCAAGACGCGGCCTGTGGTTGCTATCGTTGGGATGGTTACTGCGAGGATGCTCTCCTTGGTCTCACCAGCAGCAGCGGACGTGAGCCCCTGGAACTACTACGGGCCGATCTCGGGCTACAATTATGAAAACCGATCCAATGTTCACCTCGACGGTTCCCAGATGTACTTCGAGGCTCGAGTCTCGAACTCGAATGGCGTCCTGGTGCCGATCGGCTACATGGGCGCGCAGATCAGCCTTTACAAAGTTTCCGGCGGAGCGCTCTGTTCATCAACGACGATGACATATAATTCATACCAAAACTATGACTGGCTGAGGTACGCTGACGCCCAGTGTGGGCACGGTATTTACTACTACGCTCGGGGCTCAACAGCCGCGTACAACGGCACTCTTTACGCGTACTACTACACCGCTGCCACACCAGCACTGTACTTCCCCTAGGGCTAACAATCTGTCGCTGTCCTGAGTTGACGGCGTCACGCGCTTGGCCCTATGCGGCGCAAACGTCGCGACCGGGTATGAACATGATCGGCTTGGATCTGCGGAGGGGTGTGGGCGAGAGCGGCGTCATATCAGGGAGCGTCATACCCGAAAAGCAGCGGGCCGCGGCACCGGAGGAATCCCGGCGACGCGGCCCGCGTGATCATCAGATCGATTCAGATCAGGCCCATCGCCAACATGGCATTGGCGACCTGGGTGAAGCCGGAGATGTTGGCGCCGAGCACGTAATTGCCGGGTTCGCCGTACTGCTCCGAGGTGTCTGCGCAGCGCACGTGGATGCCGCGCATGATGTCGGCCAGCCGATCCTCGGTGTAGTCGAAGCTCCACGAGTCGCGCGAGGCGTTCTGCTGCATCTCCAGTGCTGAGGTCGCGACACCGCCGGCGTTGGCCGCCTTGCCCGGCCCGAAGAGCACCTTGGCCTCGTCGAACGCGTGCGCCGCCTCCGGGGTCGACGGCATGTTCGCGCCCTCCGCCACCGCGATCACACCGTTCTCGATCAGCAGCTTCGCGTCATGGCCGTTGAGCTCGTTCTGCGTCGCGCAGGGCAGCGCGATGTCGATCTTGGTCTCCGCGGCGATGGTCCACAGGTTGTCGCCGGCGCGGTAGACCGATGCCGATCCGCGGCGCGCCGCGTAGTCCGCGACCCGCCCGCGCTCGTCCTCCTTGATGTGCCGCAGCAGCTCGAAGTCGAGCCCGCCCGCGTCGTACACCACGCCGGAGGAGTCGGAGCATGCGACGACGTCCGCGCCCAGCTCCTGCGCCTTCTTGATCGCGTACAGCGCGACGTTGCCGGATCCGGAGACGAGGACCTTCTTGTCGGCGAAGCTCTCGCGACGGGTGGCCAGCATCTCCTGCGCGAAGTAGACGAGCCCGTAGCCGGTCGCCTCGGTGCGTACCAGCGAGCCGCCGATGCCCAGGCCCTTGCCGGTGAGTACCCCGGACTCGTACCGGTTGGTGATCCGCTTGTATTGACCGAAGAGATAACCGATCTCTCGTCCGCCGACACCGATATCGCCCGCCGGGACGTCGGTGTACTCGCCGAGATGCCGGTAAAGCTCCGTCATGAAGGACTGGCAGAAGCGCATCACCTCGCCGTCCGACTTACCCTTCGGGTCGAAGTCGGACCCGCCCTTGCCGCCGCCGATCGGCATGCCGGTCAGCGCGTTCTTGAAGATCTGTTCGAACCCGAGGAACTTCACTGTGCCGAGCGTGACGGTCGGGTGGAACCGCAGGCCCCCCTTGTACGGGCCAAGCGCCGAGTTGAACTCGACCCTAAATCCCCGGTTGATGCGCACACGTCCCTTGTCGTCCACCCACGGCACCCGGAAGATGATCTGCCGCTCCGGCTCGCACAGCCGCTCGAGGATCGACGCCTCCGCGTACTCCGGCTTCTTGGCGATCACCCGACCGATCGATTCGAACACCTCGCGCGCGGCCTGGTGGAACTCCGGCTCGCTGATATTGCGACGCACGACCTGGTCGTAGATCTTCTGGATGCGTGGTTCGAGTTCGGGCATGGTGGGGCCTTTCGGTTCGGGCTGAGGGCTCAGACGCTACCGAATCGATCAAGCACCGTCACGCGTGCGATGTCCGAATCCTGCTATTGCTCGCCGATGTGCGATGCTGAGACGATGCGGGCCTTCACCGACGCGGATCGCGTGGCTATGCGCGATCGCGTGTTCGCCGAGCGCTACCGGCACGCCTCGGACCACGACGGCCGGTATGACGGTTACTTCGTCACGGGCATGCCGATGTCCGAAACCTTCTGCCGACCGGGATGCGCGGTGCGCACGCCGCGGCCGTCGCAGGTGGCGTTCTATCCCGTTCCGGCCGCGGCACATGCCGCCGGGCTGAAGCCGTGCCCTCGATGCCGACCGGATATGACGTATTCCGCGCCCGAACCGGCGTCGGGCGATGCGTTGGGCAGCCGGGCGCTTCGGCTCATCGCGGACGGTGAGATCGACCGGACGGGGGTGGGCGGTCTGGCTCGGCGACTCGGGGTCACCCCCCGGCACGTGCTGCGCGCGGTGGAGTCAGTTGCCGGATGCGGGCCGCTCGATGTGGCCCGCACACTGCGGGCGCACCTGGCCATGCTGCTGCTGGCATCGACGACGATCCCGATGCAGGACGTCGCCGCCGCGGCCGGATTCACCAGCGTCCGGCAGTTCAATGCGACGATGCAGCGCTTCTATGGGACGACGCCCGGCGCGCTTCGCTCCAGGGGCCGCCGTGCGGAACCGTCCATCCGCGAAGCGGGCCCGCTGATCCTGCGCTGCACCCTCCCCGCGCGCCCGCCGTTCGATGCCGCGGCGCTCTTCCGGTTCTTCGCCGAGCGCGCCCTTCCGGACGTCGAGGAGTTCGGCGAGACCTGGTATGCCCGAACGGTTCGGCTGCCGCGCGCGGCCGGGCACCTGCGCGTCGACGTCGATGCCCGCGGGCGGATCATGGCGAAGCTCAGCGTCCTCGACCCGCGCGACCTCGCGCCGCTGGTTTTCCGTGTGCGGCGCCTGCTCGATCTGGATGCCGACCCCGCGCGCATTTCCCATGCACTCGGCCAGGATTCGCTGCTGTCGCCGCTGGTGGCGGAGCATCCGGGCATGCGGGTGCCCGGGGCCGTGAATCTGGATGAGGCGCTGATCCGCGGCGTCGTCGAAGCGCAGGTACCGATGCGGACGGCGCGCACCATGCTCGGCGGGCTGGTGCACGCACTTGGCGACCCGACCCCGTGGGGGCTGCTGTTCCCGACGCCGCAGCGCATCGCCGCCGACGGGCGCGCCGTGTTGCGCGGCCCGGCCGGCCTGGTCGACGGTGTTGTCCGCCTGTCCGAGGCATTGACCGCGGACCCGCTCGTCGCCCATTGGGGCATGCGCCGCACCGACCTCGAAGCGCTGCTGGTCGGTGTCGCGGGCCTGAGCCCGCTGGCGGCCGAGGGCGTCATCCTGCGTGCGCTGGGGGACCGTGATGTGCTTGCGGCGGCCGATGCCGACGTCCGTCGCGGCGCCGCCGGGTGTGGCCTTCCCGAGCAGACGGCGGCCCTGCTCGGCCACGGGGTGCGCTGGGCACCCTGGCGGAGCTACGCGGGCATGCTGTTGTGGTCCGCAGGGCGGCAGGACGGCGGGCAGTGACACACTGCAGGGCCGAACCGCCGGAACGATCTGCCGGGGCAAGCTGTCGCCGAATCGGCCCCTCGACGCCGTGGACACGACATGGCCCACCGGCGCCGCGGACTCTGCGACGGTCACGGCCCGGCCGCCCGTCATACGCGGTTGGTTTGTACCATGATCGCGGGGCGCGTGAAGGCGGCACCACGGGCCAGCACCCGGTGGGCCGTATCGCCTGGTTGCCCCGGCCGCTGCCGACGACCATCGTCTTCGAGATCGGGTATCGCGTGACGGACGTTCCGAAACTCGCCGCGTCGGGCGTGAGCTGCCGTTTCGGCGACGTTCTCGCGGTGGACGACGTGTCGCTGACCGTCGGCCGCGGCGAGTTCGTGTCCATCGTCGGCCCGTCCGGGTGCGGAAAATCCACGCTGTTCAACGTGATCTCGGGGCTGCAACGCCCCACCAAAGGCGGCATCGCGATCGACGGCGTCGACGTCACCGGCGAAACCGGCCACGTGGGATACATGCTGCAGAAGGATCTGCTGCTGCCCTGGCGGACGGTGATCGGCAATATCGTGCTCGGTGCGTCGCTCACCCGCGGCGCCACCCAGGACGACCGCGCGGAGGCGGCAAGGCTCGCGTCCCGCTACGGACTCGGGCAGTTCCTGAACCACTATCCGCACGCACTGTCCGGTGGGATGCGGCAGCGGGTCGCCTTCATGCGGACGCTCGCGCTCGGCCAGGACGTGCTGCTGCTCGACGAGCCGTTCGGCGCCCTCGACTCGCAGACCAGGTTCGACATGCAGATGTGGCTGCTGTCGGTGTGCCGGGACCTGAACGCGACCATCCTGTTCGTGACGCACGACGTGGACGAGGCGATCTTCCTAGCGGACCGGGTGATCGTCATGTCCGCGCGTCCCGGGCGCATCGCGCGCGAGTTGCCGGTGGGGCTGCCGCGGCCGCGCACCGTCGACACACTGACGACGGTGATGTTCATCGACATCAAGCGTGAGGTGCAGGCCGCGCTGGGACACGCGGAAGCGGGGCGGGCCGCCCGATGACGACGTCCACCACTCGGCCGCGGCGCGGCGGCGTCGCTCGCGCCCTCGGCCTCCTCGCGCTCCCGATCGCCGGCCTCGCGATCATCGCCGTCATCTGGAACATCGTCATCTGGATCTTCGACCTCAAACCGTTCGTGCTGCCCACCCCGCAGGCGGCTGTCCGCGCGATCGGCGTGAACTGGTCGACCCTTGCACCGCTGACGATGCAGACCGTGCTAGAGACGGTCTACGGGTTCCTGATCGGCGCGGCCCTCGGGTTCGTGCTGGCGGTGATCATGTCCGCGATGAAGTTCCTGCAGCGGCTGATTTTCCCGACTTTGATTACCTCGCAAGCGGTTCCGATCGTGGCGATCGCGGCGCCGCTGGTGATCCTGTTCGGCTTCGGCATGCTGCCCAAGCTAATCATCGTGGCGTGGATCGTGTTCTTCCCGGTCGCGGTGAACGTGCTGGACGGGCTCGCGCACGTCGATCCGGACCTGGTTCGGCTGTCCCGGGTGACCGGGGCGCGGCGGGTCCGCGAGTTCCTGATGATCCGGCTTCCCGCGACGCTCAGCCCGCTGTTCTCCGGCCTGAAGATCGGCGCCACGTACGCCGTGACGGGCGCGGTGATCGGGGAGTGGACGGGGACGCCCACGCCCGGGCTCGGCACCCAATTGCTCAAGGTCAACGCTTCGTTCAAGACCGATGTCGTCTACGGCGTCACGTTCCTGCTGACCGCGATCGGCGTGCTGTCGTTCCTGATAGTGATGGCCGTGGAAGCGATTTCGACGCCGTGGACCCGCCGGACGACCGCCTGGCGCGGTTTTCGCGGCGCCATCGACGGATATGACGGCGCTCACGGCTCCGGGATGTCGCCCGCTCGCGCGGACGGCGCCCGCACCGGGCCGCAGACCGTCGGCGAACCGGACCGGGGACAATAGGACGGCGGGAGCCGAGCGCCCGTATCCGGGCGCCACAACGGGAGGAATGACAATGATCAGGTTCCAGCGCAGCGCCCGCGCGGCTGCTGTGATCGTGACGGCGGTCGCCGGGCTGGTGCTGAGCGCGTGCGGGTCGTCGGCCGGGGCGACTGGGTCTTCGGGTTCGTCCGGTTCGTCGACTGGTTCGCCGAGCGAGACGTCGGGCGGGTCATCGAGCAGCTCATCGAGCGAGACGCAGACCTCCGCCGCCGTCACGAAGCACACCGTCTCGCTGGTCTACGACTGGTCCGGCGTCGACTTCGAGGCCGTTCCGCTCGCGGTCGCGAAGGCCGAGGGCATGTTCGACAAGTACGGGATCGACCTGAAACTCATCCTGCCGCCAGACGACTCCACCACCGTGAAGCTGCTCGGCTCCGGCCAGGGCGACATCGGTTTTGCGACCACCGCGGACGTCGTCATCACCCGCGGGCAGGGCGCCGACGTGGTGTCGATCGGCAACTACTCGCAGTCGAACAACTGGGGCCTGATTGCCCGGCCGGGGGAGACCATCAACCTGAAGGACCTCAAGGGCAAGAGCATCGGCGTCTTCTCCGACAACTGGACGCAGGCGATGATGCCGTTCGTGCTCAAGGCCGCGGGGCTCACGGCGAACGACGTGCACCAGGTCACGTTCCAGGGTGACGACGTGGCGCCGCTGCTCGCGAACAAGCTCGACCTCACGACGAACACCGCGAACTTCGCAGTCGCCCAGGTGCAGGAGGCGACCGGCAAGAAGCCCGCTGTCATGCTCGCCAAGGAGTTCAACGCGCCCGATGTGCCGATCTGGGTCTACGTGGCCAGTCAGAAGTGGCTGGACGCGAACGGCGACACCGCTAAGGCGTTCCTCGCCGCGATCAAGGAAGCCACCCAGTGGGCCATCGCCAATCCGGAGAAGGCCGTCAACGATTTCGAGAAGATCTACCCGGACAACGGTTCGTCCCACACCTACAACCTGACCGGCTGGGAGTCGACCGCTGCGGTGATGAACGGGCCAGACGGGCTGCTCACCCAGCGCGCGTCGCAGTGGTCCGAACTTACCGACGCGCTGCACGCGGTCGGCGAACTCGACAAGGTCGCCGACCCGTCCACCTACTACACCAACGCCTACCTGCCACACTGAGCCCCGGGCCATGCGTAAAAGTTTGAGTGGCTGGTGCGTAAAAGTGATACTGAAGTGTGCGTAAAAGTCATACTCAGGCCCGTGTAGAAGTGCTACTGTACGTGCGTGGCGTATATCGAGCGGATGGGCGATGGGCTGCTCAGCGCACTGCTCGGTGAGTTCCCCGCCGTCCTCGTGGTCGGGCCGCGCGCGTGCGGCAAGACCACCACTGCTCTGCGTCATGCGCGGTCCGTGATCCGACTGGACCGCGAATCCGAAGCAGTCGCGGTGCGGGCCGATCCGGACGGGGCGCTGGACATGCCCAGGCCACTGCTGATCGATGAGTGGCAACTGGCCCCGACGATCCTGGGCGCTGTGAAGCGTGTGGTCGACGATCGCCCCGGGCCGGGGGCGTTCGTGATCACCGGTTCCGTACGCGCGGACATGACGGCGCAGGGTTGGCCGCTGACGGGGCGTGCGCTGCGGCTCGTCATGTATGGGCTCACCGAACGTGAGATCGAGGGGCGCGCCGCCGCGCCTTCCATCATCGACCGCATTGGCGCTGTTGGTGTCGATGCGCTGACCGCACCGGCGGTCGCGCTCACCCTGGACGGCTATCTGCAGCGGGCAGTCCGCGGCGGTTTCCCGGATGCTGTCATCACGTCCTCCGAAACCATGCGGCGGCGCTGGCTCACCGCGTACGTCGAGCAACTGCTGCGGCGCGATGTCGATATGGCGGACCCCGGCCGCGACCCTGTGCGGCTCGACCGATATCTGCGGGCCATCTGCGCCAACAGCGCCGGCGTGGTGGCGGATAGCGCCATCCTTGAGAGCGCCGGAGTCAATCGTGAGACCGCGTCGAGCTACGGGCGGTTGCTCACCAACCTCTTCGCTATCGAAGAGGTCCCAGCATGGTGGACGAATCGCCTCAAGCGACTGGTGCAGCTCCGGAAGCGCTACGTGGTCGACACGGGCGTGCTTGCCGCGGTGCTGGGCGTCACGGCGAGATCGATTCGGGCACATGGCGATCTTCTCGGCCGTGTGCTGGACACGTTCGTCATGGCGCAACTTCGAGCCGAGGCCGCGGTCAGTGAGGCGCAGCCAGGGATCTTCCACCTGCGTACCCAGGAGGGTCGGCATGAGATCGACATCCTGCTGGAATTCGGCGGTGGCGAAGTGTTCGGCATCGAGGTCAAGGCATCCGGTGCGCCTGGACGTCGCGATGCCGTCCACCTCGAGTGGCTGCGGGACCAGTTGGGCGGCGCCTTCATCGGCGGTGCGGTGTTGCACACGGGGCCGCGGCTCTACCCGCTGGCGGATCGCATTGTTGCTGCACCGATGTCCAGCTTGTGGTCCGCTCCGCAGGACTCGGCGGCCGGGTAGCGCCCGCTGCGATCGGCCATGATGTAGTTTTCGGAGCGATTCGCGAGCTTGAAGACGTCCCCAGGGAAAGTCTGGGCAGGCACTCAAGCGCCGCCACCGCGGCCGCATGGTGCTTCGTCCTGTGGTTCAGTTGGTGCGGTTCTCCTGCGAGCGGCGCCAGCGGATGCCGGCCTCGAGGAATCCATCGAGGTCGCCGTCGAAGACGGCGGAGGGGTTGCCGACCTCGTAGTTGGTGCGCAGGTCCTTGACCATCTGGTACGGGTGCAGCACGTAGGAGCGCATCTGGTTGCCCCAGGAGTTGCCGCCGTCGCCCTTGAGCGCATCGATCGCGGCCTGCTCGTCCTGTCGACGCTTCTCCAGCAGCTTGGCCTGCAGCACCGCCATCGCCGAGGCGCGGTTCTGCAACTGGGAGCGCTCGTTCTGGCAGGAGACGACGATGCCAGTCGGCAGATGGGTGATGCGCACGGCCGAGTCGGTCGTGTTCACGCCCTGCCCGCCGGGGCCGGACGAGCGGTACACGTCGATCCGCAGCTCCTTCTCGTCGATGTCGACGTGATCCGCCTGATCGACGACGGGCACCACCTCGACGCCGGCGAACGAGGTCTGCCGCCGACCCTGGTTGTCGAACGGCGAGATGCGCACCAGCCGGTGCGTGCCCTGTTCTACCGAGAGCGTGCCGTACGCGAACGGCGCCTTCACCTGGAATGTCGCGGACTTCAGCCCCGCCTCCTCGGCGTAGGACGTGTCGTACACCTCGGTCGGATAGCCGTGCCGCTCCGCCCAGCGCAGGTACATGCGCATCAGCATCTCGGCAAAATCGGCGGCATCGACGCCGCCCGCCTCCGAGCGGATCGTGACCAGCGCCTCGCGTTCGTCATACGGCCCGGACAGCAGCGTGCGGACCTCCATGGCCTCGATATCGCGTGCGAGCGAAGACATCTCGCTGCGAGCCTCGTCGAGAGTGCCCGGGTCCTCCTCGCCCAGCTCGAACAGCACCTCCACGTCATCGAGACGGCGGCGCAGCTCCTCGACCCGCGCGAGGTCTGCCTGCGCACGCGAGAGCTTGCTCGTCACTGCCTGGGCATTCTCCTGGTCGTTCCACAGGTCCGGGGCAGCGGCCTGCCGCGCGAGATCCGCGATGGAGGCCTTCAACCGGTCGACGTCGACGACGGCCTCGATGGAGCCCATCGTGGTCTGCAGTTCCTTGAGAGCGGCGGCGTCGTCGAGATTCACAACTAACCAGCCTACGCGAACGGGCGCGGTGGTCCGGTCGGGCCGAGGTCACGAACAGCGTCATACCCGGTCGGCACGATGGATGTCGGAGCCTTGTAGAAGAATCGACTGATGATGGAATCCACGACGGCCGAGAAGCACGGCACCCGCAGCGCGTGGGCCGCCTTGTGGGCCCTGTGCCTGGGCTTCTTCATGATCCTGGTCGATTCGACCATCGTCTCCGTGGCGATCCCGACCATGATGGTGAGCCTGCACGCGAGCATCAACGAGGTCTTGTGGGTGACCAGCGCGTACCTGCTCGCGTACGCGGTGCCGTTGCTCATCACCGGCCGGCTCGGCGACCGATTCGGCCCCAAGGCGCTCTACCAGACGGGACTGGTGATCTTCACCGCGTCGTCGGCATGGTGCGGGCTGTCCGGATCGATCGGGATGCTGGTCACGGCGCGGGTCTTCCAGGGTCTCGGCGCCTCGATGATGACGCCGCAGACGATGACGGTGGTCACGCGGACGTTCCCGGCGAACCGGCGCGGCACCGCCATGGGGATGTGGGGCGCGGTCGCGGGCGTCGCCACGCTGGTCGGGCCGATCCTCGGCGGGGTGCTCATCGACTCGCTCGGTTGGGAGTGGATCTTCTTCATCAACGTGCCGGTGGGGATCGTCGGTCTGGGGCTAGCGATGAAACTGGTCCCGCACCTCGAGATCCACTCGCACCGGTTCGACGTCACCGGCGTGGCCCTGTCCGCGGTCGGCATGTTCCTGCTCGTCTTCGGCATCCAGGAGGGCGAGACCTACCACTGGGGGACGATCGCGGGGCCGATCTCGGTGTGGTCGCTGATCATCGCCGGTGTGGTGGTACTCGCCGCATTCGTGCTGTGGCAGGCGAAGAACGCCGCCGAGCCGCTGGTGCCGCTCCCGCTGTTCAAGGACCGCAACTTCTCGCTGGCGAACATCGGGATCGCGGCCGTCGGTTTCACGATCACGTCGGTGGCGTTCCCGCTGATGCTGTACGCGCAGAAGGTGCTCGGCCTGTCGCCCGTCCGGGCGGCGCTTTTGATGGTGCCGATGGCCATCATCACGGGCGGGTTGGCGAAGCCGGTCGGGAATCTGGTGGACCGGACGCACCCCCGCTACCTGGGTGGGTTCGGGCTGGTGTGCATGATCACGTCGCTCGTGTGGCTGTGGCAGATCATGGCGCCAGGGCGGGCGATCTGGCAGCTGGAACTTCCCATCGCGCTCATGGGTGTCGCGAACGCGTTCATGTGGTCGCCGATCTCCGCGACCGCGACCCGGAATCTGCCGATGCACGCCGCGGGTGCGGGATCCGGGGTCTACAACACGACACGGCAGGTCGGTGCCGTGCTGGGCAGCGCGGGCATCGCGGTGATCATGCAGTCGCGGCTGGTAGCCGCATTCGGCGCGAGTGCCGCGTCAGGCGGTTCGTATGACGCCTCGGGGGATTTGCCGGCGTTCGTGCAGCCCGGCTTCGCGCGGGCCATGGGCGAGTCCTTACTGCTGCCCGCCGCCATCTTGCTGATCGGCCTGGTCGCGGTGCTGTTCTTCGCGCGCCCCGAGCAGACGATGGAACCGGGTCGCCTGCGCGCAGCGCGGGAGGCGGAACCCGTGGCCGCCAGCCCGGCGGAGGCTGCAGAAGCACTGGAAGACGGCTGACGCGGCAGCGGAGCGCACGCCGACCGGTCTCAGCGCGATCGATTAGCGCCCCTCGCGCAGGTCGTCGATGTGCACCGTATACACGCCGGTGACGGTGTTCCGGGATCCGGCCAGGGCTGTCGGCACGCCGGGCAAGTCGATGACTGCGATCACGCACACGTCGTAGTCGGTGCCGGCCTGCCGGCTGAAGTGCGCCGAACCGGCGCGGGCGCAGTCCCCGCCGGCATCGATCGTCGCGATGCGCATCCCATCGCCCGGCACGCGCTGATCCGCCAGCGCCACTCGCGCCACTGCCGCCGCTTGATCGAGCGACGGCAGACCGGGTGACGTCTCGATCAGCCGCCCGACGTCGCGCGCTGCCTGGGCGACGGCGAGAGTAGCGGCCTGCAGGCGCAACACACCGATCAGGATGTACATGGTCGGGATCAACAGCAGGACGGCGAGGAAGACAACCTCGATGACGGCGCGGCCGTCGTCGAGGCGCCGATGGCTCGGATTGCGCGGGGGAGCGACCTTTCTTGTCACGGAATCTCTCGCAGCGCGTGGGCCGTTACGTCGATGTCCGGCATCATGCCGTCCAGCAGCGGAACGATCGCCGGCGCCGCCATCGTGCATCGCACCTCGATCATGACGGGATCCGCGGACTGCGGAGGATCGCATCGGACGGTATCGGCGAGCCGGCCCGCGATCGTCTGCGCCATGATGTCTGCGGCGCGCCGGGAGGCGGCGGTGGTGTCCTGGACATCGGCGCCAGCCGCCAACCGCGCTGCTTGGGCTGCGGCGCTGGTCAGCAGCGACTGAGTGTAGAACCACAGTCCGACGCCGACCATCGCCAGGAATAGCAGCATCAGCATCACCAGCACCATCGCGAATTCCGCGACGGCCGACCCGCGATCGGCTACGGCTGGCCGCCCTGGCCGCTGATCGAATCGAAGGCGTTCTTCACCGCGTTGACAACGGCCTCTTGGAAGACGCCGAGCAGCACGATGACCACGATCGCCGTCATCATCGTGACCATGACCCACCCCGGCACGTCGCCGCGGTCCCGGTCGGTGGGTTCGCGGTTGCTTAGACCCGTGCGGGCATCGCGGTGCCGCGCCGGCCCGGCCAACGTCACGAGAAGCGTGACCGTCGCCTCGAACACGTAATACGCCCTTGCTGCGCTGCGCGAGATCATCGGAGGCTCCTTCGTGGGTTCTGTGGGCTTCGGGAGGTTGTTCGGGCTCGTGCGGTTCGGACTCATAGAGGTCGGGCGGCTCGGCCATGGCCAGGATCCCTATCGCGCCACGGTCGTGATCGCGATGATCCCGGGGAAGAAGGCGAACAGGATAGTGACGGGCATCACAAGGAATACCACAGGAACCATCATGAGGATCTCCTTCTTTCCGCCGGCCTCCAGCAGTTGCCGCTTGCTCAGGGCGCGGACGTCGGCCGCCTGTGCGTGCAGCACCTCCGCCAATGGCGTACCGCGCTCCAGGGCGACGGCCATGCCGTCGAGGAACCGCGCCAGCGGCTCGACCTGTGTGTTGTCTCGCGCTACCAGCAGCGCTTGCTGCAGCGATGCGCCCGCCCGCGCGTCGGCGAGGATCGCTCGCAGGCCGTCGGCCAGGTGGCCCTGGGTCAGGCGGCATACCCGTCCGATGGCGCCGGCCAAGCCCTCGCCCGCGGCGACGGCGAGCGCGAGCATCTCGGCCACCACCGGGAACTCGGCCAGTATCTCGGCGTTGTGCCGGGAGACCGTCTGTGTCAGCCACCAGTCGCGCGCGACGATGCCAGCGACCGCGCACAGCAGCACGATCATCACCAGCAGGATCGGGCTCCGGTGGTTGCTGATGATTGCGAGGAGCACGACACCGAGGCCGACACCGCCGCCGACCCCGGCCCACACCACCTGCTCCGCGCGAAATTGCTCCACCGACATCGGCGATCGCAGCGCCGCGAGGCGGCGGCGGACCGAGGCCCGCCCGCCCAGGATCCGGTCGAGCATGCGGACAGCGTCAGCCAGCAGTGGCCCGGTCAATCGACCGATGGTCGACTCGCGCACGGTGCCGCTTGGGGTCAGCAGTCGCGACGGGGTGGCCGCATCCCGCAGGTACGGTGCGATGCGCTCGGACAGTGACAGCTTCCGAAACGGGGGAGCGGCGAGGATCGCCAGCAGCAGGCCCGCGCCCGCGGCCAGGCCGATCGTGCCGCCCAGGAACGTCGTCATCGGAGGACTCGCCGATCCTCCGGTAGGCGCCCGATGCGCAGCATCACCCGGTAGGCGGCCACGGTCAGCACGGCTCCGATCGCGAGAATCGCTGTGCCGACGGCACTGTCGTAGGCTGCGAGGGTCTCTCGGCGGGTGGAGAGGAGCAGCAGGACCAGCCACGGTGCTGCCACTGCCATGCGCGCCGCGCTGATCGCCCACGATTGTCGGGCAAGGAGCTCCGCGCGGACCCGAGCAGCTTCCCGGAGGAAGCCGCTGAGCGTGCTCAGCAGTCGGCCGAGATCGGTCCCACCGACCTCACGTGCCACCCGCAGCGATTCGCAGATCCGGTCGCCGACGGGATCGGCCAGCGCCGTCTTCAGACGGGTCAACGAATCATCGAACGCACCGGTGGCCCGGTAGTCCCGCCCGAAGGCCCGGAACGGCTCGCGCAGCGGCTCCGGGCCGCGTTGGCCGATCGCGGCGAGTGCCTCCGGAAGCGACAGGCCGGCGCGGACACCGGACGTCAGGTTGTCGACCACCTCCGGCCACAGCTCCCGCAGATCCGCGCGGCGGCGACGACGCATCCGCTGTACAAGCAGCCACGGCGAATATCCGGCGAACAGTGCGAACACGATCGAGATGGACACCGAGCCGGTGGAGACGAACGAGACCGCCACGACGACCAGCGCGACCGCGCCCTGCAGCGCGATCATGCGGGCCGGTGTGACGCCCGAAAGTCCGGCTTGGGCCAGCGTCTCGCGTAGACGCACCTCACGGTGTGGCGCATTCCTGCGTCGCGGCGCACCGGTCAGGCCCTGCCAGATCAGCAGCAGCCCGGTGCCGCCGATCAACCCCACCACTGCCCCCAACGCTGTGCCTCCCGACTCGAGATGTGGCCGTGCACCACCCTTGTCAGCGCCCTTACCGCGGCCCGCACGACTACCTGCGCAAAAGCACCATAATGCGATGTGGCTCACATGCGATACGGAACGGAAGTTATCCACACGGAATCCGTCATTCGGACCGAGTCGCTCGTCGTTGCGGCGACGGCCAGCCCCTATTCGGGGTATGGCGTTCCTAGCGCGAGGTTCCTGGGTTGGCCACCGTGGCACCTCATCCGGACGACTGCGGTCGGGAACAGCGTCATACACTAAACGTCTGGTGTGCCGGGAAGTCTGGTCGGCGTTTTGCCCCCTACTGCCAGTACCGCGATCGGAGCCCTGTGCCACACACCACCGACGCCGCTGCGCGAACGCCCCGTGGGCGCGCGTCGCAGTTCCGGCCCCTCCGCCACTACCGCACACGCCCCCGCAGTGAACGCCGTGAACGCCGCCGCGAACGCCGGCACCTCGCGGCGCTACTGCGCACCGAGACTGTCGGCGGCGCCCTGCTGGTGATCGCCGCCGTGGTAGCGCTGATGATGGCGAACTCGCCGCTCGCCGGCGCCTACACCGCAGCGCGCGACTGGCGGATCGGGCCGGCGTCGCTCGGCCTGCACTTGTCCATCGGCTCATGGACTGCGGACGGTCTGCTGTCGCTCTTCTTCTTCCTGGCGGGCCTGGAACTCAAACGGGAATTCGTGGTGGGCGAATTGCGCGACGCCCGGCGCGCTGCGGTGCCGGTGGCGGCGGCGGTCGGCGGCATGGCGGTGCCGGCCGTCGTCTACATCGTCGTCACGATCGGCGAGAAGGGCGCGCACGTCGGCTGGGCCATCCCGACCGCCACCGACATCGCTTTCGCGCTCGCGGTTCTCGCCGTCGTCGGGCGGCACCTCCCGTCGGCCCTGCGCACCTTCCTGCTGACCCTCGCCGTCGTCGACGACCTGCTCGCCATCATCATCATCGCGCTCTTCTACACGGACCACGTGGACCTGGCGCTGTTCGGCCTCGCGCTCGCCGCGATCGCAGCATTCGGAGCGCTGATGCAGATTCGCGGACGCAGGGGTCGCAGCGTTGGGGTGACGGGGTGGGTTGTGCTGCCACTCCTCGCGCTTGTCGCCTGGGCCGCGATGCACGGGTCCGGGGTGCACGCCACCGTCGCCGGAGTGCTGATGGGGTTCACGGTGCCGGTGCGCAGTCCCCGACGCACCAGCCGAGGGCGCGCGGCCGATAAGAACCCCGCTGATGGGCATAGCGGTGACGGGAGCAGCCCGGTCACTGCCGGGTATGACGCTGTTCGCGGCGCGCCGCGCCGGCAGGCGCCTGCGATCGCCGACCGGCTCGACCGGGCGCTTCGCCCGGTATCCGCGGGCTTCGCGGTGCCCCTGTTCGCGTTCTTCGCCGCCGGCGTCACGATCGGCGGACTCGGCGGACTTCGCTCGGCGTTCGAGAACCGCATCACCGTCGGCATTGTCGCGGGACTCGTCGTCGGCAAGGCCGTCGGTATCTTCGCCGCGACCATCATCACCGCCCGGCTCGTCCGGTCACCGTTGCTGCGCTGGCTGGCGTGGCCCGACCTCGCCGGGCTCGCAGTGTTGGGCGGGGTGGGATTCACGGTGTCGCTGCTCATCGGGCATCTGGCGTTCGGCGGCGATGCCGCGCGTGCGGCCGACGTCCAGATCGGTGTCGCCGCCGGATCACTGATCGCGGCCGCGCTGGCGGCCGCGATCTTGGGCGCACGCAACAGGCATTACCGGATCAAGGAAGCGGCGCTCGCGCACACCCAACCGAGTAACGCTGCCGAGTAACTCAGCCGAGCAGCCCGGCCATCGGCAACGTGCTTTGATCGTTGATTTGACCAAGGAGTCGCGGCGAGCCTGCGCGCTGCGCACGACTGCTCCAAAGGTTTCCACCTGAGCAGTCGTGACGTAACAGTTGCGCTCATCTGCAATGGAGCGACGATGCTCGCGTTCGCCGAGGTTGCCCCGAAATGGACCATTGCAGGTGTGTCGGCGAGATGGACGCCGTTGATGCCCCACCACCGTGAGTACGGCGTCGGCGCGGACTGCGCGACTGACGGACAGCACGTCATTCATCCACAAGTGCCGGTGGCTCTAGATCGCGTATTTCCAAATGGTTAATGCGTATCCGCCGAGCCAGGTCGATGCAAAGGTGAAAGTGGCCAGAGTGAAGATTTGTGTGACTTGTTGACGTCGAGAGAGCCATGCGGCGGTCGGCATCAGAATGGTGAAGGCCGGAATGAGCAGCCGGATCTTAGAATTCATTATTCCTGCGCTTCCGACTACCTCGGCAACTGCTGCAGCACCGTAAGCAAGCAACAGTATAGGTTGTCCTTGCCGGATTGTGCCAATCACTAGGACGCAGGCCGCAATCAGGATGACTGCGGTGGTAACCTCGAGCACGTTGGGCCTAGTAGTCGCGATCCGATAGACAAATTTGGTGGTAGTTACGCCGAAATCGAAATGGCTACCCCAACCCTTGTTCTGTGCGGCGAACCAGCCCGTCAGCGACCCCATTCGCAACCCCGAGTACAGAACCCATCCAATCGTCCCGCTAGCGGCAACGGTCGCCGCCACCATCTGAGGAATGGCCGCACATACTGCTGTGGATCGCAGCTGACGGCGCTCCCGTATTAGGGTGGTGATCGCCACCACGGCAAACGCGAAGGCGATAGCAAGGCCAGATATGCGCACCGTACCGGCGAAAAACCCAATTGTTCCGGCGGTCCACCACCTATGTCGGAGTGCGAACACCAGGGCCCAGCTGGCCAGCGCGCAAAAGAGCGCTTCGCTGTAGGCCATGGTCAGAACGACACTCATCGGCGAAACGGCGACCAGCGCAACCGTGACCAGCTCCGCACGCCCGTCCGTGCCTGGAATGGCACGGACGATGTGGGGTATTGCACAAGCAAAGATCACGCCACAGGTGACAGACACGAGGATGGCCGCAGCCGGGGGCCACAGGCCGGTCACCGCATGCAGTCCGGCGATCAGCGACGGGTAGCCGGGGAGGAACGCCGGAGACGTGGCGGTACCTGCGTGCGTCGACCATGTGTAGCCGTCGATGGCGATGCTGAGAAAGTGCTGAGCATCCCACGTTGTTAACCGACTGAGCAGCGAGTAGCCGCGGGCTTGGCTGAGCCACGCGAGCATTCCTAATGTGATTATTTGCCCCGCGAGAAACACGGTCGGGGCGACCGCTCTGGGCAAGATATCAGCCTGATGACAGTCTGAGCAACTGTCATCGAGACGAGTTGACTCGCGTGACTTGCCGTGATGGGTAGTCGGGGGCCGAGTGAATTCGCGAAGGCTCACCTAATATTTCCACCTAATATTCTCGGCCGTTGGTACTAGTGTCTGATCAAGGCCATCGATCGCGCGCTGACGAGGTCATAGAGTTCAAGGACGGGCCTTTGCTAAGAACGGTTTACCTCGAGGCTGTTCCGGCTCGCTCCGAGTTGTTCGAATCATGAGGGAATGATTTAGCACATCGGCTCTAGGCCATGATGGCGCATCTGGTTGATCCTCCTGCACGCCGATAAATACCTGCCGCGGCGCGGCCAGAGTGATTATTCGCTACTCTGGCCGCACCACGACAGAACAGTTGCCCGAGGGATCGATCAGTCATCCGGTGGTCAACCCATATTGGCGATTAACAGCTCGCCGCGCAGGACTTGAATGAGTTCATCTGGTTGTTGAAGCCGCCAAGCGTTGAGGCGTAGACTTCATAGCCGAAACCGTACGATGCTCCTAGCGGTGAAAGGTTCGGGTCGTGGTAGCCCCTGCCGTAGCAGCCAGCGTATAGTTGGGTCGATTCGATGTTATTCGCCCACGGAGTATTAAAATATGTCCAGGGTCCAGCGCCACCGTTCGTACACAGTGCCGATGCGGTCAAGGTCAGCTGGTTTCCAGTCTTAGATTGACCGGTCCACAGATTCGCTTGGATCACTGTAGCTGTTGGAGCGGCGAGCTTGCTGGCTGCGGCATTGGATCGTTCGATCGCAGCGTCGACTTCTAACGCCGTCGCCTTGTCAGAAAGATTTATTCGGCCTCCTGATGCGACCCTGAGCATCTCGGCCTGCGTGCTATAGCAGCTCATTTGGCCACCGTTAGGAAGAACGCAGAAGGCAGTTTCCGGTGCGGCACTGGCCGGCAATGCGAACATCGCAATGCCCAGCAGCGTCGCAGCGACGATACCTAGCAGCTTCTTCATAGAGTAGCTCCTTTCTGGAGAATGGTTTTGAGTTCCGTTATAGCTGGTTTCGCTGACGGAAGTTCGCGACACAGGTCCACATTGTTGGTGTAGGACGGTGTCGCGAGTGCCGTCGCCATGGATCGACACGTCGGCGCGCACTTGCGGGTATGCAGCGTGATTACCCTGCCGTTGTGGGCGATAGGGTTCGGCCGGGCGTTGGCGGCTGAATTACATGGCTCCATTGCGTCAACTCGATGTGCTCGGCGACGTATGTGGCTATCGGGAGGCTTCGTTCGCCATCGAAGGGCGATTGGACGGTGACGGTTCTGTCGGAGACGGCCCAGTAGGTACTACTTGCGCCGATGTCGTCTCCACAAGTGATGGTGACCATCGTGGCAGGCTCGTTGCCGATTGAGCCTGGCCGCTGGTGCAGGGTCGGCACTGTTGGTGCGCCTGTGCAGTCTGACTGGAAACTGCCCTGCACTGGGACCACCGCTTGACCGGACCTGACCCGAGCCAAGCGGATTAAAATGCCCTCGCTGGCGAGGCATCCTGTGGGAAGGATCTCGTGGTTGGTTCGCAGCAGGCAGTATCCGAACGCATTTGTGATGTCGACATCGACACTACTGACGTCTTCGGCATGCCATCCGCCTGGAATCGATATCGCCGCGCCTTGCACCTCGATGAGACCTGGGCGAATGGACGGGGATGGAGCCGTCGTACCGCCGCCGGCCGCATAGATGTCTCGGCCAGCACTGTGTGTGCCGATTATCCCCATGACCAGTGCCACCACGGCCACGGCAGCAACCGTTGCGACCATAGGCATGATGCGATGGTGGTGGGGCGTCGATGCTGCTGTCGGAAGCGACCTCCTGCGAACGGTGTGCGCATTGATGCATTGCAGGTCGGCATTCAGCGCGTCTCTGACGCGTCGTTCGAATTCGTCCATTAGATGTGCCCTTCCAAGCGTTGCTTGAGCTTCGCCAGCGCACGATGTTGGGATGCCTTGACGGCGCCGACTGTGATCCGCAGTGTCGAAGCGGCTTCGTCGAGCGAGAGTTGGTGCACGAACCGAAGCAGAACGATGTCGCGTTGCCGCTTCGGCAGAGTGTGGATCAGGTCGAGCAGCTCGGAATGCCGAAGCCGTGCCATCGCCTCATGTTCGGCGTCGAGTACGGCCCCCGTTTGCCCGTCGCCGACCGCGCCAGTCGACCTGCTGTGGTGGCGACGCAACTCGGACCGTGCGCGGTTGAGCACCGACTTGCGCATGTATGCAAGTGCGCTGTCCGGATCACGCAGCTGATTGAGCTTCGTCTGTACGTGGGCGAATGACTCTTGCACGACATCTTCTGCCCACGACCGGTCCCGCAGCGTCGCCGCCGCGAGCCGCACCAGGCTGACATATGAGGACGCGAACAACTCCTGCGCGGCGGCGCGGGCATCGCTCACGTCAGGCTCATAAGCTCTCGCCGATACACGCTGCTCGCTGACAACACCCTCCACGCATCCCACCCCGCCCCGTTCGCTACTTTCCCTACGTATATGACGCGCTAACGCCCTCCGGGGATAACACCGCTCTGCCGCACAAACGGGTGAATCAATGTTCGCGCAAGACCTTGCAAAGCGCGGAAATCGAGGCGTAGGGGGCAGAACGGTGTTGTCGCTGATGATCGCGAGCCGGAGTGATCGGCGGCATTACGTGCTCAGCAGGTCCGGCAAATGGTGCCCGCAGCGGGCGAACCGGTCGGCGTGCGGCGGGAATCCTTCCGCCCGAAGTAGCGCGCCGTCGCTGGTGGTGAAGATGTCGGCCGTTTCCACGACGCCGCCCTCTACCCGTCCGGGAACGGCCACGATCTCGCGGACGCGCCGTGTTCCGTCGGCCTCCAGGCCCATCTGCACGATCAGGTCCACCGACGCCGCGACGGTCGGCACGACGAACTGCGCCGTCACGTTCTCCCCGGCCAGCAGCGGCAGCGTGCACAGCTTGGTGACGGCCTCGCGCGCGGAGTTCGCGTGTACCGAGCACATCCCTGGTAGCCCGCTGTTCAACGCAATCAGCAGGTCGAGCGATTCCTCCTGCCGGACCTCGCCCACGATGATCCGCGACGGCCGCATGCGCAGCGCTTCTTTCACCAGCCGGCGCAGCCGGATCTCACCGTGCCCCTCCAGGTTCGGCTGCCGCGTCTGCATCGCGACCACGTCGGGAAGGTTCGGCCGCAGCTCGAAGACTTCCTCGCAGGTGACCACCCGTTCCTGCGGCGGGATGGAGTTCACCAGCGTGCCGAGCATGGTGGTTTTCCCCGCCTGCGTGCCGCCCGAGACGATGATGTTCAGGCCGGCTGCGACGGACGCCTCCAGGAAGCGTGCGGCGCGGGCGGGGAGCGTCGCGCGGGCGACGAGATCGTCGAGCGAATTCGCCGCGACCACGAACTTCCGCACGTTCAGCGATAGGTGTTCGCGAGTGATGTCGGGAATCACCGCGTGCAGCCGCGAACCGTCCGGAAGCAAGGCGTCGACGAAGGGGCTGGACAGGTCGAGGCGGCGCCCGGACGGTTTGAGCATTCGCTCAACCAGATCACGGATCTCATCGGCGCCCAGCACCACCGTGGTGAGCTCGGATCGCCCGCCGCGGGCCACGAAGACCCGCCCGGGCTCGTTCACCCACAGCTCCTCGACGCCGGGATCGTCCAGGAATTGCTGCAGTTGGCCGAAGCCTGCGACCTGGTCGAACACGTACCGCGCGGCGTCGCCCCGGTCGAGCAGCGGCGGCAGCGCCGAGGTCGCCACCCGTTCCTCGTAGTGGCCGATGACCTCGTCGATCAGCAGGCGCGTGCCGCGCGGATCCTTGAGCGGGTCGAGGCCGCGCCGGCGCACCAGCTCGCGAACCTCGTCATGGATGTGCTGGGTCGCGGTCGGCAACGTCGGCTCCCATGGTCTGCTCCGGACGGGTTAGCAGACGCTAACGCATTCGCGCCCGACTCGTCCGGGTTATCCACAGTTGCGCGGGCGGTAGTGTCATCGGGTATGACGACATTCGCCGCCGCAGACGATCTTTCGCTCGCGCTCGCGCTGGCCGACACCGCTGACGCGATCAGCCTGCCTCGGTTCCATGCGGCGGACCTGCACGTCGACACCAAGCCGGACATGACGCCCGTCTCGGACGCGGACCTCGCAGTCGAGCGGGCGCTGCGGGAGGTCCTGGAGGCTCGGCGCCCTGCTGACGTCGTCGTCGGGGAGGAGTTCGGGGGAGACACGCCGCCGGCCGAGCGCGCGGCGGCTGGGCGCGCGTGGGTCATCGATCCCATCGACGGGACCAAGAACTTCGTCCGCGGGGTACCGATCTGGGCCACCCTCATCGCCCTGCTGGTCGACGGCACGCCGACCCTCGGCGTCGTGTCCGCGCCGGCGCTCGTCCGCCGCTGGTGGGGGGCACCGGGATCCGGCGCCCACACGGCCTTCGCCGGGGGGCCGGTCCGGGACTGCCACGTCTCCGGCGTCGCCGACCTGGCTCACGCGTCGCTGTCGCTCTCCGACCTCGGCGAGTGGGAAGACGCAAACCGCGGCGAACAGATGCACCGGTTGGCACGTGCCTGCTGGCGCACCCGCGGCTACGGCGACTTCTTCTCGTACATGCTCGTCGCGGAGGGCGCCGTCGACGTGGCCGCCGAACCGGAGCTTTCGCTGTGGGATCTGGCTGCACTCGGACCCATCGTCATCGCCGCAGGCGGAGAGTTCACCACGATCGACGGTTCGCCGATCGACGCGGGCACAACGTCCGCTCTGGCCACCAATGGGCGATTACATGCGGACGTCTGCGCCCAACTCGCCGCGAACTGACGGCGAATTGAGAGAGGCACCACCCGCCTCACCGGCCTGAATAACGCCGAGATAACGCTCCGGGCCGGTACAGTTACCTCTTGTGATTCACCTGTCCCATGTTTCCAAGCAGTACAAGGCGTCGACGAGGCCGGCGCTGTCAGACATCAACCTGGACGTGGAGAAGGGCGAGTTCGCGTTCATCATCGGCCCGTCCGGATCGGGCAAGACGACCTTCATGCGGCTGCTGTTGCGGGAGGAGATCGCCACTTCCGGCACCATCGAGGTTGCCGGCAAGAACCTGACCAAGTTGCGCCGCAGCAAGGTTGCCTGGCACCGGCGCCGGCTGGGCTGCGTCTTCCAGGACTTCCGGCTGCTGAACAACAAGACCGTCGCGCAGAACGTCGGGTTCGCCCTCGAGGTGACGGGCAAGGCCCGCGCGCATATCCGCCGCGTCGTACCAGAGGTACTGGAACTGGTCGGCCTCGACGGCAAGGCGAACCGGATGCCGCGAGAACTCTCCGGCGGCGAGCAGCAGCGGGTCGCGATCGCGCGGGCGTTCGCGAACAGGCCCCTGCTGCTGCTGGCGGACGAGCCCACCGGAAACCTCGATCCGGACACCTCGGGCGAGATCATGTTGCTCCTGGAGCGCATCAACCGGACGGGTACCACGGTGCTCATGTCCACCCACGACAACACGATCGTCGACGCGATGCGCCGCCGTGTGATCGAACTGCACCTGGGCAAGCTGGTCCGCGACGAAGCTCGCGGCGTCTACGGAGTCGGGCGTTAGCCGCCCGGCGCAGCGACACCGCCAGCGATCGCCGACCACCTGCCCACCGAACTGCGAGAAGAGCCGTCACGAATGTTTGCCGACGTACTGCGGGGTTTGCGCCGGAACGTCACTATGACGATCGCCATGATCCTGACCACCGCGATCTCGTTGTGCCTGCTCGGCGCCGGGCTGATCGTCGCGCGCATGACGGACCAAATGCGCCAGATCTACGGTGACAAGGTCGAAGTCACCATCTACCTCACAAAGGACGTCTCGTCCCAGGATCCGAACTGCCAGGCGAAGACGTGCCAGGCGCTCGGCGATGCGCTGAACAAGGATTCGGACGTCGATCGCGTGACGTACCAGAGCCAGTCGGCCGCGTGGCAGCAGTACCAGCAGATGTTCGCCGGGCAGCCAGAGATGTTGCAGATCGCCAAGCCGTCCGACCTCAACTCCTCGTGGCACGTCAAGCTCAAGGATCCGCAGAAGTACAAGGTGATCCAGGCGCGGTACGAGACCTTCCCCGGCGTCGAGCAGGTGACCGACCAATCGCAGACGCTCGACCGACTCTTCAACCTGCTCAACGGGATTCGCAACGCGACCATCATCGTCGCGCTGGTGCAGGCGCTCGCCGCGTTCCTGCTGATCGCGAACACCGTTCAAGTCGCCGCCTACACCAGACGTACCGAGACGTCGATCATGCGGCTCGTCGGCGCCTCACGATGGCGCACGCAGATGCCGTTCATCCTCGAGGCGGTGGTGGCGGCCGTCACCGGCGCGATCCTGGCGATCGGCGGGCTCGTCGCCATGAAGTACTTGTTCGTGGACAAGACGCTCGGCTCAATCATGAATGCCGGCATCCTGCCGCCGATCGACGGCACGGCGCTGGTATGGGTCTCGCCCTGGCTCGGCGGGATCGCCGTCGGACTCGCCGGGCTCGCGTCGTATGTGACATTGCGCCTGTACGTGCGGCTGTAACCGCGGCGCCATCCGGCGCAGGCCGCGAACGTCGTCATACTCGCTGTTAGGCCCTCGGCTACGCTGGCTCCTGCCATGTCGAACAAGTCCGCGAAACCCGATCGCACAGCAGGCCGCACACTGATCGTCTCGAACCGCAAGGCGCGCCACGATTACGAGATCGTGGATACGCTCGAGGCCGGGATCTCGCTCACCGGTACCGAGGTCAAGTCGCTGCGCGACCGGCACGCGAACCTGATCGACGGCTTCGCCACCATCTCCGATGACGAGGTGTGGTTGCGCAACGTCCACATTGCCGAGTATGTGCAGGGCACCTGGACCAACCACGCCCCGCGGCGCGCGCGCAAGCTCTTGCTGCATCGGGCGCAGATTGAGAAGTGGGGGGCGAAGATCCGCGAGGGCGGCTACACGATGGTGCCGCTGTCCCTGTACTTCGTCGACGGGCGGGTGAAGGTGGAGCTCGGGCTCGGCCGCGGCAAGAAGCTCTACGATAAGCGGCAGGCGATCGCGAAGCGGGACTCGGAGCGCGAGGTCTCGCGGTATCTCGGCCGGCGGGCCAAGGGGCGTGTGGAGTAATTGCTGCGGCCGCCCCGGGGTGTGCCGAATCGCATATGACGCTGTTCGCGCCTACGCGGTGATCACCGTGGCGTCACAGTCGTGGACCCTGGCGTCGGCGGTGATGATCGGGATGTCCAGGATCTGCGCCTGCGCGATGATCATGCGATCGAACGGATCGCGGTGGTGATTGGGCAGCTCGGCGACGCGCAGGGTGTGCGCATGCTCGATCCCTCAGGCCGTGGTGCGCGATCGTTGCATGCGGTCCGCTTGGGCCTAGAGCCAGGCGTGGGCGTCGAGCAGGTAGCGGCTCACGAATAGAGTCAAGTCGACGGCTGGTGCGGCCGGGGAATGTTCCGTACGATGGATGGTGTTGTACGGAGAGACAATAACGACACGGGGGTGATTGGTCTCGACAGCGGCTGTCGAGTGAGGAGAAGCGGGTCGAGGAACGCGGCAATGATCTCGTTAACCATGGGTCGCGAAAAATTCAAGTGCCAATTCTCAGCGCACTGACTTCGCCCTCGCCGCCTGAGCGAGCGTGAAAGTCCGTCAGACCGGGATTCCTCCGCCCCGGACCCTGGCGTCGATCAGGAGGATCACCGCCGATCCCGGCCACGGGGTTCGTCGGGACATTCACAGTGGCTGGGCCTGTCACACCGACTTGTTCGCAAGATCGGCGGGGCCGAGTAGAGGCGAGGCGGACTGCACCCGGAGAAGGCTTCACCAAGCACCGTTGGACGCGGGTTCGATTCCCGCCACCTCCACTATGCGAATGAGCCCCGGCCCGAGCTTGCGAGGGCCGGGGCTCATTCGCGTCATGGGCACGGTATCCCTACTGCGGGCGCCAGCCGAGCAGTAGGGGATACCGCTACCCCTCTGTACCCACGTGACGGGCGCAGCGTCCCCTACTGAGAGTGCTATAGCCGAGCAGTAGGGATTTCCTCGCCACCGCCATGGACCTCAGCGGGATCGTCAGGGTCTCGTGCGCTCCGCCGCGGGTGGTAAGGCGAACGAGGGTAGCACCTAGGAGACTGTTGAACAAGGCGTCGTCTGGCGTGGCCCGGGTTGGCGGTGGGCGGAGCGCCGCCGATGTGGCCGTCGAGCGGCGAGTTTTGAGTCAACACTGTGGGTGCGACAACGGGGT